>NZ_CP054705.1:2701901-3003802 GCF_016495725.1 Salicibibacter cibarius | reverse complement strand
GATCACGGCAAAACGACGCTCGTTGATGAAATGTTAAAGCAATCGGGGACATTTAAAGCACACGAGCGTGTGAGCGAACGTGCCATGGATACAGATGACTTGGAAAAAGAACGCGGCATTACAATTTTAGCGAAAAATACCGCTGTACAGTATAATGAAAAACAAATCAACATTCTTGATACACCGGGCCATGCTGATTTTGGCGGCGAAGTGGAACGAATTTTAAAAATGGTGGACGGGGTGCTTCTCGTTGTCGATGCCTATGAAGGATGCATGCCGCAAACCCGGTTTGTTTTAAAAAAAGCACTTGAACAAGAACTAACGCCTGTCGTCGTGTTGAATAAAATCGACCGGGAAAATGCACGACCGGAAGAGGTCGTCGATGAAGTGCTGGATCTTTTTATAGAATTGGGGGCGACGGAAGACCAACTTGATTTTCCGGTCCTCCACGCATCGGCTATCAACGGCACGGCCAAACAGCCGGAAGATGAGGCCGATCAAGGGATGGACGTTCTATTCGATGCGATTGTCGACAATGTGCCTGCTCCCAAGGATACGGGCGCTGAACCGTTGCAGTTTCAGATTACGATGTTGGAATACAATGATTTTCTGGGCCGAATCGGGGTTGGACGAATTTTCAACGGAAAAGTTGCCCACGGAGACCGGGCGGTCTTGATTACGAGGGATGGCGAAGAACGAAAATTCCGCGTCAGCAAGCTGTTTGGTTTTCACGGTTTGGAAAAACAGGAGATCAAAGAGGCTGAAGCCGGCGACATCATCGCGATTGCCGGCGTCGATGACATTAATGTCGGGGAAACGATTTGCCTCGAGGACCATGTGGAAGCGTTGCCTGCCCTCCGTATTGATGAGCCAACGCTCAAAATGACGTTTTTGGCCAATAACAGCCCTTTTTCCGGGTTGGAAGGGGACCACGTGACGAGCCGGAAAATTGAAGAACGCTTGTTGCGCCAATTGGAAACGGATGTGAGCCTGAAAGTGGAGGAAACCGAATCCCCGGATGCGTGGACGGTCTCCGGGCGCGGGGAATTGCACCTCTCCATTCTTATCGAAAATATGCGCCGGGAAGGATACGAGTTGCAAGTTTCCAAACCGGAAGTGATTGTAAAAGAAATCGATGGTGTAAAACATGAACCGTTCGAACGCGTGCAAATCGATATCCCTGAGGACTACACCGGTCCGGTCATGGAATCACTTGGCGAGCGAAAAGGCGAAATGCTCAACATGAAACAAGAAGGTGAGGGGCAGACGCGTTTGGAATTTTTAATTCCTGCACGGGGATTGGTCGGTTATTCAACTGAGTTTTTATCGCAAACGAAGGGCTATGGCATCATTAACCACTCTTTCGACTCTTATCAACCAATCATTGAAGGGCAAATTGCCGGACGCAGGGAAGGCGTACTCGTGGCAAAAGAAAAAGGAAAAGCAACGACATATAGCATGTTGCAATTGGAAGACCGGGGCATGCTGTTTGTTGAGGCCGGTACGGCGGTTTACGAGGGCATGATTGTTGGTGAACACAACCGGGAAAACGACTTGGCGGTAAACATTACGAAAGAAAAAGCACAGAACAATATTCGCTCGGCTACGAAAGAACAGACGTCGACGTTAAAGCGCCCGCGTATCTTAACGCTTGAAGAAGCTATGCAATACTTGAACGAAGATGAATATTGTGAGCTCACTCCGCAGGCTATACGCCTTCGCAAGAAAACGTTAAGTACGTCCATGCGCGAGCGCGAACAAAAACGCAACAAGAAAATTTCAACGTAATTAGGAGGTAAGCGAGGTGCAAGAAGGAGGACAACTCTCTCAAGGTGATTTTTCCTGGTTTGCACAGCTGTTTGGGATATATGACAACATGGCCCTTGGCTTTTGGCTATTGTATATCGCGGTGGTTGCCCTAAGTGTCATCGTATTTAACTTAGGTTTCGCGAGGAAATTGCCTGTACTCAAAAATGTCGTCGTGTATACCGGACTCGTCATCGGCTGCTTTGTCTTGACATTTTTCGCTATTTTTATGCCTGTCGCCGAAGCACTGATTGTAATCGCGGCTGTGCTTGGCGTCTATCGGATTCGCTTGCGAATCCATAAGAAAAATCAGCAAGAAGCTTAAACGTTAAAGCCATTGCAAATTCTTTTTGCAGTGGCTTTTTCTATAAATTTGACAAATAAATGAAAATAAATCCATGAATCAATTCCGATAGTAAAATTATCTTGATTATTGACTGAAAAATATGTAAAATAGGTTTTAAGAACCATTTCTAAAGACATTTATATCCGAACGAATGCGTTCCTTGACTAAATGAGGAAGGAGAGATGTTTCAGTATGAAGAAATTAATGATGGTGATGGGGGTTTCGGCTATGTTGCTCGCTGCTTGCGGCGGGGAAGAAGCGGCGGAAGAAACGGAAGCGACGGTAAACCTTACGGAAGGCGAAGAACTGTTCGAAGAGAACTGCTTATCTTGCCATGGTGACGGTGAACTTTATGGCATGCCGTCTGACGATGTGTTGACGGGCATTGAAGAAGGACCGGGGCCGATGGAGCCAAATATGCTTGAAGGCGAAGACGCTGAAAATGTAGCTACTTACGTGGAAGATGCAGATTAAGGGACAAAAAAACTTGGTAGTAAGAAAGTATAAATCAATTTTCTTACCTACCAAGCGTTTTTTATTGCTTCCACTTGCTATTCGGTTGATTGCTTTGCGCCTCGGCGTGTTTTGGCTTTGCGGGAAATCCGGTCGTAACACTCGCTGCACGTATACGTGTGAATCGGCCGGTTGCGCAACCGCTTTGCTAGAGGGTCATCGTCGGAAATCCGGTCAATTTTATTACATAAAAGACATTTTGCTCGCATTTTTTGCGCAGGATCCGGTTGCAGGTGCGACACGCAACGGTCTGCTTCTCTCCTTTCACATCCATGCATTCATACCAATATTTTAACATGCCTAACGGCATTGCTTAAAAGACTTGTCAATTTTACCTTCTTGGCTGCATAAACAAAAGTAAGAGGCAATGTTTCATGCCTCCGTTACCGTTATTCGTTCAAACCGGGAGGTAACGAATTGAAAAAAACTTATGTTCTTGACACGAATGTCCTGTTGCAAGATCCTCGTGCCCTTTTTTCTTTTAAGGAAAATGATGTTCTCGTCCCCGCGATTGTATTGCAAGAATTGGATGCGAAAAAAAAGCATATGAACGAAATCGGGCGAAATGCCCGGGAGGTGGCGCGGCTCCTTGATCAGTTAAGGGCCCGGAAGCCGTTGCATGAAGGCGTGCCGCTTGAGAATGGCGGTCAATTGCATGTGGAGTTAAATCACCGCTCTTACGAGAAGTTGAAAAACATTCTTCCTGACGCGACAAACGATAATCGAATTATTGCGTTAGCATTAAATGTGGAAGACGAAAAGAAGAAGGAAGCGCGTGATGAACAGGTTATTTTAGTAAGCAAAGATGCGCTCGTTCGCATTAAAGCAGAGGCGTTTGGATTAAAGGCAGAAGATTTTCTCAGTGACCGGGTCATTGTCGATGATAATTTATATAAAGGGTATGAAAGTGTTCATGTAGCTCCTGCTTTGTTGGCTGAATTTTATCAAGAACGGCAAATTCCGGTAACGTCCCTTCCTTGTTCGCCCATCTACCCCGGTTCTTTTGTCATTCTAAAAAATGAATTACAGCCCTCTATGTCCGGCTTGGGCCGTATTGATCATAAAGGAGAGGTATTACGCCCGCTTATCCACGACCGTGAAAGCGTATGGGGGATTAAACCGAGGAATGTTCAACAAAAGATGTCCTTTGATATTTTGTTGGACCAAACGTTGCCCTTGGTGACATTGACTGGGCGAGCCGGCACAGGAAAAACATTGCTGTCCATGGCAGCGGGTTTATTGCAAACGGAAGACTTAAAGATTTATAAAAAGTTGTTGATTGCCCGCCCGGTCGTACCGATGGGAAAAGATATCGGCTATTTGCCAGGGGAAAAAGATGAAAAATTACGCCCGTGGATGCAACCGATTTATGATAACTTGGAGTTTTTGTTCAACGCAAACAAGCCTGAGGAAGTGGACAATATTTTAGTAGGGTTAGGCTCCATTCAAGTTGAGGCGCTCACTTATATTCGCGGGCGCAGCTTGCCCGGGCAGCTGATCATCGTGGATGAGGCGCAAAACTTAACGAAACATGAAGTGAAAACGATTTTAACGAGAGTCGGAGAGAACACGAAAATTGTATTGATGGGAGATCCGGAACAGATTGATCACCCGTATTTGGATGCTTTTAATAATGGACTCACCTATGTAGTGGAGCGTTTTAAAGGCCAATCGATCAGCGGGCATGTATCGCTCGCGAAAGGGGAGAGGTCCTCGCTTGCACAACTGGCGGCGGATTTATTGTAAGGAAGGAAACGGGCCGAACAGGGGGAGGGTTCGGCCCGGGAAGCGTTATTCCACCCGAAGTTCAACAACGTTGGTTATTGGTGAATGCCAGTTTGAACCATCGGCAAAATAGATGTGGATCGGGCCATCCTCTTTTAGCGCCATGCCTTCTGAAGAAAAACCGGCAATCCATGTTTTCCCGTCTGCCAACGAGGCGGTGATTTCTTCACCTGAGGATGTGACGGCAACAAGGGTTGTGGCGGATGGTGTAGGTTCAGCATTGTTAATAAATGGTTCGAATTTCATCCCGTAGGAGCCTTCAATCAAGGCTTCTTTTTTTGTGCGAATCTGATTCGTTTGCCATCGTCTCGGACCGAAGTCTGCCCTCTCTTCTTCCATCGTTTCTTCTGCGGATGGCGTTTCCTGAAAAAACGTTTCCAAGTCTATTTTTCGATTGTCAAAGATCCATACAGTAGGGTCGATCGTAATTCGATGTTTGACGTTTCCGGATATGGGGACAATAAAAGGATCCATTTCAGTAACTCCTCTTTTTTCTTTATCGTAACATATCCGAAAAAGAATAATAAATGCGTAACCGGGAGGCGTATGGCATTGCACGAGGAATTCAGGCAGTTTGAAATAGAGGTCGGACAGATTGTTGAGGAAATGCGTGCGTTTACCAAAGAAGGGGAGATCGCAACGTACATCCCGGAATTACGGCGTGCAGACGCTGGTGCATTAGCTTGCGCTTTATACACCAAAAATGGAACATGTGTCAGTTTTGGAGACAAAGACCGGGTGTTTACGTTGCAAAGCGTGTCAAAAGTGGTGGCACTCGCACTTGCGGTGATGGACAGCGGTGAAGCGCAAGTGTTTGACAAAGTCGGGATGGAACCGACGGGCGGTCCGTTTTATTCCATTACACGACTGGAATTAACGCGCCACTCAAAACCGCTAAATCCAATGATTAACGCGGGCGCGCTTACTGTAACGTCTATGATCGGCGGACGGACAGAAACGGAAAAAGTGGAGCGTTTGCTGCGGTTTATACGTGAATTAACCGGAAACGACACAGTGACTTATGACAGCGCAGTCGCTGAATCCGAATTGGAAACAGCCGATCATAACCGGGCGCTCGGCTTTTTATTAAAAGGAGAAGGCGTTATCGGCAGTGACATCGAACCTTTGTTAGACGTGTACACGAAACAATGCGCCCTTAGCATGAGGTGTTGCGATCTTGCGCGTATCGGTTTTATTTTTGGCCATGAAGGCCGTTCACCCAAGACGGGAGAACAAATTGTTCCGGTGCCGGTAGCAAGAATGGTAAAAACATTTATGGTCACGTGCGGGATGTATAACGAATCCGGAGAACTTGCCATAAAAGCGGGGATTCCGGCAAAAAGCGGCGTATCCGGCGCGATACTTGGAAGCGTTCCGGACGGGATGGGGATCGGGATTTACAGTCCCGCTTTGAACGAAAAAGGCAATAGCCGGGCAGGGGTTGAACTTTTGAAACGATTATCCCGGCATTTCAGTTTGAGCATTTTTTGACGTTGGATGAACGGGCGGGTGAGTGGAAGATGAAACCCTAACTGCAGATCGTGGAGGGGGTTAGGTCATCAAAGACGGAAGATGGCGCCCTAACCGAGGATCTCAAAGGGCGTTAGGTCGTCAAACGGTAGGTAAATGTATTCTATTCTGCTTTTGGTACGTCACACTAGCGCTGAACGGCTGAAATAAATTTGTGACGGCAAATAGTCAAAAAAAGACAGATATTAGTCCTCGCCAGTCGTGAGTGAGGACAAAATAAAAGGCGAAGCTTAAAATAATATCTTCACCATACACAGGTAGCGCCGAGAATTCACCGGCTAATTCAACCACCCTACACTGGCGAATAGCCGAGACAGATCTCTGTCCGGTCCAGGGATCAAATAGGACAATTGCCACCGACTCCAATCCCGGACATAATCGGCGCCAAAATTAAATATAAATTCAAATGGGAGTTTTTAAAGCTGTTCTTGCAATTTATCGGGATAACCGATAAGATAATCATAGGATTTTTATCTCGGTTCAACGAAACATTAGAGGAGGTAAAATAACTCCTCTTGTGGAAGTTTCACTTTATCTGGAGGGATGCATGTGCATATGGAGACCGTGACCGATAGCAGAGAACAGGCTTACGCTGTCCTGAAGGCAGATGCTGAAAAAATTAGGCAACTGATTGAAGTTCAAATGGACAATTTAACGATGCCCCAATGTCCGCTCTATGAAGAGGTGCTGGACACCCAAATGTTTGGACTTTCCCGTGAAATAGATTTCGCCATTCGCCTAAACTTGATCGATGAGCGGGCCGGCAAACATATCATGGATGAGCTCGAAAGAAAGTTATCCGCATTACATGAACGAACGGTAAACCAATAAGCCAATTCTGCATGGTGGAATTGGTTTTTTTGTAGGTAAAGTCTGAAATAAACCTCTGATATTCGCACATTAAAAAAGGGCATGCCAAATAAACCATCTCAAATGAAGGTTTGTGGTCAAATATGGTTAATCTGTAAAATAATCTTAAGTGGCTGGTTGTTCCTTGATTTTAAAACCTTGTGATTTTGCTAACGCTATTGCTTGCTCCACGGTGAGCTCACGACTTGCTGGAAGAACCTCGGATGTTTTATACAGCTCGGGATTGTACGGTTCTTTTTTCTTCAAAATGTGGTAAATTGCTGTTAACAGCATTCGTGCGATAGCGATAATGGCACGTTTGTGACCGCGGCGCTTTTTGATGCTTAAATAGCGGTTTCGGATTTCAGGATGTTTATCGCTTTTGGCAACACCGTTGGCACACTGTACCAAAAGGGGTTTGATGTATACCCCTGCTCTTGAAATCTTGACTGACTTTTTCTTGCCGGCACTTTCGTTATTCGTAGGTGTTAGCCCTGCCCAGGAACAGACATGTTTTGCTGAAGGGAACTCGTCCATATTGACGCCGATTTCGGATATGATTCCGATGGCCGTAAAGATGCTCTTGATGGACGGAACCGTTAAAAGCAAATTGATTTCTTCTGTGTAGGGCTCGGCAAGAGAAAGGATTAATTGTTCAAGCTCGTCTTTACAATGCTTAAGGTACTTGTAATGGTTCAAAATGACCCTGATCTTTCCGACTTGTTCGGGGGTAATAAACCCATCAACGGCAAGTTCCAACTCAGGAATTTTATCCTTCATGGATCCGTGAATAAGCGACGGAATATCCAAATGAGGATTTTCAGGATCTTGCAATAGCTTTTGAATAATATTCATGGAACTTTTTCCAAGTGTATCCGAAACAACGGAGCCCAGTTGAATATTGGAGACGGATAAGCTGTTTTGTAGCCGATTTTTTTCACTGGCGATCATATTTGTCAATTTGGTACGATAACGCATCAGATCCCGAAGGTGTCTGATATCTGACGGTGGCATAAAGCTCCCTGGCACAAGATCATGTTTAAATAAATCGGCCATCCATTTAGCATCTTTCTTATCTGTCTTTTTCCCTTGGATCGCCTTGACGTATTTCGGATGTGCGACTGTGATATTGCAGGAATCTTCCAACATATTGAACACGGGTATCCAGTACTTCCCGGTAGATTCCATGCAAACATCCTTGCAATTGTTTTCACAAAGCCACTGTGACAGCTCTCTCAGCCCTTTGGTATAGGTTGAAAAGCGATGGCGTTTGTAAGTTGTGACGCCTTTGTCGGTGGAAGCAATGCAGGCAACAACAAAGGTTTTGTGAACGTCAATGCCACAACAGATTGGATAAACGATTTTTAACCCCATAAGAAACTCCTTTCTAGAATATATAGGGATAAACAGCATTGACTGATTGCCGAGCGATAAACGAGTAATGTTTATACAAAGATAAGTCTGCGTGCTCGAAGTCACACTTATTTGTGCTTGACAAGTGGCAATCTACACATATAAGTATGCGGTCACCCCGCTCACGGAATGGCCACTCACCTCTGCGTGATTTGTAGTTTACCGAGTACCCCTATCATTCTAGAATAATACAAAAAGCGCTCAAGGCAACTTATTTCATAACGTTTTGTGCCTTGAGCGCCGCGAAAGGCATGATTATAAGTATAAATCAACTTTCTTACCTACATAAGTGTAACTAAGGCTTTTCGCCATAAAAGCTTGGCGAAAAGCCAAGTTTTCTAATATTAATCAATAGGCTAGCAAGCATTGAAAGACAAGGCTTTCTTCGATTGGCGCTCATCGGTTCGAAGGCGTTACTCTAAAATTTTTGTAGATTCAAGTTGTAAGAAATGCTATTATAGTGAAAAACCTTTTTAGACAGGTAAGAAAGTATAAATCAACTTTCTTACCTGCATAAGTTGGGCTAAGGCTTTCGCCATAAGCTTGGGGAAAAGCCAAGTTTTCTAAAAAGAAAAGTGGAGAATGGGGGAACCGACGTGAGCGAACTGAAAAACATTCAGAAAGTGCTCGTTGCCAATCGCGGCGAGATTGCAATTCGAATCTTCAGAGCTTGTACGGAACTACATATTCGTACAGTGGCGGTTTATTCCAAAGAAGACACAGGCGCATTCCACCGTTACAAGGCGGATGAAGCGTACCTGGTCGGGGAAGGAAAAAAACCGATTGACGCTTACTTGGACATTGATAATATTATTTCAACTGCGAAACGGACAGGCGTAGATGCCATCCATCCGGGCTACGGATTTTTGGCGGAAAATACGCATTTCGCGGAACGTTGTGAAGAAGAAGGGATTATTTTTATCGGTCCGAAAAGCGAGCATTTACATATGTTCGGCGATAAAATACAGGCGCGCAAAACTGCGATTGAAGCAGGGCTTCCGGTCATACCGGGAAGCGACGGCGCCGTTTCCGGTGTCGAGGAAGTGGAGCATTTTGCGGCGGAACACGGGTACCCTTTTATTATTAAGGCAAGCCTCGGCGGTGGCGGCCGCGGAATGAGAATTGTCCGTAATGCCGAAGAGGTGAGGGATTCCTATGACCGGGCGCGTTCGGAAGCGCGATCCGCTTTTGGCAGTGATGAGGTCTACGTGGAGAAGCTGATTGAGAATCCGAAGCATATTGAGGTGCAGATCCTCGGCGACCATGAAGGGGACACCTTACATTTATATGAAAGGGATTGCTCGGTGCAAAGGCGCCACCAAAAAGTCGTGGAAATCGCGCCCAGCATTGCGCTCAGCGAGCAGCTCCGGGATGATATTTGCCAGGCAGCTATTGACCTTGCCGATAATATCAATTATTTGAATGCGGGAACAGTTGAGTTTCTCGTTGGCACTGACGGATCGTTTTACTTTATTGAAGTTAATCCCCGTATTCAAGTGGAGCACACGATCACGGAAATGGTTACCGGTGTGGATATCGTACATGCTCAGCTATACATTGCCGACGGATTGCCCTTACACGGGTCTGTCATCGCGTTGCCCGAGCAATCGGAGATCCGTACGCATGGTTACGCGATCCAGTCGCGGGTGACGACCGAGGATCCGGAAAATGACTTCATGCCGGACACGGGCAAAATCATGGCCTATCGTTCCAGCGGCGGTTTCGGTGTGCGCCTTGATGCTGGGAATGGCTTTCAGGGTGCGGTCATCAGCCCTCATTACGATTCGTTGCTCGTTAAAGTTTCAACGTGGGCCCTCTCCTTTGATGTAGCCGCGGCAAAAATGCTTAGAAACTTACGGGAGTTCCGTATTCGCGGCATTAAAACGAATATTGCCTTTTTGGAAAATGTCGTGCAGCATGGGCAGTTTTTAAACGGGGAATACAACACGTCGTTTATCGATGATACGCCTGAGTTATTCGTATTCCCGCGCCGAAAAGACCGGGGAACGAAAATGCTGACATTTATCGGCGAAACGATTGTGAACGGTTATCCGGGGCTGGAGCAACAGAAAAAACCGGTCTTTTCCGCGCCTCGTAAGCCTGAGGTAGATGAAGACGCGCCGATCCCCTCCGGAAGCAAGCAAATTCTCGATGACCGTGGTGCCGACGGGCTTGTGAAATGGCTAAAAGACCAAGATCGCACGCTTTTAACGGATACGACGTTCAGAGATGCCCATCAATCGCTGCTCGCGACTCGTGTGCGCAGCAATGATTTGTTGAAAATTGCCGAACCGACGGCCCGCCTGTTGCCTGATTTATTTTCAACGGAAATGTGGGGCGGCGCAACGTACGATGTGGCCATGCGCTTTTTGCACGAAGATCCGTGGGAACGCCTGCTCAATCTCAGGGCGAAGATGCCGAATGTATTGTTCCAGATGCTCTTGCGAGGGGCGAACGCGGTCGGCTATAAAAATTACCCAGACAATGTCATCGAGGAATTTGTGAAAACGTCTGCCAGTGCAGGCATCGACGTCTTCCGCGTTTTCGATTCCCTTAACTGGCTTCCGGGAATGACGAAAGCGATTGAAGCGGTCGGAAACACCGGCAAACTTGCGGAAGCCGCGATCTGTTATACAGGTGATATTCTCGATCCCAACCGGGAGAAATACAATTTGAATTATTATAAAGACCTTGCCAAAACGCTCGAAGCGGAAGGTGCCCATATTCTCGGCATCAAGGATATGGCCGGGCTATTGAAACCGGAGGCTGCCTATCAATTGGTGAGCGAGTTAAAAGAAACCGTTGATCTGCCTGTGCATCTGCATATGCACGATACGAGCGGAAATGGCGTCTTCACCTATGCAAGGGCGATTGACGCCGGTGTCGATGTTGTCGACACCGCAATTAGCGCGATGGCCGGTTCCACTTCACAGCCGAGCATGGAAAGCCTTTATTATGCCTTGAAAGGCACCGGCAAAGAGCCGGCCTTGGACGTGGAAGCCGCGAGTAAATTAAGCGGTTATTGGGAAGATGTGCGCGCCTATTATCAAGGATTTGAGAGCGGTCTGATCGCACCGCATCCGGAAATCTATGAACACGAGATGCCTGGCGGCCAATACAGCAACTTGCAACAACAGGCAAAAGCCGTCGGCTTAAAAGGGCGATGGGATGATGTGAAGGATATGTACGCGCGAGTAAATACGCTCTTCGGCGATATCGTAAAAGTCACGCCTTCCTCAAAAGTCGTCGGTGACATGGCGCTGTACATGGTGAAAAATGATTTAACGGAAGCAGACCTTTTTGAACAAGGAAATTCCCTTGACTTTCCCGAATCGGTCGTGGAAATGTTCCAAGGAGAGATCGGACAGCCGCCCGGAGGTTTCCCGGAAGAACTGCAAAGCATCATCTTGAAAAACCGGGAAGCGTACACTGACCGTCCCGGTAAGCACATGGAACCGGTAGATTTCAATACACTTGAAAAGCAATTGTTCCGAGAGCTGGACCGGCAGGTGACATCACACGACTTGATGAACCACACGATGTATCCGAAAGTTTACGAGGAGTATGAACAGTTCCGAAATTATTTTGGCGATGTTTCCGTTCTCGACACGCCGACATTTTTCTATGGTCTTCGGCTTGGAGAGGAAATCGAAGTGGAAATAGAGCCGGGGAAAACGCTGATCGTGAAGCTCATTTCCGTTTCCAAACCATCAGAGACCGGCGATCGCATCGTCTATTTTGAACTCAACGGCCAGCCGCGCGAAGTGATCATTAAAGACCGTAATATCCAAAGTACCGTTGCCGAAAAAGTAAAAGCGGACAAGAAAAACCCGAATCACATTGCCGGAACGATGCCGGGGACCGTTTTGAAGGTGCTCGTCAAAGAAGGGGAAGAGGTCAAAAAAGGTGATCATCTGATCATTACCGAAGCAATGAAAATGGAAACGACTGTACAAGCCCCTCGCGACGGCAAAATTGAAGCGATCCACGTGGAAAACGGGGAAGCGATCGATAGCGGAGACTTATTGATCGAAATCGAGGATTAAAGCCTTTCAAAAAGGGGAGTCTATGAAGACGAGCTTTTGAGCAAACTTGGCTTTTCGCCGGAGCATTTATGGCGAAAAGCCTTAGTTGCACTTATGCAGGAAAGAAAGTCGATTTATACTTTCTTTCCTGCCAAGGAAGGAGTAAAACAATGGACATCCGTAAACTTGAAGAGGGTGAGAAACGAGAAGCGATAAAACTCAGTTCCTTTGCGTTTCAACATGAGCCTACGGAGGAACAAACCGAGGAAATCATGAAGCGGATGGTTCCGGACAACATCTGGGTTGCCGTGGAAGACGGCCAAATGCTCTCAAAAGTTGTTATTCTTCCTACGCGATTGTGGGTGTACGGCATATCCCTTCCTGCCGGTGGCGTCTCCGGCGTCGCCACTTGGCCGGAAGGGCGCCGCAGCGGCAATGTGCGCCAATTGCTCAAGGAAAGCTTGCGGGATATGAAAGCGAGAGGGCATGTATTATCGCTCCTTGATCCTTTCGCAGTCAGCTATTACCGCAAATTCGGGTGGGAATTATACTGCGATCAAACGACCGCCATAATAAAAAAAGACGCATTCCCAACACCGAAAAAAGGCGGAAGCGGCCGGTTTCGGCGCGTGAAAGATGAGCATTGGCATATTTTTAAAGATATCTACGATCAATACGCCAGCCGATATACCGGCATGATTGACCGGGATGAGTGGTGGTGGAAAAATATATTGCTTAATGCTCGTTTTAAAAACAAGCGGCGAGTCGTCTATCAAGATGAGGAAGGGAAGGATCGGGGCTACCTTTTTTATACGGTAAAAAATGATGTCATGAACGTCTCCGAGTTCATTGCCGTTGATCAAGAAGCAGCATCAGCGTTGTGGCAATTGATTGCCAATCATGATTCCATGGTGGAAGAGATGCGAATCATCATGCCGAACGATTTGCATTGGCGCTTTTTCATGGACAACCCGGATGCTAAAGAAGAAAGATCGATCCATTTTATGGGACGCATCGTCGAAATGGAAGGCTTTCTCACCCAATTCCCTTTTCAACTCGAAGAAGGGGAGCAATTGTCTATTTCCGTCACCGACGCCTTCGCGGAGTGGAACGACGGTTTGTATCAAGTTGAAAAAAAGAACGGGCAAAACGTTGTTCATAAAAACCCCGCTTCCACCGGACTCGTATTGGAAACTGATATTAAAGGCATCATTCCGTTTTTGTTTCGTTACGTTGACGGAGAAACGTTATATGAACGGGGGATAATCAAAGGCTCCATAGCGGCGGTTAAGCTTTGGGAGAATGCGATTCCGCGCGGAAAGCCGTTCCTTTATGATGCTTTCTAGAGGTGAGAGGTCAGATGTGGGAAGTTGGAGTTACCAACCTCTCTTCTCTCACTATCATCCTTCGGGATGCTGTGCTTCATAGCTCTTTTTGTCATTTCTAAAAAAGTTGGCACGGACATTGTCCGGCCAACTTTTTTTTCGTAAGAGGCAACACATGCTACGAACGCAGCCAAAAGGGAGGAACAAGTGAAAGGAGGTAATCCCTCACACGGGGATTGACCTGCTCCGCGAGGAACAAGTGAAAGGAAGTAATCCCTCAAACGGGAATCGAGCTGCCGTGAGAGGAACAAGGCGGAATGGGTATGCCAGTATCGTTGGGCCGTTCATCCAGTGACGTATATTTTTTCGTAGCTGTGTTGGCGTTCGCTCGGATTCAGTTCGCATCACAAAAATAAACCCGCATGAAATCATTCATGCGGTTTATCACTTTATGGAATTTTATCCCACTGGCAATGCCTACTTAGTTGTTCGTTAGTACGCCCGGTTTCTCGTGACGATCATCGCCATATAACAGAGTAAAGTGAACACGAATGTAATCACGAGTGTGTGGGTGAGCGCGGCAGCTAAATATGCGTCCGGGAAGTACACGATCGCGACACCGGCTGCTGCTTGCACAAGGATGAGCATAAAGGCACTCAACCCGCTGCCCGCGAGTATTTTACTTTCATAGCGATAGCGAAACGCTTGTATAAACAAGATGAAGAGCAACACAACGAGGACGATTGCCGCGATTCGGTGCGTCATTTGCACACCTGCTTGAAAGCCAAACGTTGCCACCTCCCCGCAATGGGGGAATTGCTCGCACGCGTACGTGGAACCGGTATGTTTGACGTAAGCCCCGCTATATATGACCGCGTAGCTATAGGCTAAAACAAAAAATAGGTATCTGCGAAAGCCCATTTTGACACGGGGAGCGGGTTTTCGTTTGCCATCTTCGAACGCGAGTGTCGTGAGCAGAAGCACCGTAGCGAATGAAATCGCCGATATGCCGAAATGAAGCGCGAGCACGATATTTGAATGGCCGAAAACGACGGCTGCCGCACCCATGAGTCCTTGAAAAATAATAAACAAAACAGCCATCAACGCCCAAAATTTTGTCTCTCGTATATGCGGGAGTTTTTTTACCGCCCAAATTGCCAAAATAACGACCATTAGGCCAACAAGCCCGGAAACGAGGCGATGGCTATATTCAATGAGTGTGGCGAGCGCAGGGGAAGAAGGGACAAATTCTCCGAAACAAAGCGGCCACGTTTCCCCGCAACCATCCCCGGAATCCGTTTTCGTCACGATGGAGCCTTGCAATAAGACAATCAGCATTCCGATCGATGTTAAAATGCCGAAAATCTTTAATCCTTTATTCAAAACATCACCTTCTCTAAAATGGACCTTGTTTTTAATTTGGCAGGTAAGGAAGTATAAATCAACTTTCATACCTGCATAAGTGCAACTAAGGCTTTCGCCATAAAAGCTTGGAAAAGCCAAGTTTTCTAAAAAAAACCGTAGCGATTGACAAAAAAATATTCTCTGTATACGCTAGATTCGATGTCTTCTGATTGTCTGTCTCCAGTTCATAACATAAAAATAACCCTTATTGAAAATAGTAAGAAGTAGCAGAGCAGAAGTCAATTTTTTAACGGTGAAGATTTCATGTCGATTTCGTTTGGAAGATGTGAAAAAAATGTGTAGTTTAATGAAACAAGACCTATTTTCCGCTATAATGACAATAATGGACAAATCCCTTCCGAAGGTAGCAAAAAGTATAGTAAGATAGAGGAAGGGATGCCAAGTGAATTCGTCACGGGTAAAACGTGGCAGGTGGAATGCGAAAAGGGGGTGAAGAGGATGAAGTCAAACACGGTTATGAAAACAGCCGAAGCGGTTGAAAAAAAAGAAAGCGCCTCTGAGAAGACGGTGGACAAACCGTGGAAGGAGTATATTGAGTTGGCAAAGCCCGGGATTGTTATGTCGAATTTGCTGACGGCTTTCGTCGGATTTTTTGTGGCGGCACAGTATACGGCAGGATATTCCTTGGGAAGCAATATCCACATTCTTTTGTTTACGATGTTCGGGATAGCCCTCGTGCTCGCCGGGGGAACGACGCTAAATAACTATATTGACAAAGATATTGATCCGCTGATGGACAGTAAGAAAGAGCGTCCGACCGTTACGGGGACGATTGAACCGAGAAAAGTTCTTTTCGCCGGTTTAATTCAGTCCTCGATAGGGGTTGGCGTTCTGCTAGCGATTGAACCGGTCGCGGCCATCATCGCGGCAGTTGGGCTTTTCGTTTATGTGGTCGTTTATTCCCTCTGGCTAAAACGAACCCACTCGTTAAACACGATCGTCGGCAGCATCGCGGGAGCCACGCCTCCGTTAATCGGTTGGGCAGCCGTTGATCCTGGCTTACATATGTATGCCTGGTTAATGTTTGCAGTGATGTTTATTTGGCAACCCCCTCATTTTTTGGCGCTGGCAATGATGAGGGTGGAAGAGTATCGCAAAGCCGGTATACCGATGCTGCCGGTCGTAGCGGGCTTTACAATGACGAAAAGGCAAATTCTCGTCTACATCGCTGCCTTACTTCCTATTTCGTTATTGCTCTATCCATTTGGAATGATTTATACCATTGTGGCGGCAGCCCTTGGCATCGGCTGGTTAATGTTAAGCTTGAAAGGGATTCGCTCGAAAGATGACACGATTTGGGCGCGTTCTATGTTTATGTACTCTCTCGTCTATTTGACCGTGATATTTGTCGTAATGGTTGTCGTTCATTTGTGAACACAGCTGACAGACACCCGGACGTTTAGGGTGAGCTCCTTTACGGGAGTTACATAAAAAACGTGCTGCGTGAAAACCGAAGAACATCATAGAAAGAGGGGTTGGAAAGCACATGAATGCAAAGAAGAGGTTTCTGCGCGTTGCGCCGCTTATGGCCTTTATGCTATTGCTGCTCGCGGGGTGCGGTGAACAGGGATTGTCAGCGTTGGACCCGATGGGTCCCCAATCGCAATGGATTTTTGACAATATGCTTTTGAGCCTATATGTCATGGCGCTCGTCACCGTTGTCGTCTTTGTTATTTTCTTTATTGTCGTTATGAAGTTTCGCCAAAAAGACGGAGATAATGAATACCCGGAACAAACCCACGGCAATACAAAGCTGGAAGTGGCCTGGACCGTTATTCCCATTTTCTTGTTGGCGATTCTCGCGGTTCCAACGATTACGGGACAATTTTACTTAAGCGTTGACGCCGAAGACATAGCCGAAGAAGAAGAGGAAACTGAAGGCATTGGCGATGATGATCAAGAAGTCGATGAAGAAGACCTGCAAGATGACGCGTATGTCATCGAAGTTACCGGCCATCAATTTTGGTGGGAATTTGATTATCCCGAAGGATTTACGACTGGTAACGATGTTTACATTCCCGCAGAGGAAGAAGTGGTCTTTCAACTGGAAGCCGAAGATGTTATGCACTCATTCTGGGTGCCGGCCCTGGGAGGGAAAGTGGACAATATTCCGGGCGTGACGAACCATGTGTGGCTAGAGGCAGATGATCCCGGCGTTTACATGGGCAAATGCGCCGAATTGTGCGGTCCGTCCCACGCGTTAATGGACTTTAAAATGATTGCCCTTGAAGAGGACGATTACGCTGCTTGGAATGAAGAAATGCAGGAAGAAGAAGAGGAACCGGAGGAAACGTTAGCCCAAGAAGGCCGCGAGCAATTTGAAGAACAAGGATGCATTGCTTGTCACGCCGTTGATGGCGAAGGTTCCGCGCAAGGGCCGGCCTTAACGAACTTCGGTGACCGCACGACTATTGCCGGCTTCCTTGAATACAACGAGGAAAATCTGCGAGACTGGATCCGGGATCCCGGCGCCTTGAAACAAGGGGCAAATATGCCGGCAGCACCCGGAATGGAAGATGAAGAACTCGATGCGATCATCGCTTACCTCGATTCGTTAGAGCGATTGGATGACGAAACAAAAGAAGACATTGACCTTTAAAGCATCGATCGATATAAAGGAGGGAACATAACGTGGTAAGTGAGGCTACAAACACGCGTAAAAAAAGCGTGCTTTGGGATTGGTTAACGACCGTTGACCATAAAAAAATTGCCATCTTGTACTTGATCGCCGGCACACTCTTTTTCGTTAAAGCCGGTTTGATGGCCGTATTGTTTCGAATACAGCTCATCGCGCCTGAAATGGAATTTATCAGTGGTCAAACTTTTAATGAATTGGTCACCATGCATGGAACTATCATGTTGTTTCTGGCTGCAACGCCATTGATCTTTGCGTTTGCAAACTTTGCCATACCGCTGCAAATCGGTGCCCGTGATGTGGCGTTTCCGTTTGTGAACGCGCTCGGTTTCTGGCTGTTTTTATCCGGGGGGTTCTGCTCAGCCTCAGTTGGTTTTTCGGCGGGGCTCCGGATGCCGGGTGGACGTCGTACGTCCCACTGGCCAGTCGTGAATTCGGAGGCATAGGCATAGACTTTTATGTGCTCGGTTTACAGATATCAGGGTTTGGGACACTTGTATCCGGGATTAACTTTATCGTCACGATCATTAATATGCGTGCACCCGGAATGACAATGATGCGTCTCCCGCTATTTTGTTGGACGATGCTCGTTACGTCCATGTTGATTGTGTTTGCGTTTACGCCACTCGCTGCCGGACTCGCGCTATTGATGCTGGACCGTATCTTTGATGCCCAGTTCTTTATTCCGGGTGAAGGCGGGAACGTTGTTCTTTGGCAACATATCTTCTGGATTTTCGGACACCCGGAAGTATATATTCTTGTCATGCCTGCATTTGGGATAATATCCGAAGTTGTTCCCGCGTTTTCCAAAAAACGTCTATTTGGATACACATCGATGGTATTTGCCGTTTTGATCATCGGTTTTCTATCCTTTATGGTTTGGTTACACCATATGTTTACGGTAGGTGTCGGTCCGATTGCCAACTCGGTGTTTGCGGTTGCAACGATGACGATCGCCGTACCGACGGGGATTAAAATCTTTAACTGGCTGTTTACGATGTGGGGCGGAAAAATCAAGTTTACGACGGCTATGCATTTTGCATCCTCGTTTGTCCCGACATTCGTTCTCGGCGGTGTGACCGGCGTCATGCTCGCGATGGCACCTGTAGACCATTTATATCACGATACGTATTTCGTCGTTGCCCACTTTCACTACATTATTGTCGGCGGTATCGTCTTGGGCTTGCTTGCCGGGCTTTTCTACTGGTACCCGAAAATGTTTGGGCATAAGCTGAATGAAACGTTGGGGATCATCTTTTTTTGGATGTTTTACATTGGGTTCCACCTTACGTTTTTCATTCAACATATTCTCGGGCTTATTGGCATGCCGCGACGGGTTTACACGTATCTGGAAGGCCAAGGGATGGACACGATGAACTTCATTTCGAGCATCGGTGCGTTTTTAATGAGTGTTGCGGTTATTATCCTGGTGATTAATATCATCTATTCAGCACTTAAAGCAGAACGCGTCACGGAGAATGATCCTTGGGATGCGCGTACGTTGGAATGGGCCACCCATACCCCCATTCCTGAATACAACTTTGCCCAAACGCCGCAAGTACGCTCGCTTGATCCGCTATTTTATGAAAAGATACATGGAAATGGGGAAATGAAGCCGGTGGAACCATTGGATGATATCCATATGCCGAATGGCTCGATTCTCCCGTTCATCATGGGCATTGGCATGTTCATCGGAGGCTTCGGGTTCATCAGCTTCCATATGGATCTGTTCATTTCGCCATATGTCTTAATCGCGATTGGCGGTATTGTTTTCTTCGGATCAATGGCGGCACGTTCCTTACAAAATGATCACGGTTATAACATTGACAAAGAAACCGTGGAATCAATGGAAAAGGAGTTGAGCTAGCCCATGGCAGATTCAGTTGACGTAAATAAAGGGCTTCCCGCCAATCCTGAAAAAGCGACGCTCGAAGGGAAAAACAAGTTTCTCGGGATGTTCGTGTTTCTCGCCGGAGAAACGACAATGTTTGCAACGTTTTTTGGGACGTATCTCGGGCTGAGAAGCGGCACGGCAAGTGGTCCGGAATCTGCGGACCTCTTCCAGCTGCCTCTTGTGTTTATTATGACGATGATTCTTTTGACAAGCTCACTGACAAGTGTCTTAGCAACGTTTGCGATGAAAAAGAACCAGTTTGGAAAGTTGAAGCTTTGGATGTGGGTAACATTTCTACTGGGTGTATCATTTCTCAGTTTAGAGATCTATGAGTTCGTGGAATATTATGAGCACGGGCTAGGTTATACGACGAGTGCATTTGCTTCTTCGTTCTATACACTCGTAGGTTTACACGGGGCTCACGTGTTGTTCGGCCTTGGTTGGATCCTGCTTTTGCTCCTTCGCAACCGAAATGCGGGTATCACGCTAACCAACGCGCCGAAATTTTACGCGTTCAGCCTCTATTGGCACTTCATTGACCTTGTTTGGGTGTTTATTTTCACTGTTGTATACCTCATGGGGATTGGAGGGTAATAATTAATGGCTGAAAACTTGGATCAACCCTTTAAAGAGAGTGCAATGAATAGTGAGGAAAGACGGAAAATCAATCGTGAACAACGTACGCAAGTCATCGCGTTTGCCTTTATGATCGGAATCACCATACTCGCCTTCTTAGCCGTCGGAGCCGAAGGCATTCCTAACGCTTTCACGGTGCCGTTCATACTGTTGCTCGCACTTGTTCAATTGATTTTACAGTTATACTACTTCATGCATCTAAAAGATAAGGATCACGGCTGGCCGAATTCATTTATGATTTCCGGGCTTGTCTTGGCAGCACCGATGATCGCTGCCCTTATCTTGCTACTCGGTGTCGTGAAGTACTAAACAGCAAAAAGAATCGGGCTGACATTCGTGTTGGCCCGATTCTTTTTTGCTCTGTTCTGTTTGCTCGTTTAACACTCATTGTGTATACTTGATGTTAACCTTGGAAAAACTGAGGAGTAATTATCGTGTCGCTATCACATATCTACAGAATTGACGATTATAAAAGAATCATCAATATTATTTGTGAAAAACACGATCAGTACACCATGCGTGGCTTGAATATCAAAAGGGTGATGTTTTTAACCTTAAAAAGAAACAAATCAGACATGTTACTTCCGGTGACCCAAAGAATATGGATGATTTCATTAAGGGTCAACACTAAAATCTATGGTTGCCAAATGGGTCATATACCATGATAACCGCTACGGAAAAACACTACGCTTTCCGTGGGCTTGCGCTCAGCCTCCTCGAAAAAAGAAGTTCGCTTTTTTCTGCGGGGTCTTCCCACTGCGCTTTCCCACAGGAGTCTCCGTGTTTTTCCTCCGCTAGCTAGTGGTATTACCATAATTATTCACTGATATCAACGATAGATTTTGATGAAGAGCCTTCATTAAAACAGACTTTCTTGATTATATGGAAAGTTATCATGCGGGGCTGTACGATCTGTACACGAATGTTGTCGTGGAATTGTCATCCAATTATGACATAGCGATTACCGGAAGAGGGAAGAACGAAGATTCTCACGATCTTACTCAACATATTAATTTTTTGGAAGATGAAGGTAAAACAAGGATTAGGGCAAGTACGCGTCAAATAAAAGATTATAAAGCATTCCATATCTACTTTATGGGGCAGTCAAATAACTGCTTTCCTATAGAGCTTCAAGTTTGGGACGCAAAAAATGAACGTTCTAATCTTGATTCACATAAGGTTTATAAGAAGGATTACACATATTGGCCAACTAAATATAGAGATGGCTAACATTTTAATACGAAAAAGGAGGGGTTTGCTATGTTTGAACATTTTATATTACTTCACAGTGATTACAGTGAAGGGAAGCGTATAGCTTTTCACCAAATGCATACAAGTGTGCACGGGCTGAAGGAATTCAAGAAATTAGTGGATGAGTTAAAGTCATTTTTCCCGGAGCTGTCTTTTGGCTTTCATCACGTGAAAACGGATGCTAAAACATGGGAATCAGTTGTAGAGTACGACAAATTCTTTGAAGATGTGTTTCCGGTTAATAAGTTTGAATCGTTCACCCGATTTCTTGCTGATGAAGATGAAATAACTTCTTTCGATATAGCAAATCTCATCATATCTAAAATGGAATGTACGCATTTAAAATTACAAAAGTTACTTTACTTTTTTTATGTGAGTTATGTAAAAAAATATTCAGAAGCACCTTTTAAAGAAAAATTAGTTGCCTGGCAACATGGTCCAGTAGTAGAAGAAGTGTATGATTCCTATAAAAAATACGGCAGTAGCAGTATTGATGGACCAACCGAAGATGATGATGTATTAATCTTAAAAGATGATGAATTTAAGTTATCCGTGTATTCACGGTTTATGCAAACGTCAAGCTTTGGCAAATATCTAGACGTGCTTGATGAAACACTTGATAAGTATGGAAGATATACTGCATGGTCGCTGGTAAATTTAACGCATCAATCAGGAACACCTTGGGATAGAGTAACTGAAGGTGGCAAACGTTTAAAGAAAGTGATTGGTGACGACTTGATCAAAGAATATGCGATGAAACATTAACCTTTTGCTTTATAGTGCAAAAGGTTTTTTGCGCTTTGTCGCATTCGAACGGAATGTCAGAAGATCGTCAACAGCCACGTTTGGTGCTGCTCATCCATCTTTAGTATAATAATGGACAAGGAGGTTGACCGATGGATCAATCAACACAGTCGCAGGAAAAAGGAAAAAATTATATCCCGCTCGTTGTCACGTTGACGATTGTTATCAACGGGTTAATTGCCGTTGTTTTTTTAATGGATGGGGCTGCTTCATCTGCGCCCTTTGATGTGACGTTGTTGCCGATGTTAAACGCCATTTACAATAGTTTTACGACGGTTTTTTTATTGGCTGCCCTTTACGCGATCTTGAGAAAAAACGTGAAGGTTCACCGTCGTTTTATTTATGCGGCGTTAACGACGACGGCACTCTTTCTCGTCACATATCTCACACATCACGCGTTGGCAGAATCGACAAGTTATGGTGGCGAAGGGATCATGGCAGGAATTTATTACTTTATCCTTATGACACATATCCCGCTCGCTGCAATTATCGTGCCTCTTGCCTTGTTGTCCGTGATTTGGGGCTATACGAACCAACTGCGGAAGCATCGTAAAATTGTCCGTTGGACGATGCCGTTGTGGTTGTATGTCAGTATCACCGGCGTTCTCATTTATATCTTGATATCGCCTTACTATGCATAGAAAAAATGATGGCCCGAAAGGCCATCATTAATCATTCAATTCCTCGTCAACAGCTGAAAGTTTTTGTTTGCTTCGATTGATGATTTTATCAGGAAAATTTTCATCCTCTCCATATTCGACCCCGTGCGGGTAGTAATGGCGTCCCAAGAGGGGCGTCATTACTTTTACAAGCGTTTCATCGTGAGGGATATCACCGTCCACGGCGAACCCAGGCACACGCAAATAAAAGGTTCCCGGATCCCTTTCATCCGGCATTTTCAAATCAAAGGTTACACGTTCGTAATCCCAATGCTCCGCGATGACAAATCCATGATCTTGCATGACCTCTAATAACCGTCCGAACCCTATTTCTTTATCCGGAAAATTAAAATCTGTTAGCTTCAACGTTTTACCTCCTCAGTAACTCTATCTCTTATCATCTTATTATGAATTCGGCAAATATGCAATGCGCAAGTTTGGGCGAACGTACACCTAAGCCCCTGCGTATAGTGATGAGTAAAGGACCATTCTTATCTGTGGGGTCGGGAACGTTAAGGAGGAGATGCCGATGCCGATGGAAAACGATGGGCAGCTGGATCCTTCGTTGCGTGATTTCAAGGCTTTTGTGAAACAACATCCGAAACTTGTTCAAGAGGTTCGTTCCGGGAAAGCAACGTGGAATGGATTATATCAGGATTGGGTCATTTTAGGGGATGACGAACAGCATTGGAGCACATACGCGAAAAATCCAAGTGAAGCCGATTCCCCGGATTCAAATTCAACCGAAATTATGCCATCCATTCAAGGCTTGCTTCATTCAAACCAAACCGTGGGCTCTCTCTTGAAAACGCTGGGGCAAATGAATGTAAATGATGTACAACAATATTTATCCCAGTTTAACGGAGTGATGGGTAACGTCCAAGAGCTATTGAATCAATTTCAGTCTAATCCCAATCAATCGCGCAATGACGCCCAAGAGAATCCGTTCTCATTTAGAGGTTTTTAAATCATCATCTCGCCATTGGGTTATTTAGTAAATGAAAAAGGGTTGATGCCATTATGCGCGCTGATTTAATGCAGTATTTTTCAGAAAGGCCGGATCTGAAGAGGTATTTGCGTGCAGAGCCTTATTGGTATCGGGTATTGGCCCGACGCCCTGAACGTTTGGAAGAAATGGAAAAAGAAGCGCGTTTTTTTAATGGCCGGACTTGGCCGCAGCGTGTGTCCCGAATGAACCAGGGCTTAGGGATGACGATTCAGTTGCTTAACCTGTTAAAACGATAATCGGATAATAAGAACCTCCTTTTTGCATACTAGGCGAAAGGAGGTTTTAGCGTTGGGTAAGGCAATAATAGGAATCGCGACGATGTTGATGGTGGTAAATGTAGCGATCGAGCCGGCTTTTGCCGGTGATGAATTGGAAATTGAACCGATACCGGTGATGCAAGCAGAAGACCAACAGGACACCGAAAAAACCTTTGATGTGAAGCATGTCATAAACGACGGAAACGTGTATGTGGAAAGTTATATTCCGGCGTTTAGTTTTTACGCGAATCAACACCAATCTAAAGATACACAGGGGTATTTAAAGCTAAGGATAAACGACGATTATGAAAAAGATATCCATCAAGCTGCGTTTATCATTAAAGGGCTTGAGCCTGGCGATCATGCCATTGAATTGGAAGCGTACGATGAAAATGGCCGCGCGCTCGGATTAAAAGAAACGTTTTCAGTTTCGATCTCCGAGTAAACAAAAGAAGCATAAATCTGTTACAATGGCAATGTGGAGGTGTTAGCGTTGCAAACTGTAGTGTCAACCCCAATCGAGCTTTTGGATGCATCCGAAGAATTATCAGGGATGATCCGCTCTTCTGATATATACCAATCTTATTTTGAAGCGCGCCGTGACATGCTGGAAGATGAAGAAGCGAGAAGGCTGATCAAAGACTTCAATCATCATAAAGTTAAATTTGACGAAGTACAGCGCTTTGGCAAATATCATCCGGATTATAGCGAGGTAACAAAGGCTTTGCGCATCGCAAAGCGAGAAATGGACCTCCATGAAAGCGTGAGTGCGTATAAAAAAGCTGAACGTGACTTGGAGAAGTTACTGACGGAAATCAGCGAGGTATTGGCTACATCCGTTTCCCCGAATATTAAAGTCCCTTCCAGCAATCCATATTTTGATAACTCTTCTTGCAGCGGTGGTTGCGGAAGTGGGGGAAGTTGCAGTTGCTGATTAGAAAACTAGGCTTTTCGCCAAGCCTTTATGGTGAAAGCCTAGTGGCGGGGAAATAATGTGGAGAGCGGTCACCGGATACAGGCCGGATATCTATGAATCATGATTTAAAAAGAGTGGTTTGATATGAAACGATATCGGGCAGGGCAGACCCCATCTTAATTTAAGGGACGAAATCAGGGTTATCGCCCCAATGGAAGTCGTTTTCCTTCCTAAAGTGGGGCAAAACCGAGTTTATTGTACCATTGGCAGTCACTTTTCTGCCTGAAATGGGACGAAAAGAGGGGTATCGACCCATCGGGAACCATTTTTCTTCCTTTATTGGGCCAAAATCGGCTGGTGCAGGTAATAAAGTTTTGCCTGCCCATGGGAAAACCCGCTTACTCGTGTAGGCGGGTTTTCATGTTGATTGTTGAAAATAACGGTTGACCAACGCGAGAATCGAACTTCTTGTCAAAATTCCGACAAAAGATGCCTCTTCGTCTTCGATACAGATAAAAGGATGGTTGATGGAAGTTGTCAACGCTTTAGAAAATGTCGTGTCCGTTTTTAAGCGGGGGATTTTTTTCTTCATGACCGTTTCGACGGTAATGTCGTGAAGCCGTTCGATTTCCAGACGTTCAAGGCCGAGGATAGAGTCGAGAATTTCGTTTTTGCTGATTTGCCCTCGCACCCGGAAATCGTTGTCGAGGACCGGAATGGCCGTGTAACCGGAT
This sequence comes from Salicibibacter cibarius, assembly GCF_016495725.1. Classification (NCBI taxonomy): domain Bacteria; kingdom Bacillati; phylum Bacillota; class Bacilli; order Caryophanales; family Bacillaceae; genus Salicibibacter; species Salicibibacter cibarius. Next base: position 2,977,990 of record NZ_CP054705.1, on the reverse strand, counting down.
TTAATTAAAATTAAGAGGGCATGATCGAGCGGGTTTTGAAGCTGCACATGGGCAACTTTTTCGTGGGAAATAATCAAATCACTGATTTCTTTGCTCATTAATTGGCTCTGTTTTAAACGATCGATCGTCATCGTCTCCCTGCCCCCATAAAATGAACCTTCCACAAAATGGGAAGATTGATTACAGCGTTGATCTGTTACTCTTTTTTTCTTTAATTCCCATACTTTTTCATCTTTATCGTAGAATTGAATGGCATTTTTGTCAAGCAAACAACTTTAATCACCCCCTGGACCGTGCGCATAAATCCACGTATAATGATAACGTGTAACCAGCCAATTAGAGTGGTCGGACTAGAAAGGACTTCAGTATGAAAAAGAAAGATCGGAAGCTCATCACCGGACTGCTTCTTACATTCGTCGTGTTGCTCGTCGGCGGTTTTGTCATTCCTGTCGATGTCGGGGCGCCATCGGATACAAGAACAATCCTTGACCATTCCACGCAAGAGTATGTCTCGCCGCTCTGTATCGATGAGGCAGAAGTCACAAACTATTTGCAAGAAACGAATTATGGGCACGCGCTTTCCCTCGATTATGAACCGGAGTCGGGTTGTTCGGTTGACTATTATCAGGATGCCGATGTCCCATTATTTATGGCGATGCTGCAAACGGTCGGAATCGCCGACCAGAAGTGGTCGGAAGAGGATATGTTGGAAAACGCATAAACAAGCAATTATATTTTTAATAGAAAACAAGATAAGGGAGCGTTTTAACTGTCTATGAAAGTCTCCAAGTTTGGTGGCACGTCAGTAGCAAGCGGAAATCAAATTGAACAATTGAAAAACATTATCGCGGCCGACGCTGCGCGCAGGATTGTGATCGTTTCCGCACCGGGAAAACGAAGCGACGACGATGTAAAAGTGACGGATTTGTTGATTGATTTGGGAGAAAAACGATTGAAGGGCGAACCGGTTGGAGACGTCCTTGAACAAGTCGTCGATCGCTATCGCACGATTGCACAAGAGCTCGGCGTTGAAAAAACGATCACGGAAAGCATTCAAGACGATATGCAGGCGCGCGCCGCTTTTAGCACGGAAGACGAAGGTATTTTTATGGACCAAATGAAAGCGGCGGGAGAAGATAATAATGCGAAACTTATCGCTGCGTATTTTAATCATATCGGAATGGCCGCCAGTTACATGAACCCTCGTGAAGCAGGTCTGCTCGTTAACGGGGAAGCAGGAAATGCCCAAGTATTGGATGCCGCTTACGAGTCGCTTGCGAAATTAAAAGATAGGGACGAAATTCTTGTCTTCCCGGGGTTTTTTGGCTATAAAGAAAACGGACAGTTGGTCACATTCCCCCGTGGCGGATCGGACATTACCGGCGCGATCGTGGCTGCAGGAGTGAACGCGGAAATGTACGAAAACTTCACGGACGTCGATTCGGTTTGCGTCGCGAATCCAAAAGTGATTGATCGCCCATCGGAAATTCATCATATGACGTACCGGGAGATGCGGGAACTTTCATATTCCGGCTTCGCGGTTTTTCATGATGTGGCCTTGGTTCCGGCCTTTAGGCACAAAATCCCTGTCAATGTAAAGAATACGAATAATCCGGAAGGGAAAGGGACATTAATTACAGCAGAGAAATCAGAGACCCACGATAAGTATCCGATCACCGGCATTGCCGCCGACAAAGGATTTAGCATTATTTACGTTCGCAAGTATTTAATGAACCGGGAAGTAGGTTTTGGGCGCCGCTTGTTGGAAATGATAGAAGATGAAGGCATTTCCTATGAACATTTGCCCTCAGGGATCGACGACACATCTGTCGTATTACGCACTTCAGAGTTCTCTTTGGACAGTGAAAACCGGCTGCTCACACGCATCCAGAATGAAATGGATGTGGACGACGCGTATATTGAACACGGGTTTACCATGCTTATGCTCGTCGGCGAGGGAATGAAAGAAACAGTCGGAATCGCGGCCCGGGGATCGAAGGCGCTTGCGGAAGCCGGCATTAACATCGAAATGATCAACCAGGGCCCTTCCGAAGTCTCCCTCGCGTTTGCTGTGAAAGATCGCGTCGGGGACGAAGCGATCAAAGCGATTTATGATGAGTTTTATGCAACACAATTGCATGATTGAAAAAAACTGCGGCGCGGCGACTCTCATTAGAGTTACCGCGCCGCATTATTTATTCTCGTTTTTCCATTATTTTTTTAAGTTCCCTAATTTCTGCTTGCAACGCTTCCACATCCTGTTTTTTGACAGGAGGCGCTTCTTCGTCATTGGCGCGTTCCACATTATTGACAATGACACCGATGAATAGATTAAAGATGATAAATGTACCGACGAGGACAAACGAAACAAAATAAATCCAACTTAACGGCTCTATATCCATGATCGGACGCATGACGGATTCCGTCCAATTATCAAGCGTCACGATCTGAAACAAGGTCAAAACGGATCGCTGTAAATTTCCGAAGTATTCGGGGGAAACGGATGCGAACAGCATCGTACCGATGACTGCGAATATGTAAAAAACGAGCCCCATCAAAAAAAGAATATTAAACAATGAAGGAATTGTACGTAAAAGCGCATCGACGAGCCGTCGCAACGAAGGAATGACCGTGACCGCCCGTAGGACCCGTAGCACCCTCAGTACCCGTAATACAGTGACGAAATGAGCACCTGCAAATAGGTGACCGGTGGCGATGATTAAAAAATCAAACCAGTTCCAGCCGCTGCGGAAAAAATGATAAAAAGGTTTGGCCGCGATCATGCGCAAAACTATTTCAATGGTGAAAAGCCATAGCAACAAACGGTCGGCAAACCAAAACCATCCCGGATAACGGGCATAAAGTTCCGGATAGGTTTCCATCCCGACTACAACAGCATTGATAAAAATCAACGCCATAATAACGATCGTAAAATAGCGATGTTCGGTAAGAAAAGCAATACGTCTGCGCCACTTTGGCTTGTCTTCTTCGTTCATTTTTCCGTTTGACCTCCAACATGATACTGCAACCCTTGCCATTATAACAAGTTTTTCGTCATGGACATAATAAAAGTGGTCCAAAACCCGCGGAAAGCTACCCCAAAGAGGTGAAGTGGTTCATGAAGCCTGAAATTGGATTAGCCCGGCGATTTCGGTCGCCAAGAACGGGTTATGGAGCCCGAAACGGTATGCCCGTGACGATTTCGGTAACCAAGAACGGGTTATGGAGCCCGAAACGAAGTTGCCGCGACGATTTCAGTCGCCAAGAACGAGTCATGAAGCCCGAAACGAAGTTCCCGCGAGGGTTTCAGTCGCCAAGAACGAGTCATGAAGCCCGAAACGATGAGCCTGTGACGATTTCGGTAGCCAAGAACGGCTCATGAAGTCCGAAACGGTATGCCCGTGACGATTTCGGTAGCCAAGAACGGCTCATGAAGTCCGAAACGGTATGCCCGCGCCGATTTCGGTAGCCAAGAACGAGTCATGAAGCCCGGAACGATGTTCCCGTGCCGATTTTAGTCGCCAAGAACGAGTCATGAAGTCCGGAAAAATAAAGCCGCGCGTACGGCTTTATTTTTCCGGACTTTCATTAAAAAAGAACCCCCGGAGGAGTTCTGTCACACGTGCTTTTTCACTTTTCCAAGCTTCTCGGACTGTTCGATGGCAGCCTTTGCGCCCGCTGTCACATGTTCTTGCACTTCATGTTCCCAAAGGACCGAGAAGGCAGCTTCGGTCGTCCCGCCGGGGCTCATCACTTCTTCGTACAGCGATTGGAGCGATTTAGACGTTTGCCCCCAACGCTTGGCAGCGCCCTGCATCGTTTGGATCAGCAACGCCTTCGCGTCCTCTTCCGTTAACCCTGACTCAACCGCGGCCGTTTGCAATCCTTCAAGCAGGTAGTAAAAATAAGCCGGACCGCTCCCGGATATGCCGGTGACACTATCCATTTTTTCTTCGGGGACGATTGTAATCGAGCCGATAGAAGAAAAGAGGGACGCGGCCAGGTCAACATCTTTGGCACCGGCAAATCGGCCACCGCTTATGGCGCTCGCGGAAGCGCCGACTTTTGCCGACGTGTTCGGCATAATCCGTACCACCGGGCAATCGGCTTCAATGAGTGAAGAAATATAGCCCGTTGTAGTTCCTGCCAACACGGAGAAAATAACGTGATCTGCACGAATAGACGGTTGCAGACGTTCGAGTGCGGCGTCCACGTCTTTCGGCTTCATCGCGAGGATCAGGACATCACTTTGTTCTGCGGCTTGTTGTTTGTCCGTCGTCGTTTGAATGTGATAGGTGTTCTGTAATTCCGCGAGCCGTTCACCGTTGTTTTTATTCGTGACAGTGATTTGTTCGTTATTTACGCGGTTGTTCGCAAGCAGTCCCGAGACGATTGCTTCGGTCATTGCTCCGGCACCGATAAAGGTGATCGTTTGATCGGCCAGCGTCATTGCACCGTGCCCCCTTTCACATGTCCGTCTCCCGAGACGACGTATTTGTTGGTCGTTAGTGCGCCCAGTCCCAAAGGACCGCGTGCGTGCAGTTTTTGTGTGCTGATGCCGATCTCCGCGCCGAATCCAAATTCCGCACCATCGGTAAAGCGGGTGGAAGCATTATGGTAAACGCCGGACGCATCGATCTGATTTTGAAACGCACGAGCCTTTTCTACATTTTCGGTGACGATCGCTTCGGAGTGGGTCGTGCCGAATTGTTGAACGTGAGCAATTGCCGCATCTGTATCCGGAACGGTGCCGAGGGCAACGATCGGCGCGAGGTACTCGGTCGCCCAATCCTCGTCGTCGGCTGGTTTCACGTCATCATGCAAGCGTCGGATATTTTCATCGCCTCTGATGGTGACCCCTTTGGCGAGCAAAGCCTCAATGAGCGCTCTCCCATTGGCATTAGCCCATTGTTCATCGACGAGAATGGTTTCCGCGGCGTTGCAAACCGATGGCCGATCGGTTTTTGCATCTACGGCAATGGAGATGGCCATGTCTTTTTTGGCGGAAGCTTCGATATACACATGGCAGTTGCCGACGCCCGTTTCAATAACCGGAACACTAGACTGTTCGAGCACCGTCTGAATAAGTCCGGCGCCTCCGCGCGGGATGATGACGTCGACAAGGCCGCGCATTTGTCCCAATTCCCGGACCGTATCGCGATTTTCGGGGTTAATGAGCTGCACTGATGTTTCCGGCAACCCGCACGCCTTTAATCCGGCTTTCATGGCGTCCACAAGTGCCATGTTTGAATGAACCGCCGAAGAGCTGCCCCTTAAAAGGACAGCATTTCCGGCCTTTAAGCAAAGCCCGGCAGCATCGACGGTGACATTGGGCCTTGCTTCATAAATCATGGCGATCACCCCGAGAGGAACCCTTCGGTTTTCAATGACGAGCCCGTCTTGCCGTGTCCATGTTTCCGGTTCAACCGCTACCGGATCCGGCAGGTCAACGAGTGCATGCAGTCCATTACTCATCGACTGCAAACGTTCAGGGCTTAGCCGTAAACGATCGAGCAAATAGTCGGACAGTCCATTCTGTTTTCCGGCCGCAACGTCTTTGTCATTGGCGGCGAGGATGTCCTGTTCCCTGTTCAACACTTCGCGCGCCATCGCTTGCAATGCTTCGTTTTTTTCTGTTGTTTTACACAATCCTAATGACTGGCTTGCGGTTTTGGCGTCCAGCGCCTGTTGTTTACATTCAGTCACTAAAAACACTCCCTTTTGAAGTACTTACCCAATGGTCCCGGTGGATATAAGTGACAGCCGGCTGTTTGTAAAGGCATGTGCGCATGTCGTCGGCAGCTATCGTGGCGCGTCCTTTGCCGACCGATTCATGTTCCTCGTCAAAGACGGCAACAACGGCTCCTTTTGAAAAGCTTCCTTTTACGTCGCGAACGCCAACGGAAAGCAAACTTTTCCCACCGTACAGCAGGGCATTCTTGGCCCCTTCGTCAATGACAAGCTCGCCTTCCACGGGCGAATAGATGCCGACCCACTGTTTTTCTTTTGGCCATAGATGGTTAGGCTTCGCGTATACATAGGTGCCGTCGCCGTTTCCATCCATGATGGCCTGCAATCCTCGCGGCTCATCGCCTTTCCCGATGAACGTTTGAATGCCAAACGTTTGCGCGTTGCGTGCCGCTTCCAGTTTGGAACGCATGCCTCCGCTCCCTAACGTGGAACGGTGACTGTCCGCTTGCATTAGCATTTCTGCCGTGATCACGTCAATGCTTTCTTTTTTATGGGCATTCGGATGCTGGGGATGCCGGTCATATACGCCGTTGACATCCGTGAGTAACGCGAGTGCATCGGCCTTGATCAGTCCGGACACCAAACTGGCCAGCCAATCATTATCGCCGAACGTCAATTCATCCACTGCAATGGAGTCGTTCTCATTAATAATCGGCAAAATGCGACGCTTGAGCAATTCCTGTAATGTCGCGTAAGCGTTGTTGTATTGATGCTCTTGCAGAAAACTTTCCCGAGTCAGCAAGAGTTGCCCGACTTTAACGCCTTCTTTCATGAATGCATGTTGATAGGCTTCCATGAGCAATCCTTGCCCGACGGCGGCCGCTGCTTGTTTTTTTTCCGTCGTTACCGGCCTAGTGGCGTAACCGACGTGTTGAAAACCGGCAGCTATCGCTCCCGATGTGATCAAAATAAGTTCATGGCCTTGATTATGAAGGTGGGCAATCGCTTGGGAAAACCGCTCGAGCCGGTCGATGGCGATCCCGCCTTCACGATTGGCGAGGGAACTGCTCCCGATCTTGACGACCATTCGTTTTCGTTCCAATTTCTATACCCTCCCGGAAATTAAAAAAACCTCTTTTCGCCCTTCGGAAAAGGACGGAAAAGAGGTTCCGCGGTACCACCTTCGTTGAAATCCCTGATAAGAATTTCCACTCAACGCTTATATCGCAAAGCATAACGGCCAGGTTAAGGTCTTTCCCTGGCAGCTCCGGGATGGGTTCAAGGCGTCAGTGGCGCGAATGTTTCAGCAAGCCATTCGCTCTCTGATGCATGACGATCCTTTACTATTTCCTTTCGGCGCTTATTCGTATATGTCGGTATGTTGTAGGCCAAAGTATCAAGTTAGTTGTATCTATGAAATTGTTGTTAATATATCATGTTCCTCGACTGATTGCAAGGGGTTATTTGTCCGTCGATAACGGAAGCCGGAAACAGATCACGGATGTTTTCGTCATGAAGCCCGAACGTGACGGGGCAATCGTATTCCGGTCACCATGCTAAGCTTCATGGCACCCGAAATGATCGCGGGAACCGAAATTGGGTCGCCATGGCAACGTCATGAAACCCGAAAGTGCCGAGTCAATCAGAATTCGGTCGTCATACAGGGCTCATGGCACCCGAAATGATCGCGGGAACCGAAATTGGGTCGCCATGGCATCGTCATGAAGACCGAACGCGCCGAGTCAATCAGATTCCGGTTGCCATGCCGCTGTCATGAGTCCGAGGTGCCTCTGTCATCCTATTCCCCTGCATTGTCCATTTTATATCCTCGTGATACACTACGGTAGCATGATTTATTTTGATCCAAGGAGAGAGGATCTATGTTTGAGCAACGCCAAGGGTTGGCCGTTTGGTTTCGATCCGCAAAAAATGTACGCCAACTTCGAACTTATGGGCATGTGCAATATGTCTCCAAAAAAATGAAATACGCGATTCTTTATTGCGATGAAAAAGAAGCAGAGCATCTAAGTGAGCGTATCGAGCGCCTTTCGTTTGTAACCGGGGTAGAGTGGTCGAAACGGTCGCAATTGAATATGGACTTCAAGAAAGAGCCAAGCGCATCGAAGCCCTCTCAAACGAGGGCTGACAATGTTCATGTATAAGCTAGAGGTGAGAAGTGAGAGGTGAGAACCACAGGCCCGGCGATTGATTTCGCGCCGGGCTTTGCTATTGCTAATAAAAAACCGCGTACCATTCCGGTACGCGGCGCCTGTTGTAAACACTACAGGCAATGGGAGAGGAGAAACCGGAGGAAGCGCTTATGGGGAAATGTAAGCGTTCTCCGCGGTTATCTAACAACATGGGATCATGTTGCTATCCAATAGTCTAGCCTGGGCCGATGGGAAATATACACGGACACCGGAGAAAATAGAAGAAATATACGAAGTTTCCGAGATAGCCTTTGGAAAAACGTGTATTGTCTCTGACACTTGCCCTTCGGATATGATAGGATGGAAACGTTAGAAAAACTTGACTTATCGCCAGGAATGGCGAAAGTCAAAGTCTTTCTTATACTATCAACCGAAAAGTTTATACCTTCGATAGTGTTAGAAAACTTGGCTTTTCGACAAAGCTTTTGTGGCGCGAAAGCCTTAGCCCAACTTATGCAGCTAAGAAAGTTGATTTATACTTTCTTAGCTGCCAAAAGGAAAGGCGGCGAAGCGATGCGTATCATTGCAGGGAGCAGAAAAGGAACACGGCTCAAAGCTGTCCCGGGCGCAAAAACCCGCCCAACATCCGATCGTGTAAAAGAAGCGCTGTTTCAAATGATCGGTCCTTATTTTCAAGGAGGGACGGGCGTTGACTTATACGCAGGGAGCGGGGCGTTGGGGATGGAAGCGCTCAGCCGCGGGATCGAAGAGATGTATTTTGCCGATAAATCCGGTGCTGCCATCAAGGTCATTCGGGGAAATGCAAAAAAATGCCATTTTGAAAAGCGGGCACACATCTACAAGCAGGCAGCTATGCAAATGGCAAAGCAACTCATGCGTGAAAAGAGAAAATGTTCCCTGATTCTATTGGATCCGCCTTATAACGAGCAACAGCTTGAAAAGGATATTTCACATATTCAAGAGTTTGGGATTTGCATTCCCGAAACGGTTATTGTTGCTGAACATTCGTCCTCTTTAAAACTTGTTCATGAACTCGGTCATTTTTCCAAGTCCCGGACGAAAATATTCGGAGACACGCAAATCAGTATTTTCACCTATAAAAATCAGGAAAGGAACGAACAAGAATGACAACGACAGCTGTAGCGCCGGGCAGTTTTGATCCGGTGACAAACGGGCATTTGGACATTATTGAACGCAGCACGAGAATATTTGATAAAGTGATTGTTGCCGTACTGATCAATCGAAACAAAACCCCGCTCTTTAATATTGAAGAACGGGTGGAATTGTTGCAAGATTCGTTTCGGGATTTTTCGAACGTGGAGGTGGATTCATTTGACGGGCTTTTGGTTAATTATGTGCGGTCGAAAAACGCAAACGTCATCGTCCGCGGACTGCGGGCAGTCACCGACTTTGAATATGAAATGCAATCGACGTCCATTAACCGAAAGATGGACAAGGAAATTGAAACTTTTTTTATGATGACGAACAACCAGTATTCGTACTTAAGTTCAAGCATTGTTAAAGAAGTGGCGAAAAATAAAGGCGATGTAAACGGGCTTGTGCCTCCGCACGTCGAAGATGCACTAAAACGGCGGTATAACGTGACCTAAACCGATGTCTTCATTCTCCGTTTATGAAAAATATAAATAGAAATCAATAGCATTCCGAGCGTAAAATAAGGGGAGCCTAGAAGAAACATATCCCATATGCCCTTGATAGCTACTGTATGATCCCACGCAGTGAAAACGGCAATGCCTTCGGGCTGATATAATGCATCCCAACATAGGTATGTGAGACAGGCAGCAATAACCCCTTGCATGCAACGGGCGATGAAAAAAGGACGAAACCTTATCTCGGTTTCTGCCAACAAACTTCCCGCTTGTGCCTGTGCGGAAAATCCGGCAAATGCAAGCATGAAACTTGTAATGATCACCTTTTGTTTCAGCGTTGCATCGGTAAGGCTCGCCAGTTGGCTGCCGAGCGTCATTTCAAATAAACCGGATACAATCGGTACGCTAAGTTCGGACGAAAACTGGAAGACTGCCAGGAACATACCGGCGAACATGGCAAGGACAGCAGTCACGTTAAGAAGCGACAAAATTTCATTGATCACCGAGAACAAGATAATAAAGCCGCCGATCATGAGTAGCGTTTGCACAGAAGATTGCACCGCGTCGCCTAATTTTTTTCCGATCGGCCGATCGTCGCGCAACCGTTCTTCATGAAGCAATTGAAAAGCCGCTTTCACGGAAGGGAGAGCGAGCTTTTTTTTCGATCGGGAAGCAGCATCTTCCTTTCCATGGAATCGCATGATGATGCCGACGAAAACGTTAGCCCCATAATGGGCAAATGCGAGCAGAATGCCGAGGGCGGGATCATGAAAAAAACCGACGGCAATGGCTCCGAATAAAAATAACGGATTTGAAGCGGTTGTAAAGGAAACGAGCCGCTCGCCTTCCATCGTTGTAATGCGTTTTTCCTTCCACAATCGGGCGGTCAATTTCGCACCCGCCGGGTTGCCGCTCGCGATGCCCATAGCCCACACGAACCCCCCGGTTCCCGGGACTTTAAATAACGGGCGCATAAAAGGTTCCATGAATGCACCAAGAAAGCTTACGACTCCAAATGCAATCAGCAATTCTGATATAATAAAAAAAGGAAGCAAGGAGGGGAAGACGACGTCCCACCAGATGGAAAGGCCTCGCAAGGATGCATCAAACGACGCTTGCGGAAAGATCATAAGAGAAGCTGCAAGAATAGCTGCGCTTGTGCCCAGAAATAGTGACTGCCATTGGGAACGTGTCATCTTTTTTCTCCTTCCGGGTGATGGGACAGGTTCTTCATTACTAAAATACGAGGGAACGTTTCAAATTAGACCAAATAAGTATGGAGCCACAAGCAAACGCCCTGCTGCAAGGAGGAGACCATTTTGAACGAACGACCGTCCGTTGGCCTTGCGCTCGGTTCGGGAGGCGCTCGCGGATTCGCGCATATCGGAGTGCTGGAAGTATTTGAGGAAGAAGGCATCCCCATTGATGTTATCGCGGGAAGCAGTATGGGAGCGGTCATTGGGGCGTTGACGGCCCTCGGGCGATCCGCTAATGATTTAAAACAGCTGGCCAGTCTGTTTCGGAGAAAATATTATATTGATTTCACCGTTCCCAAGATGGGGCTCGTGAGCGGAAAACGCTTGGAAGAATTATTTTTAATGCTGACAAAAGGGGAAGTGCTGGATAATCTGGATATACCGGTTAGCGTGGTTGCGACCGATCTGAACAGCGGGGAAAGGTTTCTTTTTACGGACGGATCCATCGCAAAAGCCTTGCGGGCGAGCATCTCCATCCCCGGCATCTTCGTCCCGGTCCGGTCCGGCGATCATCTGCTCGTTGACGGAGGCGTCATCGATCGCGTTCCGGCAAATGTCGTGACAGACATGGGGGCCGATCTCGTTGTCGCGGTCGATGTTTCTTATTTTCCCGAAGCGCCATCAACGTCGTCCATCTATGATGTCATTATCCAAAGTATGGAAATTATGGCTCGGGAGCTCGTCAAAGCCAAAAAAATTGAAGCGGATATTCTTATGAAACCAATCGTGCAAGCAACGAATGCGGTTGTATTCGACGATACGGAATCGCTCATTCAACAAGGACGGGAAGAAGCATTGCGCCATATGCCGCACATACGGGAAAAGATTGAGGCATGGAAGGGGAAAAGGTCGTGAGTGAGGAAAGAAAAGAGCGAAGATTTTCGAGAACATGGTTGATTGTAGGGCTTATCATCGTTTTGTTGTTTGTCTATCAAATACCGATGCCTTATTATTATTCTCAACCCGGGGATGCCGTCGGTTTGAATGAATTCATTACGGTTGAAGATGGGATTGGGGAAGAAGGGGAATTTTACTTAACGACGATTCGGCAAAGCCAAGCCAACCTTATTCTCTACGCATGGTCATTTTTAAGTCCTTACCGCGTGTTGACACCTGAAGAGGCGGTTCGCATGGAAGGGGAAACGGATGACGACTATCATAACCGGCAATTGCAAGCGATGCACCAATCCCAGGACGCGGCCCAAGTCGCGGCTTATGAAGCAGCCGGGGCTGAAGTGCATGAAAACGGGATTCTCGTCACACAGTTTGTGGACGGCATGGGCGCTAAAGAGGTGTTGGAATCAGGGGACATCATTACTGCCGTCGATGGAGAAAATATCGGTAACATAACCGAATTAAATGAGTCGCTTGAGGAAAAAGAAGCGGAACAATTTGCGCAGCTGAGCGTTAATCGGGAAGGTAATGCGTTGGAGTTGGATGTTGAGATGGTCGAGTTTCCGGAGGCGATGCATCATGCAGATGAGCCGACGGTTGGACTCGGGATTGAGTTTCCTGTTAATCAACGTGAGTTTGACCCCGAGGTAAACGTTGAAACCGGTGATATCGGCGGTCCTTCGGCCGGATTAATGTTTTCCCTTGAAATCTATAATCAGCTTACCGAAGAAGATTTAACGTATGGACTAGACATTGCCGGCACCGGTTCCATTGATGAGGAAGGGAATGTCGGGCGTATCGGAGGCGTCGGCCAAAAAGTGGTTGCAGCGGATAATGCAGACATTGATGTATTTTTTGCCCCGCAAGATACCGACTTAGGCGATACATCCGATTATGAAATGGCAGTGGAAGCTGCCGAAGATATTGACACGCCAATGACGATCGTTCCGGTACTAGAGCTTCAGGACGCTGTGGATTATTTGGAGAACGACGTTTAAGTCAAGAGACGGACGTCGTATGGGAAGCCAAAATGTTTTCCGTTTAGTTTTCCTCCTCCCGATACACCGGGCGTTGGGTATAGTCGTCTCTCCATTTTTCCACTCGCTTTTCCCCGCCAAAAATGGCGTAATACGTCCGTGCCGCTCGTTCGTCCAATATTTGTTGGGCGTTTTTCCCCTTCGGCGGCCGGTGATATAACGATAATGGGGTACGTTTTTTAACAGCGTTTAAATATTTTCGTCCTGTTTCATTGAAACCGAGGATGCGAACGGAACGGGGCCGCGCGGCCTCCCCGAACGCTTTGTCCATATCGGTTTTAGTCGTGCCGGTAAGCATGTGTACAGCCAAACGCTGGAGGCGCGTCCACGTGTACCGTTTTGTTTTCACCTCGTGCATGAAGTTCTGGAAGGTTGGTTGATTTAAAGCGGTTTTAATAAAACGGTTCTCAAGCCCTTCCTCCGCTTCATATATTTGCGCGAGGGCATCGGCGGGACGTGTGCCAAGTAACAATTGTAAGTAAGGATAATAGTCGTCCCACTTATGCATGGGTTGTCCCTTTTCGTAAAAATGTTCAATCATTTTATAAACCTGCGGCGGCACGTAAGGATAAATTAAGCTTACGTCTGCATGTTCGGAGAGGATTTTGCGAATCGCGGTCGCGCTCGCGATCGATTGCCCCTCGGTCAAAGCCTCGTCATGGTATTGCGCGCGGATGCGGGGGATTGTCTTGGCGACGATATTTGCGCCCAGTTGACGGGCGGTTTTGACGTAATGATACCCGAGAATATTATTTGGTTTCGATAAATCAGGCAGGTACCCGGGCAGGTCTGCGTCGTGAAAGGCCTTGGCCTGCGCAGCCGGAAAAGAAACACCGCTTGCCAAGTGATTACGTACATTTTTTTGCAGCGGATCGTCGTTATTTTGCATAAAGGTGTCCAATTCATGGAAATCTTGAATAGACCCTGCTTCACTGCCGAAATAGAATTCATCGGTAAATAAATCGTTGAGAATGGAGACGGCGCCTCTGGCAAACCAATGGGCGTGTTGGGTTGAGTAGGCATAGGGGAGCTCAACCACGAGATCCGCCCCCGCCGCCAGGGCCATCTCCGTTCGGGTGCGGCGCGGGAAACTCGCGGGTTCGCCGCGCTGTAAAAAGTAGCCGCTCATGACGCAGATGACGACGTCGGCGCCGGAAGCTTCTTTTGAAGCTTGTAGATGATAAGCATGTCCGTTATGCAGGGGATTATATTCAACAATAAGACCAATGGATTTCATAAAGTTATGTACAGAACGTTTAACCGCCTGCTGCTCTCCTTTCAGCGTTTTTTCGCTATTAAAGATGTCATATGTTAAACTAACGTTTAGTGTGTCAAGTGTTCAGTATGTCCCAGTATAATGTAAAGAAATTATGTTGACAAATCATGAATAGGACCGCTATAATTATTTTTGTTGTCTTGAGGTGAGGCAAATTGCGCTGGACGATTCAACAGCTATTGGCAAACAGTGCAAACGGCATTGATATTGACCGTCACGTGGATGTAAGTGAACTTACAGACCGGGATAAAGAATTAATAGCCATATCAAATGCACATGTCACCGGACATGTTGAGGTTGAAAACGAACACGCTCATTTTCTTATAGCTGTTCGGGGAACGATGACCTTGCCGGATTCCAACACATTGGCCGAAACAGAAGTTCCTTTTGATATCAAAATGGAAGAAAGTTTCCGACTCGATGGCCTAGAGCCCCGGAAGACGATGAAACGGTGCATACGCCAGAGAACGGGTATGTGGATCTGCTTCCATACATCAAAGAACATATTTTGTTGGCCATTCCCATGCGAGTGATAAACACTGAGAAAAAAGAGGGACCGGCTCCGCAGTCCGGTACCGATTGGAACGTTGTAAGCAATGATGAAAATGACGATTCGGGTGCAAAAGACAACGTTGACCCCCGCTTGGTAGATTTGGCTAAATTCTTTAAAGATGAGGATTAATCGTTTTAAGGAGGTGGCAAGCAATGGCTGTACCAAAAAGACGTACATCAAAAACGGTAAAAAGACAACGGAGAACGCACTTCAAACTGAATGTTCCCGGCATGGTGAAATGCCCTGAATGCGGGGAATTGAAACGTTCCCACCGCGTATGCAAATCATGCGGAACGTACAAAGGTGAAGAAGTGACCGAACCGAGAGATTAAAGTGACCGAACCCCTTGTTACGCAACGGGGTTTTTTATAGCCGCAAAGAAAAATGATCTTGTCTGAGAAAGGCAGGATTTTTTTTGTAGGTAAGGCCCGGATGTGGTAAAAGAAGGGCGTCCGTCGCCATGGAAGCGTCATGAAGCCCGAACGCGCCAAGCTTATCAGATTCCGATCGCCATACACGGCTCATGGCGCCTGAAATGAGTGCCGAAACTGGTTTTCGGTCGCCATGGAAGCGTCATGAAGCCCGAACGCGCCAAGCTTATCAGATTCCGATCGCTATACACGGCTCATGGCGCCTGAAATGAGTGCCGAAACTGGTTTTCGGTCGCCATGAAAGCGTCATGAAGCCCGAACGCGCCAAGCTTATCAGATTCTGGTCGCCATACACGGCTCATGGCGCCTGAAATGAGTGCCGAAACTGGTTTTCGGTCGCCATGGAAGCGTCATGAAGCCCGAACGCGCCAAGCTTATCAGATTCCGATCGCCATACACGGCTCATGGCGCCTGAAATGAGTGCCGAAACTGGTTTTCGGTCGCCATGGAAGCGTCATGAAGCCCGAACGAGCCAAGCGTATCTAATTCCGGTCGCCATACACGGCTCATGGTGCCTGAAATGAGTGCCGAAACTGGTTTTCGGTCACCATGGAAGCGTCATGAAGCCCGAACGCGCCAAGCGTATCTAATTCCGGTCGCCATACAGGGTTTATGGCGCCTGAACCGAGCGACGAAACCGGATTGGGGTCACCATGGAACTTGATCTGGCTCCGCCGTGCATCAGAACGGCTTACATGTGTCAAGAGCGCCAACTCTAGTTTAGTCATTTCCCATTTTCTGCTTCCATAATGGGTCAAATCCCCTGAAATAGGACGATCTACACTTATCTCCTCCTAAAATTGTGCCCTGCACCTTCCTCTCCCCTGCAATATTTACCATCCCTAACTGCTAGATCAAAATCTTAGGTCTAGCACGAAAGCCGCTCTATTTTTTTATCGTAACAACTGAAATTGCAATCATAGAAGGATAGAATCGCGCATAAACGTACATAATGAATGATAAAACGCAAACAAATTCTATGACGTTATCCACTTAATAAAAGTATTGGAGGGAAATGGAATGACTGCATTGAGGCAGGACGCATGGAGTGAAGAGGAAGACTTAATGTTAGCGGAGATTGTACTCAAAAACATTCGTGAAGGGAGGACCCAATTACAAGCTTTTGAAGAAGTGGGCAAAAAGTTGGAGCGGACATCGGCGGCATGTGGGTTCCGCTGGAACGCGACGATCCGGAAAAAGTACGATGAGGCCGTGAAAATAGCAAAGCAGCAAAAGAAAAAACAAAATACTACGGAAAAGAAAGAAACGGCTCGGGCAGATGAGTCCTCGCCGGCGCCGAGAGAATCGGCGGTCGAAACGGAGCAAAGCTTGCGTTTGGAAGATGTCATCACTTATTTAAAAAAGATGGAAAAAGATGAAAAACACAGCGGATCATTACAAGAAGCCCTTGCAAAAGAACAAGAAAAAAGCCGGGCGCTAGCATCCGACAAGGAAAAATTGCAACAAGAACTGGAGCGTTTGCGTGACGATTACAAATCGTTTTTATCAATGCTCGATAAGGCAAGGGAATGGCAAGGGGAAAAAGAGTCATAGGCCCCGGCCTACTTCGAACGCATGCAAAAAATCCCGTATCACTTTGCTGTGAAACGGGATTTTTATCCGTACTTGAGCAGATCATGAGCAAACGTATGGCTCATGTGCTACACTAAACCCACCTATCACCCTAAGCTTGCCAGAGAGTTCTTGAAAACAGTGTGTCTTTCTTTCCCTGTTTTCGTTTTTTTGCTATGCTCGGTTCGGCTCCTTTAAGATTTGAATATACATACACCGTTTTATATCTCTTGGAATAGAAGAAGAAAGGTCGGTAAACATGACGGTAGAATCATTCCCCGTGCAACTTCAGGGGTGGGCCCATCTTTATGCGGAAGGGGACCCAACCGTTCGGGCGTTTTACGATTATCCTCCTTTTGGAGAGGAGGAAAGGCGCTGTCGTGAGTTGCGGGATTACAGCTTTAAACGTGAACAGTTGCGAAAAGCGCTGTACGACTATCATCAAAAATATGAACACCACGAAAAAGCACTCGAACAAATTGATAAACTGCAAGATGAACGAAGTGTTGTTGTCGTCGGCGGGCAACAGGCAGGTTTGCTGACGGGCCCGATTTATACAATTTCCAAAGCGTTGACGGTTCTATTAAAAGCGGAAGAAGATGAAAAGAGGTTGGGGATTCCCGTTCTTCCGATTTTTTGGATTGCCGGTGAAGACCACGATTGGGAGGAAGTCAATCACATTTTCGTTCACAACGAGGATGGGGATGTAGCAAAAATTAAATATGACGGGCACACGCATGCCGGTGCCCCGGTTTCGGAACAGCCCATTGATCTGCCTGCTATCCAGCGGTGGTTACATACGGTCTTTCTTAACTACCGGGAAACGCCTTACTCAAGAAGCCTGCATGATAAACTGGCGCATTTTGCAAAAAAATCAGCGACCGTCTCCGATTTTTTTGCGGAAGTGATGCTGTGGCTATTCCGCAAACACGGGCTTGTGCTCATTGACCCGCAACAATCCCGATTTCGGCAGCTGATGACGGACACTTGGACACGGTTGATCGAGAAAAATGACCAAGTAAGAGAAGCATTTTTCACCGCGAAAGAAAAGGTGGAGCAGGTGAATGGATCCCCGGCATTCATCGAAGCGACGCGAGATCATACCCATTTATTTTATAGCGCGAATGGCCGGAGAGAAAAATTGATTGCCCATTCGGATGGGCAATTGTCGCTTCACAATGGCCAATATAAAATGTCGCGGACGGATTGGTCGCGGGAAGCAAAAAACCATCCGGAAAAGTTTAGCGCAAATGTTTATACCCGCCCCCTCGTCCAGGAAATGCTATTACCGGTATTAACGTTCGTTGCCGGTCCGGGAGAAGCCGCTTACTGGTCCATGGTCGGTCCGCTTTTCCATCATTTCGGGAGGCGTGTTCCGCCTGTTGCCCCCCGCGCTCACCACACGTATGTCGATCGCAAAAGCGAAAAGACTATTGCTGCGGAGGATCTATCGGCGTACAAAGTGGCAAATGAAGGCGTGACCACGTATGCCGATGCTTTGGAAGAAAAAAACCGGCAGTTGGACACGGAAAAATTGTTTCAAAAAAGCCTCGCGCTTGCCGGCGAAGGCCAGCAAATGCTCGCCAACGCATTATATGAGCTGGCGCCGAGTGAAGAAAGATATGCAGACAAAAATTACGAGCGGATGCAGCAAGTGCTCAAGGATTTGCAGCAGCGCATCGAGAAAAAGCAATTGGAGAGCATCAAGCCACGTGTGGATAATGTCCGACAGTTGGAAAAACGCTTGTACCCAAATGAACAACCGCAAGAACGCGTGTTGAATATCGTGCAGATGCTTAACGAATATGGGGAAGAACGCGTGCTGGCCTTGTTTGATCAAGTGAAATCAGAGACGTTCCGCCACCAATTTTTCTATTTGTAAAAAGAAATCCCCCACTTCTCACCACGGCTCTTCGCTAAAATCTATAGTTGATATCAGTGAATATTTATGGTGATAACTCGAGCTAGCTACGGAAAAACACGGAAAGCGTAGTGTTTTTCCGTAGCGGTGACCATCGTTCATGATTCCATCTATTTTTTCCCACCCACCGTTCCCCACCTCTCATTCGTCCGTGGGGAACTTTTTCTGTCGAGGCTCGCTTTTCTCTTTGCTTTGTTTGGCAGTTGTCGGCGTCCCTAGACACGTGTCCCCACCCATATAACCGAACGTTCGTGCATATCATCGACAAGAAGTTTTCTTGCCGAAGGGTGCGCGCCTCTACTATTTCCCCTCCTAGTAACTGCCATTTAGGGTGCAAACTCCCCCTATGCGGAAATAACCCTATCTCTCTCGCCATTAATGACTAAAAAATAAATCGACGAAAGGATGAGCCCGAAAAACTGCGTGGCTATCCTTTTTTTATTCACATGAAAAGGAAGCATAAAATATAAAAAAATTTCACCGCAAAAATCGCCATTTTTCGCATGTTCCGCGGGTTCCTCCAATTGAAGCGCAAAAAAATCCAAAAAATAACGTGGTGTAAAGTGGGGGTTTGTGGTAAATTGGGGGTACTAAGTGGAAGGGAACGGCGCGCCATGTTCATGGGAGAATACAACCACACCATCGACGAAAAAGGCAGACTGATCATTCCTTCAAAATTTCGAGAAGAGTTGGGCGATCAGTTTGTGGTCACAAGAGGGATGGACCAGTGTGTCTTTGTATACCCGCGAACAGAATGGGAGCAATTGGAACAGAAATTAAAAACGTTGCCTTTTACGAAAAAAGACGCACGCGCATTTACACGCTTTTTCTTTTCCGGCGCCGCTGAAGCCAGTTTCGACAAGCAAGGCAGGATCAATATCCCTTCTACGCTTTGCCAGCATGCTAAATTGGAAAAGGATTGTGTCGTGATTGGCGTATCCCGACGTGTAGAGATTTGGAATCAATCCATTTGGGAAGACTACTTTGCGGAATCTCAGAGCTCCTTTAACGATATTGCGGAATCATTGGAAGACCTGGACTTGTGAAGGGGGGATTTTTATCAGCCAATACAGCCATGAAACCGTATTGTTACAGGAGGCGATTGCTGGGCTTAACATCGCCGGAACCGGCACTTATGTGGATTGTACGTACGGACGGGGCGGCCATTCGGCGGAAATCCTGAAACGATTAGATGCGCACGGTCACCTGTATGCATTTGATGCGGACCAAGAAGCGATTGAAGCCGGTCGCGAACGTTTTGCCGAAGAAGCAAAGGTGACATTCACCCAAGGGAACTTCCGTGATGCAGCGGCCAAACTGGATGCATTTGGTGTGGACCGTGTGAATGGTGTATTGTTTGACCTTGGCGTCTCTTCCCCGCAACTGGATGATAAAACACGCGGCTTTAGTTATCGCGGCGATGAGCCGCTCGATATGCGCATGGACAGGCATCAGAACCTCACCGCCGAGGAAATCGTCCATACGTGGCCGTTCGAATCCCTCGTGCACGTCATCTCCCGATACGGGGAAGAAAAATTTGCAAAATCCATCGCCCGTTCGATTGAAACGGAACGGGGGAAAACCAAAATTACCTCAACGGAACAATTAGCCGAGCTTATCAAGCAGGCAATCCCCGCGGCAGCGCGAAGAAGCGGCGGGCATCCGGCAAAACGAACGTTCCAGGCACTTCGAATCGCTGTCAATGATGAACTGCAAGCATTTGAAGATGCGCTATCCGCATTCGCCGCCAAACTGGAAATAAAAGGGCGAATGGCCGTTATCACTTTCCATTCTTTGGAAGACGCTATTGCAAAACGGACGTTGAATACGTATTGCAAAACACCTGAACTTCCATCCGGGCTCCCGGTCATTCCCGAACATATGAAACCGCCGATGAAGTGGATCAATAAAAAGCCAATTGTACCTTCACATGAAGAGGTTGCAAGAAATCGGCGGGCAAGATCGGCACGGTTGCGTATTGTTGAAAAAATTAGGGAGAGGAGGACATAAATGAGCCAGGCAACTCAAAAACAACAGGTAAGGGAAGAGCAAAGACAAGTACAAACCGTTCGGAATCGAGTCGAAAAGAAATTCACCCGGGGGGAAAAATACTTAATAACCTTAATAGCCATCGCGATTATCGTTACTGCAGTGCTCATGGTCTCAAACTATGCAAGCATGTATGGGCAAGAACAGGATATCTCCCAACTCCAAAGTGAAATTAACCAGCAGCAACAGTATAATGAAGGGCTTGAACACCAAGTTTCGGAACTTAGTGATCCCGAGCGCATTTTGGAAATCGCCCAGGAAAATGGAATGGAGCTAAATGAAGATAATGTCACCGTCCTCCAGCCTTAAAACCTTTCGTTACCGAAATCGGTTTTGCAGGAAAAATTTCATGCGTGGGTGGTGGGACTGTTGAAGCGAACAACGATCATTTCCAGGGCATTCCTTCTTTTTGGGCTGGCAGCCATCATCATCACTGTATTGGGCGGAAGGTTTTTGTTTGTGCAAGTTTCCCAAGAAATCGACGACGTGGATTTAGAAACCCTTGCAAATGAACGCTGGACGAACAATGAGCCCTTAGAAGGGGAACGTGGGAGCATTTATGCGAGCAACGGAGATGCGATTGCGGAAGAAGTGACCAGTTATACGGCTTTCGCGGTTTTACAAGAGGGATACGAAGGCGCAATTGACGATCCGGCAGAGACGGCGCAAACCCTTGCGCCATACATTGATATGGAGGAAGATCGTTTGGCCGAACTTCTGACGAGCGATCAATTCCAAGTTGAACTAGGCGCAGGTGCACGCCAGCTTAGTTTTGAAGAGAGAGAGGAAATCGAGGACTTAGGGTTAGAAGGGGTTCATTTTCGCCCCGAACCAAGACGCTATTATCCGAATCAAGCATTTGCCTCTCACGTGCTTGGCTACATCGATCGGGGAACGGACGAAGCGGTTATGGGACTTGAAGCAGGCTTTAACCAAGAACTTGAAGGCGAAGGTGGGTCTATGAGTTACCAAGTTGCCCGTAACGGTGTTCCGCTTCCCGGCAATGAAGAAGAAGTCAACGGGGCTTACGATGGAAACGATGTCCATTTGACGTTAAATTCCAATATACAACTGGCGTTGGAACAGGCGATGGCTTCGGTCGATGATGAGTACAACCCGGAACGGATGATCGCGATCGTTGCAAACGCCAAGACGGGCGAAGTTCTTGCTATGGGCAACCGTCCCTCCTTTAATCCGAATAACTATGAAGATATTACCAATCATACGAATTATGCCATTTCCGACCATTTTGAACCCGGATCAACGCTGAAAATGTTTACTATGGCCGCGGCCATCGATAGCGGAGAATATGACGGCGATGAGGAATTCGAATCGGGAACCTACGACCCCGGTTATGACCATACCATTAGCGATCATAATAACGGAGAAGGTTGGGGAACCATTCCGTTCGATGAAGCGATGGAACGTTCTTCCAATGTTGGTTTTTCAAAGCTTGTTAATGAAGTTATGGGTGCCGACATTTTATATGAATACCTTGACCGTTTCGGTTTTGGCAGAGAGACTGGCATCGAACTCCCCAATGAAGCTCCGGGTGTGATAAGTGAAGGTGACTTGGATGCCATGTATACCGGATTTGGCCAATCTTCGGCGGTTACGCCGATGCAGCAAATCCAGGCGGCTACGGCGATTGCAAATGATGGGCAGATGATGCATCCTTATATTGTGGACCATATTGAAAATACAAATGTCAATGAAACTGTCTATGAAAGCGAACCCGAGATTGCCGGGGAACCGATTTCCGAAGAAACGGCCGAAGAAGTCAGGGAACAACTTGTGGAAGCAGTCTACGGAGACAACGGAACCGGTGGCGCTTTTCAGGTTGATGATATGAGCATTGCCGGTAAAACGGGGACGGCGCAAATTCCGTCGGAAAACGGGTACCTATCCGGCCATGGCCAAAATATATTCTCTTTTTTGGGGATGGCCCCGGCCGAAGATCCTGAAATTGTCACATACGTGGCGGTGGATCGTCCGAATTTATCGGAAGATGAGCAAGGTACACAACCGGTATCAACGATATTTAACACAGTCATGCATCAAAGTATGCAATATTTAAATCTGCAACCAGATGAATCGCCCGGTTATGAAGAAGAGGGAACGCCCGAAGCGGACAGCATTGAATTGGAAGACGTAACGGGGGATCGTTCGGAACAAGCGGCTGAGGCTGTGAGTGAACAAAATCTGGAACCCTTTATTCTGGGAGAGGGCAATCGAATTGAAAGCCAGTATCCATTTGCCGGCGAGGACGTCATTGGCGGAGAAAAAATCTTTCTCGTCAGCGATGACAACTGGGAAATGCCTGATATGACAGGTTGGTCGGTCAGGGATGTCGTGAAATTCAGCACAGCGACCGGCATGAATATTGAGCATTCCGGGACCGGATATGTACGGGATCAAAGCCTGGAACCCGGAAGTGAAGCCGGCAGTCATGATTCAGTTGCCGTGGAATTTGCCCATCACGAAGAAGAAGACGAAAACGATGAGCAAGAGGAAGAAGAAACAGACGAAGCTTGACGGCGAATATAATGCTGCTCCGCGTTCATAAAGCAGGCGTACAAGCATAGATTTGAAAGGGAAGTATCTATCAGATGAGGTGGCCTTTCATGTCTAAAATTACGAGAACGCTCGTGCGTCGAAGGTTGCTTTTGGCTTTGCTGGCCGGGATCGCGTTAACGCTGTTGCTCATGGCAAGGCTCGGCTATGTACAGTTTTCCCTTGGCGGCTGGTTGACGGAAGAAGCTGAGGAGTCTTGGAGCAGGGACTTGCCTTTTGAAGCGGAGCGCGGAGAGATATTGGATCGACATGACGAAGTGTTGGCAACGAATGTCAGCGCACCATCGGTCCTCGTTGTTCCGAGACAGATCGAGGATCCGGTGGAAACGTCCGAGCAACTCGCGGACGTTTTGGAAGCCGATCGACAAGATGTATATGAACAAATCACAGAGAACAGCTCGATGGTTCGATTGACCCCTTTCGGACGCAAGATTGATCAAGAACGCGCATCGGAAGTCCGGGAACAACGCTTGCCCGGCGTTTACATTGTCGAAGATAACAAACGCCACTACCCGAATGGCGAATATCTTTCTCACGTGTTGGGGTTTGCCGGCATTGACAATCAAGGACTTACAGGCATTGAAAAACAATACGATGAACGCTTGCAAGGCGAGAGTGGGCACGTTTCTTTTTTTTCCGATGCCCAAGGGCAACGGTTGCCGGATATGGCCGATCGATATCAGGCACCGCAAAATGGCATGGATGTGCGGTTAACCATTGATGATCAAGTGCAAACGATTATCGAAAGGGAGTTGGATAACGCTGAGGCCTCGTACAATCCGGACGGGGCGCTTGCCATTGCCATGGATCCCGACAATGGAGAAATCCTCGGAATGGCCAGCCGGCCACACTATAATCCGGATGATTACCAAGCGGTTTCCCCGGAGATTTATGATCAAAACCGCCCCATTTGGTCTACGTATGAACCTGGCTCTACGTTCAAGATCATAACGCTTGCGGCTGCCCTTGAAGAAAATGAAGTGGATCTCGACGAAGATACATTTAATGACCCCGGATACATTACAGTGGCCGGTCAGCGTTTGAATTGTTGGAAAAAAGGCGGGCACGGCGAGCAAACGTATTTGGAAGTTGTGCAAAACTCTTGTAACCCCGGGTTTGTTTCGTTGGGAGAACGATTGGGCACAGAGTCGCTTTTTGATTATATTCATCAGTTTGGCTTTGGAGAACGAACCGGCATTGACTTGGAAGGAGAAGGGACCGGCATTTTATTCGATGTAGAGGATGTGGGGCCGTTGGAACGTTCCACGACCGCTTTCGGCCAGGGTGTATCCGTGACGCCGATCCAACAAGTGGCAGCCGTTGCCGCCGCTGTAAACGGGGGCACCCTTTATCAGCCTTTTATCGCTAAAGATTGGCTCGACCCTGATGACGGTGTTGTTCTGGACAGTCAAACCCCGATGGAAAAGCGTCAAGTCATATCCGAAGAGTCTTCGGCTGAAGTGCGACGGGCTTTGGAACACGTCGTTGCGCAAGGGACCGGCGGAGGAGCGTTCGTTGACGGTTATCGTGTCGGCGGGAAAACGGGAACCGCCCAGAAAGCGCAAGGCGGCCGTTATTTGGAAAACAATCATATCGTTTCGTTCATTGGCTTCGCGCCTGCCGACGATCCTGAAATCGTCGTATATGTCGCTATCGATAACCCGAAAGAAACGGTACAGTTCGGAGGCGTCGTTGCCGCGCCGATCGTCGGTAACGTCATCGGTGACAGTTTACAGGCGATGGGTGTGCCGCGGCGGGAGGATCAAATTGAAAAGGAATTGACTTGGTCCGATGTCCCTTACTTGGACGTCCCTGATGTCACGGGATTAACATTAAGGGAATTACATGATGCCAATTATCCGCTGAATCTGGAAGTTTCAGGAGACGGGGAAGAAATTTACCGTCAATCCCCCGCTGCAGGCGAGCGAGTGGAAGAGGGCTCCACGCTTCGTCTGTACATGAGGGACGAAAGCGATTAAAATGGTTTAGCAGGAAAGTATAAATCAACTTAATTACCTGCATAAACGCAACCAAGGCTTTTCGCCATAAAAGCTTTGCAAAAAGCCAAGTTTTTTAATATGATCAGCCAAGGAAAGCCTTGGCTGTTCTCACATGTCGATAGCGGAAGCCATGGAATGAACGTGAGTGTTCAAAAAAGAGGACAAAAATAGCCGAGAAGTTTTAGAAAATATTAGCTTATCGTCAAGATGGCGAAAGCTTAGATTTTCTTATACTCCGGAGTGTAAGGAAGCGCAGCTCCGAGCATCGGTGCGAAAGCTTTTTTCACGAAGAAAAAGTGTTTTTTTCGAGGGTATGTTTTCTGGCACGTGCGACGCGCAGGAGGCGCTAGTGCCGTTGTTGTCACAGGAGGTGACGAACTTAGCCGGCTTCCTTAAAGAAGCAAGCTGACGCGCTTCCACAGGATGAGGCGATGCTTGCCTTGCGTGTCGTGGCAGTTTTTAGCAAAAATTCCTCTTCCCGGCAGCTATTTTTCCCCGGACTTTTTGAACAACCTCTGAAAGGAAGAAAAAATGTATGGATTTGCAGGAATGCTTGGCGGGCTTGCTCGCATATACCAAAACGAAAGCTGAAAACCCGATAATTACTTCCGTAGAGATGGATTCTCGCTTTGCACAAGCAGGCACATTATTTGTAGCCATTCGCGGATTTACGGTCGATGGCCACCGGTATGCGCGAGAAGCTGTTAAAAAGGGGGCCGTCGCGGTTGTTGCCGAGGAAGATGTGGACGTCGATGTTCCAACCGTTATTGTATCCGACAGCAAACGGGCCCTCGCGCAAATCGCCAACCGTTTTTACGATAGTCCTACCCATGACCTAAACATCATAGGTGTCACCGGAACGAACGGGAAAACGACAACCACGCATCTATTGAATCAAATTTTACAAGATGACAAGCGGAAATCAGGCTTGATCGGCACCCTTTATACCCAATATAATGACGAAGTCTTCGAAGCCAAAAATACGACCCCGGAATCATTGGTGTTGCAACGAACCTTTTCGGAAATGAAGGAAAAGGGCGTAACCGATGTGACGATGGAAGTCTCTTCGCACGCATTATCCCTCGGCAGAGTGCGCGGAACGACGTTTAATATCGCTGTGTTCACCAATTTGAGTGTTGATCATCTGGATTATCATGAAACGATGGACGATTATAAGCAGGCCAAGGGACTCTTGTTTTCACAACTTGGCAACGCTTATGATCAGGATTTGAAAGTGGCGATTGTCAATAATGACGATCCTTACGCCCGCTACATGATGGATGTAACCGCAGCGCCGGTTCTCACGTACGGCTTGCGGGACGGGGTCGATGTTCGTGCCCGTGATTTGCATGCGCGTCCGACGGGAACATTTTTTACACTCGTAATAGGCGATGAATCGATTGAATTAAACTTAAAAATGATCGGGCGTTTCAGCGTATATAATGCCTTGGCTGCCGCGGCGGCAGCGTATGCGTCCGGGGTTTCCTTGCCCGTGATTAAGCAAAGCCTAGAAACTGCCAAACCGGTTCCGGGTCGGTTTGAGCCGATTGAAGAAGGGCAGGATTTCGCGGTAATCGTCGATTACGCCCATACGCCTGACAGTTTGGATAACATATTGGAAACGGTCCGAGAGCTTACAGAACAAGACGTCTACGTAATCGTCGGTTGCGGCGGGGACCGGGACCGTACGAAGCGCCCGGAAATGGCAAGGATCGCTGCCGCCTATGCGGATGAAGCGATTTTCACGACGGATAATCCACGCAGTGAAGACCCACGCACCATTCTTCGGGATATGGAAGCAGGGGCGGAAGGCCAACCTTTCCGGACGATCGTGGATCGTAAAGAAGCCATTCGTTACACCGTTGATAAAGCAAAAAAGAAAGATGTCATCGTTATTGCCGGCAAAGGGCATGAGCCTTATCAGGAGGTTGACGGAACCTTTCACACGTTCGATGATCGCATTGAGGCAAAAGAGGCGATCATCGCTCGGCGGGAACGTGAAAAATAGGAATCGGCATTGAATGAGAGAGGGACACCAAGGCCACACAGTTTGCGTTGAAAAGAAAAGCATAAGATGATGGGTTTTATACCAAATTACGAAACAATGCACTATAAAGCACGTAAACTTACGATCCGGGGTGCCATGAAGAACCCCAAGTTACCTCCGAGCCCCTATCGAAATGAAACGAAAGGAGTGAACATCTTGAGTGAACCATCGATTTTAGCAGCCATCGTAGCAGCGTTTGTACTAAGCGTGCTCCTTTCCCCTTTGTTCATCCCGATGTTGCACCGGATGAAATTTGGGCAAAGCATCCGCGAAGAGGGACCCTCCAGCCATCAAAAAAAGAGCGGCACACCGACGATGGGCGGCATCGTCGTCATTTTGGCAATAGTTTTGTCCGTGCTTTTCGTCGTGTTCTTTTTCACCGAGTTGGCATTCAATTATCAAATCGGGTTGTTAATGCTCGTGACCATCGCCTTTGGCTTGGTCGGCTTTTTGGATGATTTTATTAAAGTTGTTTTAAAAAGAAACCTTGGTTTAAACTCGAAGCAAAAATTACTCGCGCAATTAGTCGTCGCTGCCGTTTTTTATTTTGTTCTGCGGCAATATGAATTTTCTACTGTCGTGCAAATTCCGGCCACCGATTTCAGCATGGACATCGGCATTCTTTATTTATTGCTCGTTGCCGTCATGCTCGTTGGAGCTTCCAACGCGGTCAATTTAACCGATGGCCTGGATGGCTTACTCGCCGGAACGTCCGCGATTGCTTTCGGGGCTTTTGCCGTACTTGCTTGGTATGCAGGGTTCCCCGAGGTCGCTGTCTTTAGTGCCGCTGTCGTAGGTGCGGTTCTCGGTTTTCTCGTTTTCAATGCCCATCCCGCGAAAGTTTTCATGGGAGATACAGGTTCCTTGGCCCTTGGCGGGGCGATCGCCGCGGTCGCGATAATTTTGAAAATGGAAATCCTCTTAATCGTCATCGGCGGCGTCTTTGTTATTGAGACGATTTCGGTGATCATTCAAGTCATCGTGTTTAAATGGAAAGGAAGGCGCGTGTTCAAAATGAGCCCGCTCCACCACCATTATGAACTATCCGGCTGGTCGGAGTGGAAAGTGGTCGTCGTCTTCTGGCTTTGCGGCATCGTCTTTGCAGTCATCGGGGTTTATATAGAGGTGTGGCCAATATGACAAACCATCCATTACTTACCAATTTGAAAAATAAAACCGTGCTCGTCCTCGGCTTTGCAAAAAGCGGAAAAGCAGCCGCCCAATTGTTGGCCAAGCATGGAGCCCGCGTCATCGTAAACGAAGCGAAGCCTTACGGGGAGTTAACGGGAACAGAAGATCTGGAAGCTTTTGGCGTTCAATTTGTGACCGGCGGCCATCCTTTATGGATGTTTGACGCCTCTCTTCATCTGATTGTTAAAAATCCGGGCATTCGGTATGACAATCCGGTCGTCCGGGAAGGCATGCGCCGGGAAATCCCGATCGTAACGGAACTCGAACTGGCGTATTGGATCGTACAGGGGGAGCTTGTCGCCATTACAGGTTCGAACGGAAAAACGACGACGACGAAGCTGGTCCATGAAATGTTGCTCGCCGATCAAAAGCAAGCAAAAATCGCCGGCAATATCGGTTTGCCTGCTTGTGAAGTAGCTGAATTGGTGGGTGAAAATGAATGCATGATAACAGAAGTGTCCAGTTTTCAATTGAAGGGAACCCTTCATTTTCGCCCCCATATCGCCGTGCTTTTGAATATTTTTGACGCTCACCTCGATTACCACGGAACACGGGAAGATTACATCCGTTCAAAAGCGAACATTGTCGCCAACCTGACGGCTGATGATTATTTTGTGTACAATGCCGATGATAAGGTCGTTAAGGAAGTGGCGGCGACTCAAAAAGGGGAAAACATCCCGTTCTCCGTGAAGAATAGACGAGCGGAAGGCGCTTCTCACGAAGCGGGGACGGTGTATTGGCAGAACGAGCCGTTGCTGCAAACGCGGGATATCGCCCTTCCCGGCATCCATAATCTCGAAAATGTGTTGGCTGCCGTCGCGGTTGCCAAACTTTTAGATGTATCGAATGATACGGTGAAAAGCGTATTGGCAACATTTACAGGCGTTGAACACCGCTTGCAATTTGTAAAAGAGTTGGATGGGCGAAAAGTGTACAACGATTCCAAAGCAACTAACATATTGGCGACATCACGAGCCTTGAACGCATTTGAACAACCCGTTGTTCTGATTGCAGGCGGATTGGACCGTGGCAATGATTTTTTTTCACTGGCCGAAAGCCTAACAAATGTGAGGGCGATGGTGGTGTATGGCGAAACGGGCGATAAGCTGAAAGAAGCGGGGGCCCGCGCGGGAGTTCCGGTGATTGAACATACCAACCGTTTACAGGAAGCGGTAAAAGAAGCGTATGATGTTTCCGCCGAGGGAGATATATTGCTCTTGTCGCCGGCTTGCGCCAGTTGGGATCAATTTAAAACATTTGAAGAACGGGGCGATTGTTTCATCAGCGCCATAGAAGAACTATAGAAGGGCAACGTTGGAAATCTCATCCTCAACCTCTCACCTCCCACTTCTAAAACGGACAAACCGTCATACGTATGAATAAAGCCTTGTCTCGGACAGGACTTGAATCGCGGGTGGCGGGGTGAAGATGTGAAAGAAAATAAACAAGCGGTTGACGGAATTTTACTGTTTGCCATTTGCGCATTGTTGATCATCGGGGTCATCATGGTATATAGCGCGAGCGCGGCTTGGGGAGAGTACCGCTTTTCCGATCCTTACCATTTTGCCAAACGGCAATTGCTGTTTGCGGGAGCGGGGTGTGTCGGAATGCTGTTCATGATGCGTTTCGGCTATTGGCGATGGCGCAACTATGTGCTTACGACAGTTTTGGTCTGTTTTGCCCTTTTGATTCTCGTTTTGATTCCCGGGATAGGATTGATCCGGGGTGGCGCGCAAAGTTGGATTGGCGTCGGCGCTTTTTCGATCCAACCGTCGGAATTTATGAAGTTAGGCATGATTTTGTTTTTGGCCCACTGGTTGGCAAGAAATCAGCAACAGATCACGCGATTTCGAACAGGCATGTTACCACTCCTTGCAATTATTTTTACCGCATTTGCATTGATCATGCTACAGCCGGACCTCGGTACGGGAGCGGTAATGGTAGCGACTTCGTTTATTATGCTTTTCATTGCCGGTGCAAAAAAAGCCCATTTTGCATGGCTGGGAACGATTGGAGCGGTCGGGTTCGTCGGCTTGATTGCCTCGGCGCCATATCGGATCGACCGGATCACGTCTTTTTTTGACCCTTGGAATGATCCGCTCGGAAGCGGTTTTCAAATTATCCAATCCCTCTATGCGATCGGCCCCGGCGGTTTATTCGGCATGGGGTTCGGGGAAAGCAGACAAAAATATTTTTATCTGCCTGAACCGCAAACGGATTTTATTTTTGCCGTGATCGCGGAAGAAGGAGGATTTATTGCTGGTGTTGTCGTCATTCTTTTGTTCGCGGTCATCATGTGGCGAGGGTTGCGTACGGCTTTGCTTGCCCCTGATTTATTCGGCACGTTGTTGGCCGTTGGGATTATCGGCATGTTGTTTGTGCAGGTGATGATCAATATCGGTGTCGTCATCGGTTTGTTTCCGGTCACCGGCATCACTCTTCCTTTGCTCAGCTACGGCGGATCATCCCTCACGCTTATGCTCCTCGCGCTCGGCATATTGTTAAATATCAGCGCCCATACAAGAGTCACATAAACACGATGGAAGCAGGGGGAATCACCTCTTGCCTCCCACATATCTAAAACCTGAGGTGAAATGTATGAAAGTGTTGGTCACCGGCGGAGGCACGGGAGGGCACATTTACCCCGCGATTGCCATGATTAAAGCGATTCGCGAGGAGGAGCCGTCTGCCTCCTTTTTATACGTGGGAACGGGAAATGGATTGGAAAACGAGATCGTGCCAAAATACGACATTCCCTTTGAGACGATCGAAATCAGTGGATTTAAACGGAAATTGTCTTTTGAAAATATAAAAACCGTACGGCGCTTTTTAAAAGGGACCTCGCGGGCGAAGCAGTTGATTCGTGAATTTAAGCCAGACATTGCCCTCGGGACAGGGGGCTATGTGGCGGGTCCCGTGATGTACGCGGCCGCCCGGTTGGGAGTGCCGACGGTTATTCATGAGCAAAACAGCATTCCCGGCCTTACGAATAAGTTTTTAAGCAGATACGCCACAAACGTCGCGATTTCTTTTCAGGAAGCTTCCGGTTATTTTCCGCAGGACAAAACGGTCTTCACCGGGAATCCGCGTGCCTCCGAAGTCGTTAAAGCCGAAAAAACTAATTTGGTGACCGAATTCGGATTGAAAAATAACCTCCCCGTCGTGTTGATTGTCGGCGGCAGCCGCGGTGCACAACCGATTCATGATGCCTTTTTAGAGGCACTTCCACAATTAACCGACAAACATTGTCAATACTTATATATCACAGGAAGCGTCCATTATGATAAAGTGAAGACAAGCATAGCCAATGAAAAAACGCGCGCACATGTCGTCGTCCGTCCGTTCATTCACAATATGCCAAATGTACTTGCAAGTGTAGATGCAGTTGTGAGTCGGGCCGGTGCCACAACATTGGCGGAAATTACGGCACTTGGCATCCCCTCCATCTTAATTCCGAGCCCTTACGTGACGAAAAACCATCAGGAAATGAATGCCAGAGCGTTGGAGGACGTTGGTGCTGCGATGGTGCACAAAGAAACGGATTGGTCGGGAGATAAACTCGAGGCGGATATAAAGGCGCTTTTTCAAAATGGCGAAGCGGCCGAGATGCAATCGGCGGCAACATCTATCGGCGTTCCGGATGCGGCCGACCGATTACGGGAAGTGATGAAAAGAGCCATTAGAAAAACTTGACTTATCGCCAAGGATGGCGAAAGTCAAAGTCTTTTCTTATACTATCATCCGAATAATTTATACATTTGATAGTGCAAAAATGCGGTGAATAAATACGAGACAAACCGGTATCAAGAGGAGGTTGGCGAGTGGGAGATCGAAAAGTTGTATCCGCAAATGAACGAATTCCCGCATTAAAAGAACAGCGAAAAAAACGTGCCAATCGCCGGCTGATCATTTCTTTGATCACGATCTTTTTGTTGATCGGGCTTGTCGTCTATTTGCAATCCCCTCTAAGTGACATTCAAACGATTAATGTGGAAGGAATTGTTACCGGGGAAGAGGACGAGGTGACGGCTCAAAGCGGTTTGGAGCAGGGGGATAATATTTGGGCGGCCGATCTTCGGGGGGCAGAAGAAAGGATTTCGGAAAATCTCCCTCATGTGTTGGAAGCTTCGGTTTCGCGATCATTTCCGAGCACGGTACATATTGCCATCACCGAGCAGGAACGAATCGCTTATATGGAAGAAGACGAGACGTACATCCCTGTATTTGCGAACGGGGAACAAAGTCCTGATCAAGGCTTGGATCAACTCCCCGGTGACGCGCCCGTCGTCTATGGGTGGAATGATGAATCCCGATTGGAAACACTTCTTTCTGAAATGGAAAAACTCACAGACGGGGTCGTGAACCGAATATCGGAAGTGCATCCACTCGATGAAAGCCATGAAGGACTACGATTGTATATGAATGATGGGATTGAAGTGGAGACAACGGTCGACCAATTTGCGGAGTACATGTCCGGCTATCCTTCTGTCGCAGAAGAGATTGATCCTGAAGATTCGGGAGTATTGCATATGAAAATGAGGCCTTATTTTGAAAGCTCATCAACGCCTGACGAAGACGAAGATGAAGATTCCGATGAGGAGAACGGCTGATAAAAGGGGTTAATACTAACATCTATGGTTGAAAAATAAAAATGATCATGAATGATGGTAACCGCTACGGGAAAACACGACGCTTTCCGTGGGCCCTTAGCTCAGCCTCCTCGTTAGAAAACTTGGCTTTTCGCCAAGCTTTTACGGCGAAAAGCCTTAGCCCAACTTATGCAGGTAAGAAAGTTGGTTGATACTTTTTTGCAGGCAAAAAAGAAGATCGCTTTTTTCTGCGGGGTCTTCCCACTGCGCTTTCCCACGGGAGTCTCCGTGTTTTTCCTCCGCTAGCCAATGTTATCACCGTAAATATTCACAGATATCGACGATAGATTTTGGTGAAGAACCAATAACAGAAATCAGAAGCCGGAGGCCAGATGCATGGTATTTCGAAGGATTATAAAGGACTTCTAGGAATTGAGGCGATTTTCGCTTTTCTCCAAGCCTATATTGGTGTAAACTTGTACATAAGATCTTTTTTCAACCACAAAGAAGGTATAGGATCTTTCTATTCATGAAAAAGTTTTTTCGCAATATGCGTAGACTCGTCAGCATCATTCGTGAACAAGCTTAAATAAGCTGTGGAGCTATCCAGTGAAACTAGTAATCTAGCATGCAATTACAACCGGGATAAATTATTTGCTGATGTAGTCACGGCTTTAAAGAATGGTGATGACCCGCTTTGCTGCGGTTACCTCCCGTCCGCACGGGCGCGCCCAACACATCACAAGCCTGGCATGTTATGGGCAGAACATTATTGCAGTAGGAGGTGCCATTCGTGGACAATAATGAGATTTATGTCAGTTTGGATGTTGGTACAACTGAAGTAAAAGTAATGATCGGGGAAATCTCGGCGGGAATACTCAATATTATCGGCGTCGGAAAAGCGCCGTCTACCGGCATTAAAAAAGGCACCGTTGTTGACATTGACGCCACGGTCGCATCTATCCGCCAAGCCACCGAAGAAGCGGAAAGGATGGTCGGCGTTTCCATTAACCAAGTCGTCGTCGGCATTAATGGAAACCATATTGAATTGCAGCCGTGTCAAGGGATCGTTGCTGTATCGAACCCGAATAAAGAAATCGGCCAGGAAGATATCGATAGGGTCATGGATGCAGCGCAAGTCGTATCCATCCCGCGGGACCGCGAAGTGGTCGATATCGTACCGAATCAATTTATCGTAGACGGTTACGATGAAATCAACGACCCCACTGGAATGATCGGTGTACGGTTAGAAATGGAAGGAATGCTCATTACCGGATCAAAAACGGTCTTACATAACCTTTTGCGTTGTGTGGAGAAAGCGGGTTTGGTCATTTCGGATATTTACCTGCAGCCGCTGGCGGCAGGTGAAATTGCCGTATCAAAAGATGAACGGTCACTTGGTGTTGCGCTTGTCGATATCGGTGGAAGCCAAACGACGATCTCTACGTTTAAAGACGGTTCACTGGAAACGTTGAATGTCGTCCCCATCGGGGGGCGCATGTGACAAACGATCTATCCGTAGGGCTTCGCGTAACCAAGGCGGAAGCGGAACGTGTGAAAGTAGAACATGGGCATGCGTATATCGACGATACTTCCGATGAAGTGTTCGCCACCGTTCACCCAATGGGAGGCCATGAACCGGAGGAGTATTCGCAACGGGACTTGGCGCATGTCATTGAACCGCGAATGGAAGAGATTTTCGAAATCATTGCCGAAGAATTAAGCGGAATTGGGGATATCCCGGGTGGAGTCGTATTGACTGGCGGTACGGTGATGATGCCGGGCACCCTTGAATTGGCCAGAGAAATTATCGGCCGTAATATCCGAATGGCGATTCCGGACTATATTGGGGTAAGGGAGCCGAGATACACCAATGGCGTTGGACTCATTGAATTTGCCCATCTTCATGTTAGAATGAACGAGATGGATGAAATGGTCGTTGCAAGTCAGGATGAAGAGGAGTCACCGGCCTATCGCAAAACAAGAAACTCGGAAAAGCAGCGGGAACAACGAGAGGAAAAGGAATCACCAGGAGTAAGAAAAAAAGTTCGTAGTTTTTTCAAAGTGTTTTTTGAATAGTAACCGTGTTCAAAAAGGAGGACAAAAATAGCCGAGAAGTTCAAGGAAGCGAAGA
Source organism: Salicibibacter cibarius (assembly GCF_016495725.1). Taxonomy (NCBI): domain Bacteria; kingdom Bacillati; phylum Bacillota; class Bacilli; order Caryophanales; family Bacillaceae; genus Salicibibacter; species Salicibibacter cibarius. The sequence goes on along the minus strand of NZ_CP054705.1, from coordinate 2,942,994 downwards.
AGCAAGCTGGCGCGCTTCCACAGGATGTGGCGACTTCTGCGTTCGCTTGTGTGTCGTGGCAGTTTTTAGCAGAAGTTCCCCTTCTCGACAGCTATTTTCCCCGGACTTTTTGAACAACCTCTTGTAACGAAACATAAAGGGATATACCAGACAATTGACTGATGAGGGGGACCCGAGATGCTAGAGTTTGAAATGGACATGGATCAACTCGCTCAAATCAAAGTCATTGGGGTTGGAGGCGGCGGCTCCAATGCAGTGAACCGCATGATTGAAAATGGCTTGCAAGGCGTGGAATTTATCGCCGTAAATACGGATTCCCAAGCGCTATCCCTCTCCCAGGCGGATACAAAACTTCAGCTGGGCGGGAAATTAACGCGCGGGCTTGGCGCAGGCGCAAACCCCGAAATTGGCAAAAAAGCGGCGGAAGAAAGCAAAGAGCAAATGGAAGAATCACTGACCGGGGCAGACATGGTATTTATCACGGCCGGCATGGGCGGAGGAACCGGAACCGGTGCTGCCCCCGTCATTGCAGAAGTGGCCAAAGAAATAGGCGCCCTCACCGTAGGTGTCGTGACACGGCCGTTTACTTTTGAAGGGAAAAAACGCTCCACCCATGCAACCGAAGGGATTGAAACCCTTAAAGAAAAAGTAGATACTTTGATTGTTATCCCGAACGATCGTCTACTGGAAATTGTCGATAAAAGCACACCGATGCTGGAAGCATTTCGAGAAGCAGATAATGTACTGAGACAAGGGGTGCAGGGCATTTCGGATTTAATCGCGACGCCTGGGCTAATCAACTTGGATTTTGCCGACGTAAAAACCATCATGAGCGAAAAAGGTTCCGCGCTTATGGGAATTGGCATCGCTACCGGCGAAAGCCGAGCCGGTGAGGCGGCGAAAAAGGCAATTTCCAGCCCATTGCTGGAAACGTCCGTTGATGGTGCCCAAGGGGTACTAATGAACATCACCGGCGGAAGCGATTTAAGTTTGTTTGAGGTGCATGAAGCAGCCGAAATTGTTTCGGATGCATCGGATCCGGAAGTCAATATGATTTTTGGATCCGTCATCAATGAAAATTTGAAAGATGAAGTTCTCGTTACGGTGATTGCAACGGGATTCAACGAAGGTTCGGAAAAGCGGGGGCGTCCCGGCAATAGCCAAGAAACGGGCAGCAGCAGACGGACAAGCCCGCAACAACAGGCCCCACAGCGCCCGCAAGCGCAACCGCAACAACCGGCCTTCGAAGAAGAGCCGGAACGGCCAACCGACAGACAAGGACAAGAAGACGACCAAGATTCCCTTGATATCCCGGCATTTTTACGTAACCGTCGCCGGAACCGGTAAAACACGGGAAAGGAAAACCCAAACGGAGCAAGGCTCCCGTTTGGGTTTTTTATTGTCGATATGATCCGCTTTGGGCAACTATGATTCCCTAACAAAGAAAAAATCAAGCGATTCGGTCGTCATGAAGAAGCTATGGCGACCGAATGAAAACTAATCAAAACGACTCGGTCACTATGAAGTGTCCATGGCGACCGGGCAAAAGAAAAAAGATGAGTCCGGTCGCCATGACAGCCCTATGGCTCCCGAATACAGGTTACATCGATTAGATCGGTCACCATCCAGATAGATGCCCAAGCCCCAAAGCGACCAAGTTCGATGCTCCACGCCAAATAATATCCGAAAAATAAATAACAACCTCCAATCCCCCGCCTCACACCTCCTCGACAGTTTTTTATCAAATCAATGAAAATCAGAGTGTGACAACCACTGATAAAGTGACATACTTCGAATGCCTATACGCTTATACTGTTAAAAGAGAGGTCAACAAGAAAGGGGGGCCGAAGAGTGTTTTGACGCTGTACATAGATATCATCTATGCATTAAACACGGCCGTAACTGTCAGTTTGCTCTATATGACGGCTAAATGGATCGGTTACCAAACAAAAAAAAGGCGACTATTCATCGCCGCAGCCTGTTCAGGTCTCCCGTTGTTTATGTGGCTAACGGCTTATGGAGAATTTTTATTGCATCCGATCGCGCAAGGCATTATTTGTATGGGTACGATTCTGTTGGCGTTCGGTTTTCAAACATTTACACGTTTTGCCAAGACCGTTGTATTGTTTTATTTTATTTCTTGGCTTACGGGCGGTGTCGTTATGGCGATGGCCATGTTTTGGCAAACGTCTGAACTTTTGGAAACATGGCGTTCATCCGCCCGTTGGGTGCTGTTTGATGATATGCACGGACTGCTCGTTTTATCCGCGTTACCGGTCGTCATTCTTTTTGCTGAATTAAGCAAGCGTGTGCTTAAACAGGAAAAGAAAACAGCTGCCCAGTTCGCGGATGTGATCATCAAAATGAATGAGCAGACGGAAGCTATCAAGGCAACGACCCTCGTCGATACCGGCAACCATTTACGCGATCCCATCTCAAGGGCGCCCGTTTTGTTGGCCGAGATCGCGTTGTTTCAATCGCAGCTGACAGAAGATGAATGGGAGGAAACGCTCGAATGGCTCGATTCAGAGGGGAAGAAAGGGAAAATGAAATGGGAAGAGCGGATGAAATTAATTCCGTATCGCACCGTCGGCCGTGAACATGGCTTTATTTTCGCTGTTTCCGCGGCTGAAGTTGTCATTGTTGCCGACGGCGAGCGGCAGGGTCACAAAAATGTGTTGATCGGATTTGAGAATCGCAAGCTTTCTGCGGAAGGACGCTTTCAATGTATAACACCGCCCGACTTGCTTCCAAATACCGCGGGCTTAGATTCTGCATCTTAAAATGAAACGTCCAAGTAAGGAAGTCGGCTAAAACCGTCACCTTCTGTGACAACGCCGACACTAGCACATCCTGTGCGTCACAATCGGGGTGTTAGCCGCCAGTTATACCGGAAATCAGAAATCGAAAGCCGGAAGATCATTCCTCGCTTGCTGAAAAGGTTTTTTCCGACTTCTGTCAGAAATCTGACCTCTGGGACGGGCGTTTACCACCGGGATAAAAGGGGAGAAATGCTTTGTGGAAAAAAATAAAGGTTCACTTTTTGAAACGCTGGTATAAAATCCTTGCCTTTTTTGGCATAAAAACGGACAGCATTTATTATATCGGTGGAAGTGAGGCGCTGCCGCCACCGCTTTCAAAAGAAGAGGAAGCGGACCTACTTGCCAAACTGCCGGATGGAGACGAGGAAGTGCGCGGCATTTTGATCGAACGCAACCTCCGGCTCGTCGTCTATATTGCCCGTAAATTTGAGAACACCGGTATTAATATTGAAGATTTGATTAGCATTGGGACGATCGGTCTCATCAAAGGGGTCAACACATTTAATCCGGAAAAAAAGATAAAGCTGGCCACTTACGCCTCACGCTGTATTGAAAATGAGATTTTGATGTATTTGCGGAGGAACAATAAAACCCGTTTTGAAATTTCTTTTGATGAACCGCTAAATGTCGATTGGGACGGCAATGAGCTGCTACTCTCGGATGTGATGGGGACTGAAGAAGACATCATCACTCGGGGCATCGAGGATAAAGTCGATAAATCCCTGCTTCGGCGGGCATTAACAACACTCAATCCCCGGGAAAAACAAATCATGGAGCTTCGGTTCGGGCTTGCCGGCCAGAAGGAAAAAACACAAAAAGATGTGGCAGATATGCTCGGGATCTCACAATCTTATATTTCCCGGCTGGAAAAACGCATTATTCGCAGACTGAAAAAAGAATTTAATAAAATGGTGTAAAAACAAACAGGCGGACGCACGCGGGTTTTGCATCATACGGGCATCTTCCCATCGATAAGGCGGACGTTGGCAACGCATATTTTTTCTTCACACGGACATACTGAACGTGTAAGAAGGAGGAATCGTAGTTCTCCGTAAGCCACCGTGGGAGGGAAGACATGACACGCAACAAAGTAGAGATCTGCGGTGTGGACACATCGAAGCTGCCCGTTTTGAAAAATGATGAAATGCGAGTGTTATTCGAACGCCTGCAATCCGGTGATGAAACAGCAAGAGAAACATTGGTGAATGGAAACTTGCGACTCGTCCTTAGTGTCATTCAACGTTTCAATAATCGAGGTGAGTTTGTTGATGATTTGTTTCAAGTTGGCTGTATCGGCTTGATGAAAAGCATTGATAATTTCGATCTCAGCCATAACGTGAAGTTTTCTACTTATGCCGTGCCCATGATTATCGGTGAAATTCGCCGCTACTTGCGCGATAACAATCCGATCAGGGTTTCCCGTTCTCTTCGCGATACGGCGTACAAAGCATTACAAGTTCGCGACCGTCTCATGTCCGAAAAAAACCGGGCAACGGAACCGACCGTTCAGGAGATCGCAAAAGAGCTTGACACGCCGAAAGAAGACGTCGTTTTTGCGCTTGATGCCATTCAAGATCCGGTTTCGTTGTTTGAGCCGATCTACAACGACGGCGGGGACCCGATCTATGTCATGGACCAAGTGAGCGATGAAAAAGTAAGCGATACATCGTGGGTTGAACATATTGCTTTGCAAGAAGCGATGATTCGACTTAATGACCGCGAAAAGAAAATACTCGACATGCGTTTTTTTCAAGGGAAAACACAAATGGAAGTGGCCGAAGAAATTGGGATTTCCCAAGCCCAAGTATCCCGGCTGGAAAAAGCAGCTGTTCAACAGATGAACAAACATAGTCAATAAAAGCAGACTCCGATGGGGTGCCCGTGCCCTGTTGGAGTTTTTTATTGCCATGGTTTCATGGAGCCTGAAATTACCGTGGAATGCTCATTCCGGTGGCCATGACCGCTTCATGGAACCCGAAACAGGTGCTAAAGCTTCATTTCAGTCGCCATGAACGCCCCTTGACGCCCGAAATCATCGCGAATCGCTCATTCCGATCGCCATGACGCTAGCTGTCCTCCCCTCCTCTCTCGCAAAACGAACCTGATTCCTGAGAGATAAACGGTTGTCTTCCGTCATACATATTAAAGAGGTGGATCGATCAGGAAATGAGGGAGGCGCCTAACATGTTGAAAATCACCGATCTGCAATCAAAAGAAGTGGTGAACGTTCAAACGGGAAAACGATTGGGGTCACTTGGGGACGTGGACATTAATTTGATGACCGGGAACATAGAATCCTTAATCATTACCGGGTCGGGGCGGTTGTTGGGGATGTTCGGACGCGATGATGAAATGATTATTCCCTGGACGCAAATCGCAAAAATCGGAACCGATGTTATCCTCGTTTATGTACATGGAACAGAAACGTCGAGTTTTCAATAATAACTATCGAATATGAAGGAATATGTGGTAAAATAAAGAGTAACAAAAGAACCAGAGGCGGTCTTTTATGAATAGAGAACCTTTTGCCCTACATCCAACGAAAACATTGCTTGAGATCCGCGGCCCAAAACAGGTGCGTGCCGGGTTTACGACACGGCTCGGCGGCATTAGCCGTGACCCATATAACGAGGCGAACTACGGTTTTCATGTCGGCGATGATTCCGATCATGTCATGGCTAATCGCGAGCAACTTGCCAATGCCCTCGACATTTCGCTTTCGCGCGCGGTGTTCGGCGAGCAGGTGCACGGCGGTGTGGTCCGGAAAGTTGATGAAACCGACGGTGGGCGCGGGAGCTTTAAACTTGATGATACGATTCCCGATGTGGATGGCCTATATACGACAACGAAAAACCTGTGGCTCATGAGTTTATACGCCGATTGTGTTCCGCTTTATTTTTATAACCGCGGGCAAACGATCGCAGGTATCGCCCATGCCGGTTGGAAAGGGACCGCCGCTAATATCGGGGGCGAGATGGTCAGGATATGGGACGAAATCGAAGGAATCCCCGCCGAAGCTATCCATGTGGTGATCGGACCGTCCATCGGAAAGGCCGCTTACGAAGTGGACGACAAGGTGATTACTGCGCTAAAAAAAGTATTGCCCCGAGGAAAAGAACCGTGGACGCAACACGAGTCCGGGCTCTTTCAATTGGATTTAAAAGAAGCAAACGCGTTGTTGCTTGAAAAAGCAGGCATTAAACGCGCGCATATGGATATAAGCAACGCGTGCACCTATGAAAACGAAGAGTTATTTTTTTCGCATCGGCGCGACTCCGGCCAAACCGGGCGCATGATGGCTTATATAGGGTTTTTGAACACCGCGGGGAGTGACGAAGAGTAAATGAACATCAAGGAAAATTATGAAGCGATTATGGCAAGGGTATCTGCGGCTTGTGAACGCGCAGGCCGGAGCCCGGAAGACGTCACCGTTATGGCGGTAACGAAATACGTATCGGCCGAGCGTGTGGAAAAAGCAATAGCCGCGGGGGTGAAACATTTTGGCGAAAGCCGGGATGGCGGTTTGCTTGAAAAAAAACAAGCCATAAAGGCGCCCGTACACTGGCATTTTGTCGGACGCATGCAAAGCCGAAAAGTGAAAGAGGTTATCCATGAGTGTGACGTGATTCATTCCCTCGATCGCGCGTCTCTAGCGAAAGAAATTAATAAACGTTATCAACGGGAAACACCGATTGATTGCATGGTGCAGGTGAACGTTTCCGGGGAGGAAACGAAGGCGGGGGTAGCCCCCGATCAATTGGAAAACTTCGTGCGTGCCCTCGAATCTTATGAGCACATTCGCGTCGCGGGACTCATGACGATGGCTCCGCACACGAAAAACCCGGAAGACGTGCGCCCGTATTTTCGGCAATTGCGTGAGCTATGTGACGATATTAAACGTTTGCAATTGCCCCATGCCCCTTGTCAACATTTGTCCATGGGGATGTCCAATGATTTTGAACAGGCGGTGGAAGAAGGAGCCACGATTATTCGTTTGGGGACAAGCCTTGTCGGCAATGAAACGGGAAGGGAGGCGTAGATTTTGGGCTTTAAAACACGTTTCAAACGTTTTTTTGATTTTGATGAAGAGTATTATGACGAAGAACAAGAAATTCCTGCCGATGACGAAACAGAGCCAACGGCCAAGCATGGAAAAAATGTGGTCAGCTTGCAAAGTGTGCAACAGTCTGCGAAGATGGTTTTAATCGAACCGCGCACGTACGATGAAGCGCAAGAAGTGGCGGATCATTTGAAAAACAGACGTTCGTGTGTCATTAATATGCAGCGGATCCCGAACGATCAAGCTAAAAGAATCGTGGATTTCTTGAGCGGAACGGTATACGCGATCGGCGGAGACATCCAAAAGATCGGCACGGGGACGTTCCTGTGTACCCCGGAAAACGTCGATGTAAGCGGTGCGATCTCCGAATTTCTTCACCAGGAAAGTGCAGAATGGTAGATAAAGCTAGAAGGCAGGTGAACACCCGATGCAAATGATTGGCCAACTTTTAAGCATGGGCATTAATTTATATACAGTTGCTGTTTTCATTTATGTCTTATCAAGCTGGATTCCGAACTTGCGGGAATCGAATTTCGGCCAGATGCTCGGCTCGATTGTAGAGCCGTATTTGGAACCCTTCCGTAAATTCATTCCTCCGCTCGGCGGCATGATGGACTTTTCCCCGATTGTCGCGCTAATCGCCTTGCGTCTCGCGGCGAGCGGCGTCGGTGCTATTTTCTTTTAACGACAGGAGCCGGCTAATGGAGATTTATCAACATTTTCGCAAAGAAGAATTTCCGTTTATCCAGCAAGTGGAAGATTGGAAGTCCCATGTTGGCACGATCTATGAGGCAAAATTAAGCGGCTTTTTGGACCCTCGGGAACGAGAGATCGTGTCAGCGGTCGTTGGCGGGGATGAAACGGTACATGTCGCTTTTTTCGGAGGAAGGCCGGGTGCAGAACGACAACGGGCGCTTCTGTACCCTTTCTATGAAGAGGCAGGAGAACACCGCTTTCAAGTGGAATTGTTCGATGTTGATTATGCGCGCAAATTTGCGGAGATTCATCACCGTGACCTCCTCGGTGCGCTCACTTCGCTTGGGGTGAAACGCGAACTTTTCGGCGATATCACGGTGACGAAAGATGTGTTACAATTTTTTTGTGCGAAAGAAATCGCGGACTTTATCCAATTAAACCTTACGAAAGCGGGAAATACATCGCTGAAAACAACTCCGGAACCTCTTACGGAAGCCGTGCGTATCGAAGAGGACTGGCAGGAAGACACCGCCTTCGTCTCTTCGTTGCGGCTCGATGTGGTCATCGCTGCGATTTATCGTCTTCCTCGTTCAAAGGTGAAGCCATACATAGAGCGGGAACGCGTGAAATTGAATTGGAGAACGACCGATCACCCGGCAACGATCGTGGAAGAGGGCGATGTCATTTCTGTCCGCGGCAAAGGGAGAAGCACGCTAATCGCCTTAGAAGAACGTTCCCGAAAGGGGCGCCAACGGATCGTATTTGGGCGAAAAACAGATTAGACAAAACATTTTGGAGGTGGCTGGCGTTGTCGCTAACCCCGGTAGATATTCACAATAAGCAGTTTACGAAAGCGTTTCGCGGTTATGATGAAGATGAAGTCAACGAATTTCTCGATCAAATCATTAAGGATTATGAGAGTACAATTCGGCAAAAAAATGAATTGTTTGAAAAAGTGAATGAATTGGAAGATCGCCTGAATCATTTTTCCAACATGGAAGAAACGTTGAATAAATCCATTTACGTTGCCCAAGAGTCGGCCGAAGATATTAAACGCAGTGCGAATAAGGAGTCCCAGCTTATTATTCGGGAATCGGAAAAAAATGCCGATCGAATCATCAACGATGCGCTCGCCAAATCCCGCAAAATTGCATTGGAAACCGAAGAATTGAAAAAACAGGCGTCCGTTTATCGCATGCGTTTTAAAATGCTGATTGAATCACAATTGGAAATGCTTAACGATGAGGAATGGGACAAACTTGCCGATTCTTTCGAAGAAGAAGGAGAAGAAGAGAACACGGCCGATCAAACGTCTGAAGAAGCTTAAAAGCAAGCGGAAAGTTAAAGTACAACAATTTATTAATCGAAATAAGGTCGTCTTTCTTGGCAGGTAAGAAAGTATAAATCAACTTTATTACCTGCATAAGTGCAACTAAGGCTTTCGCCATAAGCTTGGCGAAAAGCCAAGTTTTCTAAGAATCGAGAAGTCACCCCCAAACTTAGCTTCACTTGTTCCACTCGGAGCAGTTCGTTCTCCGTTTGAGGGATTACTTAACCACTCTTGTTCCTCACGGAGCAGACCGACTCCCGTCTGAGGGATTACTATGCATCCTTTTGTTCCTCTCAGAGCAGCTCGACCGCCGTTCGAGGGATTACTTGTGATCAAAATCTCCCCACCCAAATGAAGGGAGCGATCGGAAGCGAGAGAAGCACCGGCGGACACACTGCTTATATTTGGATCTTGACTAGATCGTTAGCTTAAAAGCCGCTACTTGACGAAAGTGGCTATCTCCCATATAATTTTGTAAAACATCGATAGTGTACGCTATGACAGGGACAGTAGTGAAGGAACCCGTTGCCAAGCGAGTCAGGGATGGTGTGAGCCTGATCAACCCCCTTCATGAAAATCACCCTTAAGCACCGGTCCGAAACGGCCAGGCCAGAGTAGGCGCCGGCGTCCATCAAACGTTACTTGATCCGAGCGGCATTGCATTTTTTTGGCAGGTAAGAAAGTATAAATTAACTTTCTTACCTGCATAAGTGCAACTAAGGCTTTTCGCCATAAAAGCTTGGCGAAAAGCCAAGTTTTCTAACAGCTAGCAGGGTGGTACCGCGGGTAAACCTCGTCCCTACGCAGGGCGGGGTTTTTTTATTTGACTTTATGTATACAAAACGAAATGGAGGAAGAACGAAATGGATTACAAGCAAACCCTTTTAATGCCGAAAACCGCTTTTCCGATGAGGGGAAAGCTGCCGAGTCAAGAGCCGAAACGGCAGGAGGCCTGGGAAGAAGAAGGCCTATATCAACAGCTCGTTGAAAAAAATGCCGATAAACCGCTTTTCATCTTGCATGACGGACCGATTTATGCAAATGGCGACATTCACGTCGGTCATGCTTTGAACCGGATTTTAAAAGATATCATCGTTCGGCATCGGTCCATGGACGGCTATAACGCGCCTTATATTCCCGGCTGGGATGCCCACGGGTTGCCGATCGAAACGGCTCTCACGAAGAATAAAAAAATCGACCGCAAAAAAATGTCGGTTGCCGAATTTCGCAAAGCGTGTGAAGATTACGCTTGGGAGCAACTGGAAAAGCAACGGAATCAATTTAAACGGCTCGGCATGATTGCCGATTGGGAAAATCCTTATGTAACACTGACGCCGGACTTTGAAGCGAATCAAATTCGTGTTTTCGGGGAAATGGCGAAGCAAGGCCACGTCTATCAAGGGAAACGGCCGGTGTATTGGTCGCCATCATCGGAATCCGCGCTTGCTGAAGCAGAAATCGAATACCATGACAAGCGTTCGCCGTCGATTTATGTGTCCTTTCCGGTGACCGACGGAAAAGGGGTTTTGAATGAAGGAGACCAGGTGATCATCTGGACGACAACGCCATGGACGATTCCGGGAAACATGGGCATTTCGGTACATCCCGATTATGACTACAGCGTGTTCACTCGTGGCAACAAACGTTACGTCGTTGCCAGTAAATTGTATGAAACCGTTATTGAAGAATTGGGATGGCAAGACGATGCCGAAATCGTGGACACGGTGAAAGGCGAAGCGCTGGATCGAGTTGTCGCCAAACACCCTTTTTATGATCGGGATTCCCTCGTTATGACCGGGGAACATGTGACAGTGGACGCGGGAACCGGTGCCGTCCATACCGCGCCCGGGCACGGGGAAGAAGACTTCTTCATCGGAAAAGAATACGGTTTGGAAGCTCTGTCTCCGGTCAATGACAAAGGGGTATTTACAGATGAAGCCCCCGGGTTTGAAGGGATGTTTTATGATAAGGCAAATAAAGAAATTACGGAAAAACTAGAAGAAGTCGGATCCTTGCTGAAACTGACGTTCATCACCCATTCGTATCCTCATGATTGGCGCACGAAGAAGCCTGTTATTTATCGGGCGACGGAGCAATGGTTCGTATCCGTGGATAATATTAGAAACGAGTTATTGGAAGCCATCGGCCGTGTGAAATGGCAACCAAAATGGGGAGAAACACGGTTGTATAACATGGTTCGCGACCGTGGCGATTGGTGTATTTCCAGACAACGGTCTTGGGGCGTCCCGATCCCGGTTTTTTATGGCGAAGATGGGACGGCGATCGTCGATGATGAAACAATTGACCATGTCGCCCAATTGTTTAGGGAACATGGCTCCAACATTTGGTTTGAATGGGAAGCAACGGATTTATTGCCAGACGGCTATACATCTACGCATAGCCCGAATGGAACGTTTACCCGTGAGATGGACATTATGGACGTCTGGTTCGATTCCGGCTCGACGCATGAAGGGGTGCTCATGGAGCGAGAAGATGCACAGCGGCCGGCCGATCTTTATTTGGAAGGGTCGGACCAATACCGGGGCTGGTTTAATTCTTCGTTGACGACCGCGGTTGCCGTCACCGGCGAAGCACCTTATAAACAAGTGCTGAGCCATGGATTTACGATGGATGGCAATGGCCAGAAAATGTCAAAATCGCTCGGGAATGTCATTGACCCTGCCAATGTCATGAAACAGCTGGGTGCCGATATTTTACGGCTTTGGGCAGGTTCCGTGGATTTTCAGGCTGACGTTCGCCTATCGGATGACATTTTAAAACAGGTATCGGAAAACTACCGGAAAGTCCGCAACACGCTGCGTTTTCTGCTCGGGAACTTGCACGACTTTGACCCGGCCGTTCACCGTGTGCCGGTCCATCAATTGGAAGACATGGACCGCTACATGCGGGAAAGACTGAACAACGTAATCGAACGTGCCCAAGAAGGGTACCGCAATTACGTATTCAGCAACGCCTATCAAGCGATTCATCATTTCTGTGCGGTTGAGTTGAGTGCGTTTTATATGGATGTGGCAAAAGATCGTTTGTATTGCGATCATGCCGATGACCCGCGCCGCCGCTCGTTGCAGACGGTTATGCACGATACGGTTATCGCCATTACGAAATTAATCGCGCCGATCACCCCGCATACGGCGGAAGAGACGTGGGCGCATATTCCTGGAGCGGAGAATGTGGATTTCGTGCAACTGACGGATATGCCGGAACCAATGGCAGTTGAAGATCGTGATGCGCTGCTCAATCGTTGGGAGATATTACTCGCCGTGCGTGATGATGTGTTGAAAGCGTTGGAAACGGCACGTGAAGAGCGGGTCATTGGTAAATCCCTGGAAGCAAAAGTGACGATTTCCGTTCCTGAAACAGCTTATGACCTTCTTTTGGCACAAGAGGGATCGGAGAAACTGTTCATCGTTTCCCAAGTGGAACTGCAAAAAAGCAATGATGTGCCGGAAGGGCAAACGGCTGCCGTTCATGTTGAAGAAGCAAAAGGAGAAACGTGTGCCCGTTGTTGGCACGTAAAAGAAGATGTCGGCGCCGACCCTGAACATCCTGACGTATGCAAACGCTGTGCCGACGTTATCGCCACGTACGATCCCGCAGATCTGGAAGTTTAACCAATGATCCATGCGGGTAATCCCTTTCGTTTCATCAGAAGCTAAAAAGGCGGGTGGAAAGGAAGGGGAGTGTTTGCGGTGACCGATAAAGAAGCAGCCATTCAATGGCTTTACGAGCGAAAATCCGAAATGGATGAGCGGGAAACGGTTAAAAACCAAGACAGCCGGGACAATGAATTGTCCGTCTACGATAACCATCCTGCCGACGCCGCCGATATTTTTTATGAAGCAAGCAAGGACAAGGCTTTGCGCCGCCACCGTAATCACGAGTACGCTGAGATCGTGCATGCCCTTCATAAAGTGAAGGAGGGCACGTATGGCATCTGTGAGAAAACGGGTGCGGAGATTTCTCCCGAGCGCCTGCGCGCCTACCCGATTGCCCGCACAGGGGGCGAAAAAATGGACGGAGTCATTAGCGAGGCCCATTTCTTCGTCGATCCACCGTCCAATGAAGCAAGTCCTTCGGCCAATCACGATTATGAAGTGAACGGAGACGCGGCCCTTGATGGCGTGGATATGTGGGAGGCGCTCATGAACACGACCGAAGACGACGGATACCGGGAGACGGCAACGACGGACTTTTGGGTGGAAGAGGCACCCGGCTATACGGAAGAGATGGAGCGTTTTCTTTCAACGGGAATCGAAGGATATACCGGGAGCGATCATGTCAATATGTTCCGCAACGAAGCGTACGATTCTCTAATGGAGGAAGAGGAGAACTGGCGGTAACCACCGCCTTTTCTTTTACCTATGACGATAAGGGGGGAACCGAGTGATTATTATTTACTATTTGCTCGCACTGGTTGTGCTTATCGCTGACCAGCTCACGAAATGGCTTATAGCGGCTTATATGGAGATTGGCGAAACGATCCCGGTCATCGAAGACGTCATACATATCACGTCCCATCGAAACGCCGGTGCAGCTTTTGGTATCTTGCAAGGGCAGATGTGGTTGTTTTATATTGTGACGATTATCGTCACCGTCGGTATTGTTTATTTTATAAAGAAAATGGGGCAAACAGACAAGTGGATCGGCATCCCGCTCGGCATATTGCTTGGCGGCACGGTTGGAAACTTCATCGACCGTATTTTGCACGGGGAAGTCATTGATTTTATCGATGTGTACATCGGTACATATAGCTTTCCGATTTTTAACGTTGCCGATAGTGCGCTGACCGTCGGGGTTATTTTGCTCATCATAAAATTGTTTATCGATGAGCGCAAGGAAAAAAAGGAGAAAGCCGATGATAAATCCTAAAACTTGGCATGTTTCGGAAGAGAACGAAGACGAACGCATCGACAAATGGTTGGCGAAAGCGATGGGGGCATCAAGAACAGCGGTTCAACAATGGGTTCGCGACGGCTATGTGTTGGTGGGTGGCAAGCAGGTGAAAAGCAATTATAAATTGCAAAAGGGGGACAACATTCTGGCGGAACCTCCTTCCGAAGAGCCTTTCGCTTTAGAGGCTGAGGATATTCCGCTCGATATTCGCTATGAAGATGATGATTTGCTCGTCGTGAACAAAGCGCGGGGGATGGTCGTCCATCCGGCGCCCGGCCATTTTACCGGCGGGACGCTCGTTCACGCGCTTCTTCATTACACGGATGCATTGTCGGATGTCAATGGTGAATTACGGCCGGGCATCGTTCATCGCATTGACAAGGATACGAGCGGTTTGATGGTTGTTGCCAAAACGAATCACGCGCACACGCACCTTGTGGAGCAATTGCAAAGGCGCTCGTTGTCCCGGGTGTATCGGGCGCTCGTCCACGGAGCGGTATCCCATGAGGAGGGAACGATCGAGGCGCCGATCGGAAGGGACCCCTTTGACCGGCAAAAAATGGCCGTTACCGATGTGCATGCCAAGGAAGCGATCACGCATTTCGACGTACTGGAACGGTTTTCGGATTATACGATCATTCGGTGCCGCTTGGAAACCGGCCGGACCCATCAAATCCGGGTACACATGGCTTATATTGGCCACCCGGTCGTGGCGGATCCAAAGTATGGAAACCGCCGACATTCGCACCTGCTTTCCGGCCAGGCGCTTCATGCAGAAGAGCTAACACTCGTACATCCGAGCGATAGCGAGATGTATACGTTCCACGCGCCGCTCCCGGACGATATGGAACAATTGATCGAGGGGATTCGGCGAGCGGGTGAATGAGTACTTTTGGGTGCCATGAATGAGTTCATGGCGACGGTAATAGGCGTAACATGCGAATTTCGGCATCATGAACGGCTCATGGCGCCTGAACCGGCTCGCGGCATCAAGACTCGGTCTTCATGAGCGTATCATAGCGCCCGAAATAGGCTGACATCACGATTTTCGGGTTCCATGACCGCTTCATGGCACCCGAACCGGCTCGCGTTATCGGGTTTCGGGTCTCATGAATACTTCATGGCGCCCGTATCGGCACATATCATCAAGATTCGGTCACCGTGAACGGTTCATGGGGACGCTAGGTGCTAGCCTCTACATGCTTCGGGCGCCATGGCGACGATCACTTATTTATTTTAGCAATTTATATTGACACCTTACGTTTTTTCTGTAATAATAACAACAATAAAATAATCCCTTTAAAGCAGTCCCGTGAGGCTGAGAAGGAACCTAATCGAGTGTCGGAGCGCCGTGGCACTCGTATGTCTAAAAGACGAGGAACCCCTCTGATCCCACGTGGATGGAGGGGTTTTTTCATGGGGAGGGCATATAAATGACGG
This sequence comes from Salicibibacter cibarius, assembly GCF_016495725.1. Classification (NCBI taxonomy): domain Bacteria; kingdom Bacillati; phylum Bacillota; class Bacilli; order Caryophanales; family Bacillaceae; genus Salicibibacter; species Salicibibacter cibarius. The sequence goes on along the minus strand of NZ_CP054705.1, from coordinate 2,927,732 downwards.
CAAAAGAAAAGGAGCAAATTTTGTTGGATCAAGAAGCGATCCGCCGAGCATTAACCCGCATTTCGCATGAAATGATTGAAAAAAACAAAGGCATGGATGATTGCATCTTGCTCGGCATTCGCACGCGTGGCTATCCGTTGGCGGAGCAGTTGGCAGCCAACATCAAGCGAATCGAAGGTGTAACCTTGCCGGTCGGCAGCATCGATATCACGCTTTACCGCGATGACCTTGAAAAAAAACAAGCCGATCCAAAGATTCATGAATTGGAATTGCCCGCATCGATTGAAGGAAAAAAAGTCATCCTCGTCGACGACGTCCTCTATACGGGGCGCACCGTTCGCGCGGCCATGGACGCATTGATGGATAAAGGGCGCCCGAACCAGATTCAACTCGCTGTTCTCGTCGACCGCGGCCACCGCGAGCTTCCGATCCGTCCGGATTATGTCGGCAAAAACGTCCCGACCTCCCAGTCCGAGCAAATACGCGTACAGTTATACCAAAATGATGACACCGACAAAGTAAGCATCGTCCAAACCCAAACAAATGAATAACCCCCTCTTTAAAACGGTCCCGTGAGGCTGATAAGAGGAACTTGGCATTGAAAGCAAACCCGTGCGGTGCGCCGCACGTCCGTCTGCCTCTGCCACCTTCCTCTTTGTCACGGACAAAGGGGTTTTTTTTAAAAAGAGGTTTTGAAGGTTTTTCCAACTTCTCACCTCCCACCTCTCACTTCTAGAACGGAGGCTTAGGCAGCATGACAAACACAAAACCGGTCCTCGACGTCCATGACCGACCTGCTTGGCATCAATGGATCTTCTTAAGTTTACAGCATTTGTTCGCGATGTTCGGGGCGACGATTCTCGTCCCTATTCTGACGGGTCTTAGTCCGTCGATTGCTTTGATCGCGAGTGGGTTGGGAACGCTCGCCTACTTGCTCGTCACCCGCGGGCAGATTCCTGCCTACATCGGCTCTTCGTTCGCATTTATCTTCCCGTTAGTTGCCGCCATGTCCTTCGGAGGCGCGGCAGCCGTGATGCTCGGGACGTTTACCGCCGGGGTTGTTTATGGCCTTACCGCCATTCTTATAAGAGTCTTCGGTGTCGGCTGGTTAATGCGCCTCCTGCCGCCGGTCGTCGTCGGTCCCGTCATTATGGTGATCGGGTTGGGGCTTGCTTCCACAGCGATTGACATGGCGATGAATTTTGACGAGGAAACCGGTCAATACGTGGACAGCCTTCGTCACTTGAGCGTCGCGCTTGCCACGCTCGCGATTACGATCGTAACCTCGGTGTTTTTCAAAGGGTTTCTTCGAGTCATTCCCGTCTTAACCGGCCTTGTCGGGGGCTATATTATCGCGTACATGGCTGGCATCGTCGATCTATCTGAAGTAGCCGCCGCTCCGTGGTTTCACATCCCCGACTTCGCCATTCCGTTTGTAACGGTAACCCCGACATGGTCGCTGACGGTCATTATCATCATGGCACCGATCGCCCTCGTCACGATGGCTGAACATATCGGGGATCAGATGGTATTAAGCAAAATTGTCGGACGAAACTTTTTGCGCAACCCGGGATTGGACCGCTCCTTGCTCGGAGACGGCCTGGCTTCCATCGTCGCCTCCCTTGTTGGCGGTCCGCCGAATACGACATACGGAGAAAACATCGGCGTGCTTGCCATCACAAAAATTTTCAGCGTGTTCGTGATTGGCGGCGCCGCAGTGCTCGCGATCCTGTTCGGATTTTCGGGAAAAATCGAAGCTTTGATTGCCAGCATCCCGGATGCGGTCATGGGTGGCGTCTCCATTCTCTTGTTCGGCATTATCGCCTCGGCCGGCATGCGCTTGCTCATTGAAAACGAAATTAACCTCGGCGAGAACCGCAATCTCGTCATCGTCGCGACCGTCCTTGTCATTGGAATCGGTGGTGCGTTCATCCCAATCACCGAATACCTGGAAATTCCCGCGATGGCGCTGGCAACGATTATCGGCATGATCCTCCATGCCATCATGCCAAATAAATCGCTCGGATATGGTAATGGACAATTATTTTCCAGTCTTGAGGGAGAAAATACGACAGCAGAGGTGGACTAAAAATGAATAAACAAACCCATCATTTTAAGACCGTTGATGAGTTATCCGTTGGATCGATGCACGGGTTGCTACGGGACGCAATTGCTTTTAAGGAAGGGGAAACGTGGACGGTTCCCGAACGTCCTTACGTTGCCAATCTTTTTTACGAACCGAGCACACGGACGAAGATGTCGTTTGAAGTCGCGCAAAAGCGCCTCGGATTCCATGTCCTGGATATTGATGCTGATACGTCCAGCGTTCAAAAAGGGGAATCGTTGTACGATACCATTCGTACGTTACAAGCGATCGGTGCTTCAGCGGTCGTTGTCCGCCATTTTGAGAAACAGTTTTACGAGCAACTGGGCGGGTTGTCAATCCCCGTGATCAACGCCGGTGACGGAGAAGGAGAACATCCGTCGCAATGCATGCTCGACTTAATGACGATCAAAGAGGAGTTTCATACATTCGCCGGGGTGAACGTGGCTATGATTGGAGACATCCGCCATAGCCGGGTCGCCCGCTCCAATATTAGCGCGCTAAAGCGGCTAGGGGCGAACGTTCAGTTGGCCGGCCCCGACGATTGGATGGACCATTCCTTGGGGTGCGCCCACGTTTCTGTTGACACCGCCATTAAACAAGCCGATGTGGTCATGTTGCTCCGGGTGCAACACGAGCGCCACGCGGAGCAGACAGCCAGTCAAAATGCAAAACGTTATCATGAGCAATTCGGTCTAACGGAAAAGCGGGAAACAATGATGAAACCGGGCGCGATCATCATGCATCCGGGACCTTTCAACCGTGGGGTGGAGATTGCGACCTCCCTCGTTGAATCGCCGCGCTCGCGGATTTTCAAACAAGTGGAAAACGGCGTATACGCGCGGATGGCGATTTTGAAACATGTGTTTGAGAGTTCAAAAGCCATCGACTATGCATTGAGAGACGCATTGTAGACAGAGGCCAGAATTCAGACAACAGAAACCTGAAGAGGCCACAGATACCTGGACACCGGATATAACGACAGCTTCCCATCAGGATAAATACCAGAATCATAAAGGAGATGAAGGACTATGCCAAAACGCGACGATATCAAAAAAGTGCTCGTCCTCGGGTCCGGCCCGATTATCATCGGACAGGCGGCCGAATTTGATTACTCCGGCACCCAGGCTTGCCAAGCCTTAAAAGAAGAAGGGTATGAAACGGTGCTCATCAATTCAAACCCGGCGACGATCATGACGGATACGAATATGGCAGACAGCGTTTATATTGAACCGCTCACGTTTGAATTTGTGAGCCGTATCATCCGGCAAGAACGTCCGGACGGTCTGATTGCCACCATGGGCGGGCAGACAGGTCTGAATTTGGCGATGGAATTACATGGCGAAGGCGTGTTGGAACAATTCGGCGTCGAATTGCTCGGCACCGATTTGGACGCCATACGCGAAGCAGAAGATCGCGACGCCTTCCGCTCATTAATGTATAAACTCGGGCAACCCGTTCCCGCGAGTGATATCGTCCATTCGCTGGAGGAAGGCGAGGCATTTTTGGAAAAAATCGGTTTGCCCGTCATCGTCCGTCCGGCTTATACCCTTGGCGGCACCGGCGGTGGCCTCGTCGATACGTGGGAACAATTTCGCGAAATCCTGGAAACAGGGCTCGCAAACAGCCCCGTACACCAATGTCTCGTTGAAAAAAGCATCGCCGGCATGAAAGAAATGGAGTATGAAGTTGTGCGCGATGCAAATGACGATGCCATGATCGTCTGCGACATGGAAAATATCGATCCGGTTGGTATCCACACAGGCGATTCCATCGTCGTTGCGCCCAGTCAAACGTTACGGGACCGTGACCAGCAACGGCTTCGGGAAGCGTCGCTTACGATCGTTCGCGCCCTCGGCATCGAAGGTGGCTGTAACGTGCAGTTTGCCCAGGCCCCTGATAGCGATGATTATTATGTCATCGAAGTAAACCCTCGCGTGAGCCGATCGTCGGCACTTGCATCCAAAGCAACCGGCTATCCGATCGCAAAAGTGGCGGCAAAAATCGCGGTTGGCTATCATTTGGAAGAATTGCAATCCAATGTTGAACCGAGCCTTGATTACATCGTTACAAAAATTCCGCGCTGGCCGTTTGACAAGTTCGCTTCCGCCAATCGCAAGTTAGGAACGCAAATGAAGGCGACCGGCGAAATCATGGCCATCGGTCGCACATTCGGAGAATCGCTCTTAAAAGGCATACGTTCCCTTGATACGAAAGAAAATCACTTGCTCGTCGACGATTATCGGGAAATGAGCGACGAGGAATTGGAAGGGAAATGGAAAATCGCCGATGATGAACGGCTTTACGCCCTCACGGAAGGGTTTCGCCGCGGCTATAGTGTCGATGCCATTCACGCCGCAACCGCCATCGACCGTTTCTTCCTTTTGCACATGGAAACGCTCGTACGCTTGCACGAAAAGCTCGCGGATGACCCATGGAATGAAACGCTTTTAGATGAAGCAAAAAGCAACGGGTTTTCCGATCAACAAATCGCGAAACTTTGGGATGCGAGCGAAGCGCGTCTTCGCAGCTTCAGAAAAGAAAACCAGATCGTCTCAACGTTTAAAAAGGTCGACACGTTTTCGGATGGACGCGCAGCGGAAATGCCTTATTTTTACAGTACCTACAAAGGGGAAAATAAATCGATAAAAAGCAGAAAACCATCGGTGCTCGTTCTCGGTTCAGGCCCAATTCGCATCGGGCAGGGCGTGGAATTTGATTATGCTACTGTCCATACAGTGTGGGCGATCCAGGACGCCGGTTATGAAGCCATTATTATGAACAATAACCCGGAGACGGTTTCAACCGATTTCAGCGTTTCCGATAAGTTATATTTTGAACCGCTCACCTTCGAAGAAGTCATGAATGTCGTCGATCATGAACAGCCGGAAGGCGTCGTGGTGCAATTCGGTGGACAAACGGCGATCAATCTTGCCGAACAACTGGCAGACGCGGGCGTGTCCATTCTCGGGACCACCCTCGAAGATATGGACCGTGCCGAAGACCGAGACAAGTTCGAAAAGGCGCTAAAGCAATTGGACGTCCCGATGCCGCCGGGGAAAACGGCCACGTCAGTGGAAGGGGCAATTGACGCTGCTGCCACTCTCGGATACCCGGTTCTCGTCCGTCCTTCTTATGTGCTTGGCGGGCGGGCGATGGAAATCGTCGAGAATGAACAAGAACTCAAACGCTACATGGCGGAAGCCGTTCATGTGCATTCGGAGCATCCGGTGTTGATTGACCGCTACTTTTTCGGAAAAGAAATAGAAGTGGATGCCATCTCCGATGGTAAAAACGTCTTTATCCCGGGCATGATGGAACATATTGAACGGGCGGGTGTCCATTCCGGTGACTCAATCGCCGTGTATCCTCCGCAAACACTTGCTGAACAGGTGAAGGCAAAAGTTATCGACCAAACCGAGAAGCTTGCCACAGGGTTAAACATCATCGGGCTTTTAAACATCCAATTTGTCCTCTATGAACATGAAGTGTTTGTCATTGAAGTGAATCCGCGCGCAAGTCGGACGGTGCCATTTTTAAGCAAAATGACCGGCGCGCCGATGGCGCAGATTGCCACCCACGTGATACTGGGGCAAACACTGCCGGATCTGGGCTATCATGAACGTATCCAGCCTGAACCGGACCGCGTAGCTGTGAAAGCACCCGTGTTTTCGTTTACGAAACTCCGCCGTGTCGACATCCATCTCGGACCGGAAATGAAGTCAACCGGTGAAGTGCTCGGTCGGGATCTAACGCTGGAAAAAGCGTTGTATAAAGGATTGGTCGCTTCCGGCATGAACATCCCTCGCGAAGGACAAGTGCTGTTTACGATCGCCGATAAAGACAAGGAAGAAGCGGTAAAACTCGCCGCCCGCTATGAACGTCTCGGGTTTCAAGTACTGGCAACGGCAGGAACGGCCGCCTTTTTAAACGAGAAAGGCATCGATGCGGAAAGCGTCCATAAAATCGGCGAAGGCTCCCCGAACATTGTCGAGCGCATCCAATCCGGTGGCGCCCAACTTGTCATCAATACGTTAACGAAAGGCAAACAACCGGCCCGTGACGGGTTCCGTATTCGCAGGGAAGCAGTGGAACACGAAATTGTCTGCTTAACGTCCATGGATACGGCTTTCGCCCTCTTGCACGTCTTGGAAATGATGTCGTTTGCCGCGGAGCCGGTGCCTGCGCTTCAAGGGGTGAAGGCATGAAAAACGAGCAAATGACGGTGAGGGAAAATAAAACCATTGCCGAAAAAACTTATGAAATGACGCTATCCGGACCGCTCGTGGAGCATCTCGTAAATCCGGGCACCTTTTTGCACGTTGCTGTACCGGGAGATGATCTCGTATTACGTCGTCCGATCAGTATTGCTGCTGTTGATCAGGATGCGGGTACATGCACGATTGTGTATAAAGAGGAAGGTGAAGGGACGAAGCGCCTGAGCAGGTGCCGCGCGGGTGACAGTGTTGACGTGTTTGGGCCCCTTGGCAAGCAGGGATTCCCAGCCGAGCAGCCAAGTCCGGGGGACGATGTGTTAATCATTGGCGGCGGTGTCGGTGTCCCTCCGCTTTATTACACCGCGCGTGAGCTGGCAAAGCGAGACGTATCCGTATCGGTCATTCTCGGATTCCAAACAGCGACGGCCGTTTTTTATGAACAGGCGTTTCGCGAACTTCCCGACGCTGACGTGCGCGTTATGACCGATGACGGCAGCAACGGACATGCCGGAACGGTGATTGATGCTTTGAATGAACGTCCGTCCCCGCCCGATTGGTTATTTGCCTGTGGCCCACGCGGAATGTTGCGCGCGATTGAAGCGCACGCCGCACACTCGAAAACAAACGGATATGTATCACTCGAAGAACGCATGGGGTGCGGCATCGGCGCTTGTTTTGCCTGCGTTTGCGAAACAGGCGATCACACGTCTTACCGGAAAATTTGCCGTGACGGCCCTGTTTTTCGTTTCAAGGAGGTGGTGTTATGACAGGAGTGGACCCTCGATTACACGTTACATTGCCTGGTTTAACGATGAAAAATCCGGTCATGCCCGCGTCCGGTTGCTTTGCCTTCGGACGGGAATACGCGGAATTGTTTGATCTGAGCAAGCTTGGCGCTGTCGCGATCAAAGGGACGACCGGAGCTGCACGCTTAGGGAATCCGACGCCGCGGGTGGCCGAAACGCCTTCCGGCATGCTGAATGCCATCGGCTTGCAAAACCCGGGGGCGCAAGCGGTGCGAGATGAAGAACTTCCATTTCTGGAAGGCTATGACGTACCTGTCCTTGCCAACGTCTCCGGTTCCACCCCCGAGGAATATGTGCACGTTGTCAAGACGTTGACGACTGCGCCGAATGTGGGCGCGTTTGAACTAAACATTTCGTGCCCGAACGTGAAAGAAGGCGGCATTCAATTCGGAACCGATCCTGAGGCAGCGGCAGCGCTGACGACCGCTGTAAAGGCTGTGAGCACGAAGCCGGTTTACGTGAAGTTATCCCCGAACGTTACCGACGTCACGGCCATTGCGCTTGCCGTGGAAGCGGCAGGCGCGGATGGGTTGACTTTGATTAACACGCTCGTTGGCATGCGGATCGATGCAAGTACAGGGAAGCCCGTGCTCGCGAATGAAAAGGGCGGGCTTTCCGGCCCGGCAGTAAAACCGGTCGCGCTTCGCATGATTCATGACGTGCGGCAAGTGACTGGGCTCCCGATCATCGGCATGGGCGGCATCCAATCGGCAGAGGATGTGATTGAATTTTTGTTTGCCGGGGCTGATGCTGTCGCGGTTGGGACCGCCAACTTTTCTAACCCTTTCGTTTGCCCGACGATCATCCGGGAATTACCGGCGTGGCTGGATCAATTGGGCTTGGAATCTATCGGCGCATTCCGCGAGCAAGGAGCAAACATATGAAGCCGTTATATATCGCCTTGGACATGGAAACGAAGAAGGAAGCCATGGATTTTCTCGATCAGTTTGAAGAGAAACGACCGGCAGTGAAAGTGGGCATGGAGTTGTTTTACGGGAACGGACCGGGGGTTATTCAGGCGTTAAAAGAACGAGGACACCCGGTTTTTCTCGATTTGAAATGCCACGATATCCCGAAAACGGTGGAACGAACGATGCGCACCCTTGCCAGTTTCGGCGTGGATCTTGTAACCCTTCAAGCAACAGGCGGAAAAGCAATGATGGAAGCGGCAAAAGAAGGGCTGATGAAAGGCACGCCGCCGGGGCAGGAGGCGCCGAAATGCGTTGCGGTGACCGCGCTGACGAGTACCTCTCAACGCCAATGGAATGAAGAACTGCTCATGGAGGGTGACCTCGGAGATGGGGTGCTTCATTTTACGGATTTGGCGTTGCAAGCCGGGCTTGACGGCGTCGTCTGTTCAGTGCAAGAAGTTGAAGGTTTGCGTAACCGTTTCGGAGAAGCCGTTTATACAGTAACCCCAGGGATTCGCATGGCCGGTTCGGACGCCCATGATCAAAAACGGGCAGCAACCCCGGCACAAGCGCGTATTTCCGGAAGCAACGCCATCGTCGTTGGGCGCAGCATAACAGAAAGCAACCGCCCTTTAGAAATTTATAGAAAAATATGTAAAGAATGGATGGGAAATAGCCATGGATAAAAAGACAGAACTGGCAAGTAAACTGCTCGATATTGGCGCCGTTTCCTTGCAACCGAATGACCCGTTTACCTGGTCTTCGGGGCTGAAAGCGCCCATTTATTGCGATAATCGCTTAACACTGTCGTTTCCCGCGTTGCGGACGAAAATCGCCGAGGCTTATAGCGATAACATTCGGGCGCATTTTTCAGAAGCGGATATCGTCGCCGGCACTGCCACAGCGGGAATTCCCCACGCGGCGCTCGTGGCCGACCGTTTGGACATGCCGATGGTGTACGTGCGCGGGAAAGCGAAAGGGCACGGAAAACAAAATCAAATTGAGGGATCTGTGAGCGCCGGGCAAAAAGCGGTCGTCGTCGAAGATTTGATCTCTACGGGGGGAAGCGCGATTGATGCGGCCAAGGCGCTTGAAGCCGAAGGTGTAGAGGTTTTGGGCATTGTCGCGATCTTTTCCTATGGGCTCGCCATCGGTGAACGAAACCTCGCGGAGGCCGAACTGAGCCTGGAAACGCTCACGGATTTCGACGCACTCATTGCGGCTTCCATTCATAACGGAGTGATTGTTGAAGAAGACCGGGACGTGCTCAGGACTTGGCAGTGGGATCCGGAGACATGGGAAAGCGCCATGAAAGCCGATCGATAAAAAAGGCTGGATGATCACGCCGGATTATGACAGGAAAGAACTTATTCTGTCACGGACATAATCTGGCGCTTTTCCGGCTTATTCTGTTACTTTCCATGGATAATCTCTGGATACGTGTTCCAATTAACTTATCAGCCGAAAACGCTTTGATATCAGCCAAATTTTGCAATATATCAGCCAAAACCATCAATATATCAGCCATTCCGACATGGTGGGGATGACTATTTGCTACTTTGTTTTGAACGCATGGGATGAGTCGGGTTTGGTTATTCGAAGGTTATTTTTTCTAATTTGAGTCATCTGGATTGGATGGATCCGGCATGTACAGTTTTTTTGATCCGTCTGCCACTGCTCGTGCCAATGCGAAAATCGTAAACCTTAGATATGACAGCTAACATCCAATCCACGTGTCTCTATCTCGCGCGAATAACCTATCTGCTACTTTTCCGTCTTGGTTTTTTCCCGGTTCGTGTCATGTCTCGCAACTGTGTGTTAATTCTCCTTTGATACGTGCGCTCACCGCCGATAATAAATAGCGTAGCCATCACAATAAAGAATAAGCCCAGTATAACATATGCAACAATCATGAAACTTCCATCTCCTTTTGCTTTGTGCGTTCTAATCTGATAAGGGGTACGGAAACGATTTGTGGATTGAGAGCAAAAAAGGAAAAATATTTATCATCATATCCCTTCCTTATAAAAATTCACGGCATAGTTCATCCCTTCATGTCTTGAATGATATTTTTTATTCGATCCCGATATTTACCCTCTTTTTTGGCAAGCCCTATTCCTTCACGTTGACGCATTAGGATAAGGTCATGTTCTATTCGATTAACCCCACTCATAACGGTGTCATTAAAAACCCACACTATAGGGATTGTCTTCAAATAAGATCGGCCTCTATGCTTTTGCGGAGGCACGTGAAAATCTCATCCAAATATCTAAACATCTTAACCAAACGTCTCGAGATTTCGTCACACCAATAACAGCAGAGCATCCAAATCAACGATTCTAATTTTTTTATTAGATATTTGTTGGATCAATCCCTGGTCCTCCAGAATTGTTAATCTCCGGCTGATCGTTTCGGGCGTGGTGCCTAAATAGGAGGCCAGATCAGCTCTAGTCATAGATAATTCCAGCGTGTCACTATCGGGGTCCCTATTGGCTAATTCTGCTAGAAATAGCACGATTCTTGTTTCTACTTTTTCATTCGCGAAGTGTGCTGTTTGCTTTTCAGAACGATCGAGGCGCTGGGAGAATTCAGTTAACATTTTCAGTGAAATTGCCGGGTACTTGATTAAAAAAGTTTGTAAGTCATTGCGGTGGATCTTACAGACTTTTGTATCGACCATCGCTTCTGCATAAGTGGTGTGTGTGGATGCATTAAACAAGGCGTATTCGCCGGTGAAATCACCGGGATGCATCAAGGAGACGAGGTGTTCTTTCCCGCCTTCTGATAACCGGTATATTTTCACTTTCCCAGTGTTGACAATATAAAGGGCATCGGAAGCCTCACCGTCTTGGAAAATGAGTTCACCCTTTTTGTAACAGGTGGATTGGACCGTTTGCATGACTTCTTCCATTTGCATAGGTTCCAAGTGGTTAAAAATCGGAACAATAGACACGCATAATTTTACCCTATTAATATGTGAACAGGCGTCGTGATCGTTCACTCGTTCGCTCTCCATCTATTTTCCTCCTTTGTTCCAAATAGGAAGGGTGAGCGTTAGCAGATGCGGCCCCGTTATTGTGATGTACTTATACCGGTTTGGTTTCGGTAGCTTTTTCGCCCTTTGTATTCCACGAGTTCGATAATTTTAGAGAACGTCGTATCATCGTCAACTTTCTCCGCCTGGACGGATAATAATACGATCCCCTTTCACAACGTCTTCAACCGATACCGGAGTGACCATCTCTGTTAACAACTGCTTCTTGCGGTGCCATGTCGACTAATTTTTTGATGGATGAACGTTAAACGGTTCGTTTGTTTATGAACCGATTTTATCATTTTCAACGCTTCCTTTCCTAGGCTGTTGTTTTGGATATCATCGGATAATCGAGATCCGCAAGTAAGTTTTCTAAGTGCTCAACATCCGTTTCTGACGAGTCATACCTCACTAATATTTTTCCTAATTGTCCATAGACGTTAACCGCTGATATACCTGATTGCTGGTAGAATCGATCCTCGAGTTTTTTGGCACAACCGATACAAGTAATGGGGTTTATGCTAAATAAAACTTTTGCCATTTATTTTCGCCCTTTCGTTTTTATTAAAAGGATGCTCGGCATATGACCGGGTACAGACGCTTATCGTGCCATCACGTTTTCATCAATTTGTGCTTTCACTTTGCTGGTATTAAAGAGGACTTGATCTTTCACGTCGTTCATCTTTTTTTAATTCCTTTCGATTTTCTTAATGCACGATGGACAAGTGAGTGTTTCCAATTCAAATTTAACAGTTTTCATTTTTCATCTCTCCTCGTATGGATTTGATCTACTTTAAGTGTACGGGACATCATTCAAACATTCTTTGATTCAGATCAAGATTTGGCTCCTTATTGCTGCTGCAAACCCGAAATTAATTGGGGGGGGGCCGAAACGCAGTTGATCGCATACTGGTTGGCAGCGTAACGGAAGCCAGTGTACGTCGAGCGTCCTGTGATGTCCTTACCGTCAAAGGTCAGGCAACGGACACCTTGTACAATAACCTCCTAGTCGCTGTTGATGGATCAGAAAAAGCATTGACAAAAGCTATCGCGGTAGCAAAAACATACGAATCGTCACTTAAAATCGTTCATGTCGTCGAGATTCATGCGAGCCCCTATGCTCATACTGTGTTATCTGTGTATCAACAACAAGACAATAATGAGGAAGAAACGGAGCAAAACATGGAGCACTAACTGATGCTGGAACAGTACAAAAGGCAAGCGAAAGAACAAGGGGTTAACGATGTTGAGATCATTCTCTATTACGGCAACCCCCGGGTTGAAATACCACAACGCTCACCATTCAAAATGACACCGATCTGTTGATCACCGCCGCGACAGGACGGGGAGCAGCGCAACGGGGTTTTACTGGAAGCGTGATCAGTACATCTGTGCATCACGCCCCTTGCGATGTTCTAACAGTGAACTATTCTCTGTTACGACAATCCTTTAAAGAAAACCCAACAGAGGCTTACCGTTCAAAATGACCGGATCGGTTGAAAACGGCGGGTTATTGAAAAATAATCATGAGAATCAAAATGAGACTGTGCGCGCCATGATGGAAGGCGGCAAGATTCATCGGGTTAAATCGATCATGGGCATAAAAATGGCGGACAAGTGCGATAGCAACGGGTAATGATGCGATTACCAAAATCGATTGGAAGATGAGCAGACTGCTCATGTAGGTAGCAGTTAAGATCACGACAAGCAAACGCTTGGCAATTTTCCTGCCAATACGGATCGGCACCGTCCGGCGGGTGGTGCTGTCTTTTTTGATATCACGAATGTTATTCGTCAAGATCAAGGAAGCCATTAACAACGCGAAGGGGATCGCTAAAAGCATCGTTTCTGCCGTGACAGGAGCCCCTTGCACAAGGACAGCAATCATAAGCGGCAAGGGACCAAGGCTAATAGCAGCGGCGATTTCCCCAAGGCCTAAACTGGACAGGGATCGTCTGCCAGCTGAATAACAATAACCGATAACGAGGCCGATAATGCCGAGCGGAATAATCCAAAAACTGCTCGCTTGTGCGAGCCAGAGTGTGAGGACGGAAACCAACGCAATCAGTGAGAGGGAGACATAAGGCACATGCGCATATTTTGGCCCTTGATGGCAAGTGGTCGGAACCGAAATGTGCCATTTCCCTTCTTCTTGCCCTTTCATATAATCAAAATAATCATTCAGCATATTCACGGCAGCCTGGATCAGCACACTCGTGATAATTAAAACAATAAAAAGAAAGACATTTACCTCTACATATTGGGAAGCAAGCATCGTACCGGCAATCACAGCCATGATCGATCCGGTTAAGGTTGGCGGCCGAATCAGCCGAAACCATGAAGCATGATAAATATAGCTGTTGGGCATGTTTCGATAGCCGAATAATTGTGCCATTTTAAACGCACCTCCGTTTTAAAGCATGATCATTAATGTGAGTAGAATGACAAAGCCGAGTCCCTCGACGCTTTCCAGTAGGGCTAAGGCGAATAATGAATGATTTAAGGGTCTGGAATACCCATTTTTGGCAGTTGTCCATAAATGCTCGGTGGATAAGATTTTAATGGCTTGCCGGTAGCCGACAAAGGTCCCCCAAAATAACGTCATAATACCGATGAGGAGCGCTGCAAACCAAAGATTCCCGTACGTGGTGTGCCAGAGTGCCTCCCAGCTTTGCACCGGTCCGAGAACGGTTCCGAGTGCTGTACCAGTTACTATAACGCCCGCCCCTGCCAATGTGAAAAAATGATGGCTATGTTTTAAGATAACGGCGAGTGTTTGACGTTGCTCCCGTACGACTAACGTTTTTACCGCGGGAAACACGCCCCAACCAATGAAAAGCAAACCGCCAACCCAAATGATCGCGAGAAAAATATGGGCCCATAACACGGATTGATAGAGTGTCCAACTCACTGGCCACCACCCCCCTCAATGTCATTATGAAGGATGTCGTCGATGTTTTCCTTGACGGAGATCAAGATTTATTGGAAAAGCATGGACATGCTAGCCACCTTTTTGCGACCGGTGAGTGGTCTATTGGCCGACCGTTTGTCTGCGACCTATCTATTAATGGCTGTGTTTTTGATCATTACGTTGGGGGCACTCCCCCTTGCATTTGAGCCGGCTCTATGGCTGTTTACGATTGGTTGCTTGGCGATTGCTGCCAGCGGCGGGATTGGTAACGGTGTGATTTTTAAACTTGTGCCATCCTTTTTTTCTAAACAAGCCGGTATGGCAAATGGGGTTGTCTCCATGATGGGCGGCTTAGGAGGTTTTTTCCCGCCCATCGTGTTAACCTCCATTTTCACGTTAACTGAAAGTTATGCGATTGGATTTATGGCCTTTTCACAAACAGGGCTGGCTTGCCTTATCCTCGTGATCTGGTTCCATTTTCATGGCAAACTCCATTTATCACGGGAGGTCATCGACTCCCCCCCCTATCGGTGTAATGATCACGAATAAAAAGGGGAGAATTATCGCAGTGAACCCGGCGTTTACGGGAATAACTGGCTATGAAAAAGAGGATGTGATCGGCAAAAAACCGAATGTTCTGCAATCCGGCAAACAATCCGATGACTTTTATACTAACCTTTGGCAAAACCTAAACGAACAAGGGGAGTGGCAAGGGGAAATGTGGAATCGCCATAAAGATGGCAGTTTGATCGCGGAATGGCCGACGATTCACGCTATTCGAGATGAAGCAGGGGAGGTTAATCAATACGTTGGTATGTTCAGTGATATAACCGATCAAAAAAAGGGAAGATAAAGAACGCAGAGCCACTTCAACTCATATGAAGTGGTTTTTCTTGATTCATATCAAGATTATTTTAGCAGATAAGAAAGTATAAACCGACTTTCTTACCTGCATAAGTGCAACTAAGGCTTTCTCCATAAAGTTTGGCGAAAGCCAAGTTTTCTAATGTTCTTTTATATTTTTGACATATTAGGTAAAATGGCATTATGGGAAACGAAAACTTTTTGCGCGACAATCATTCTAGGAATCCGAACATTCGTTGATGTTTTATTCATGAAACAACGAAAGGGGAGGGCTCTAATGAATCGTGACAGGTCAACTCTTACTGCAAATACTTCTTTTTTTCCCCAGACAGTTTGTCCATGATGAAATCGATCATGCATATTAAGACGGTCCTTGCCAATGATTTGCTTTTTCAAGAGGGAAGCGTGATGAACAAGTTGTATTTTGTCTTACGAGGGAGGGTTTTGGTCTCAAAAGTTAATGAGGAAGGGAAACTGCTCGTCTTTCATTATCACTTTAAGAATGACTTATTCGGCGAGTTTAACCCGCACGGAGAACATGAAAGTGCATTTACAGCCCGAGCGGCCGTTGATTCAGTGATCGGCGTTATACACCAAGATGAATTCGAAGCCCTTTTGAAGACAAACGGCGATGCGGCTATGGCGTTTACGCAATGGCAAAGTATGAAGCGTATTACTGAATACAAATTCCGCGATTTGATGTTTCATGGCAAAGAAGGGGCGCTAGCCGCAACATTACTACGAACGGCAAATACATACAGGAAGGAAAACGACCAACGTGTGATAATCACAAGGACGTTTACCGATCGCGAATTTGCAGAAATGCTGGGCACGTCCCGAGAAACGGTTAATCGCTTGTTGGCGTCCTTTAAGCGGAAAAAAATCATTACGGACACAGAGGGGTATATAGAAATTTTGGATGAAACGAGCCTGAAAGCGTTATGTCAATGCGAGGAATGCCCGGTTTCTATTTGTCGGTTATAATGAAAAAGAGTAGAAGAGAATATAGAAAAGGAGGACGATGCAATGACCGAAAAAAGAAGAAGAGGTGTTCGAAGGCACGAGGCTTTATTTCCATTGTCCCATCACCATCAAAATGGTCTAGCCACCGCGCTTTATTTAAAACGGGCGGGAACCGAAGAAAGTGAATTTAGCCTTGATGCGATCAAGGGGAAATTAAAGCTATATTGGGAAGAGGGCGGACAGCAGCACTTTCGGGATGAAGAAGAACTTTTGTTGCCGGCGTTTGCCAAATATGATGCGCTTCAGCAACCAGAAATCTCCGAAATGTTAATCGAACATGTGCAGATGCGGGCGTTGGTTAACCAAGTGTTAGAAGCGACCGAAAACGAAGTGGATGATATGCACCAACTGGGAGATATATTGGAAAAACATATTCGCAAAGAAGAACGCGTGATTTTTCCAATGATTGAAAAAGCTCTCCCGGAAGAAGATTTACAGGCCCTCTACCCGCACTTCCATCAAATAGACACCCCGGAAGAGGGCGTTTTCTTTGATAAGGATAGAGGGACTTCCCAAGCGTAGGGACGCACCATTACATCGGAGGGGAATACGTTTGAAAAAAAGATGGATGGTCATGGTTTTACTGGGACTGATCATTGCTTCCGCATGTCAGTCTAACAGCCTCTCCACCTTGGATGAGCCGGTTCCCGATCAAAAACAACCTTCCTCGGCTGATGGCTTAAGTATCGTTTTGGAACAAACAGAGTACCCCGAGGCACCTGATACCATGCAAGTCACTTTAAAAAATGTTAGTGAAGATACTTATGAGTATGGGGAGTTTTTCCAATTGGAACAAAACCTTGATGGAAAATGGTATATTGTACAATATTCAGATGCTGTTTTTTATCAAAATCCTCGATTTACCAATATGGGCGTGCATTTGCAACCGGGTGACACGGTCACACAAATATACTCCCCCGAAACACTCGATCTCCAACTTCCGGAAGGAACCTATAGGCTTGTGAAAACGTTTACCCATAGTGATCCAACCTACACGGTCTCTATTGCCGCTCCTTTTCGCGTACATTAGCCTCAAATAGAGATGCATACTTGGATTCCCATGCATTGAAAACGATCGTTAAATGACTGGAAACCGTTTTGAGAATGAGGAGGAATCTCCCATGAGTGAAGAGCAACACGTGCGTTTTATTGTGACAAGACAGGATCATCCAGATGCTTCGCCCTATACGGAGACGATTGATAGTCCCTACCGGCCGAATGAATGTGATCAGCGCGTTGATGGAATTTCGACGCGATCCGGTCACTGCTGACGGGATGGAAACATCACCGATCGTTTGGGACATGAACTGTCTGGAAGAAGTATGCGGTGCTTGTTCCATGATTATCAACGGCAAAGCGCAACAATCTTGTACGGCCCTCATTGACGATTTTGAACAACCAATTCGCCTGGAGCCTATGAGGACGTTTCCGGTCGTTCGCGACCTGATTGTCGATCGCAGTCAGATGTTCGATTCTTTGAAGAAAGTCAAGGCGTGGATCCCGATCGACGGGACGTACGATCTTGGACCGGGACCGCGCATCCCGGAAAACCGTCGCCAATGGGCCTATGAACTCTCAAAATGTATGACTTGCGGTGTCTGCCAAGAGGTCTGCCCGAATGTCAATGACAATTCAAGTTTCATGGGCCCTGTCATCTCATCCCAAGTTCGTTTGTTTAATGCCCATCCAACCGGTGAAATGAATAAGTCAGAGCGATTGAATGCCTTTATCGACGAGGGCGGCCTTCAGGGGTGTGGCAACTCCCAAAATTGTGTGGAGGCTTCCCCGAAAGGGATCCCGATTACCACATCGATTGCTGCGGTCAATCGTGATCAAACCATGCAGGCGTTTAAAAATTTCTTTGGGTCTGATCGGTAACTACACTGGTTATTGATCATGTCACATGCTATTCGATTACTAATTTTACGTATTTCCTTCTTTCCATTTTGCATGTGCATATTATGTATAAAATAGAAATCAATAAAAAAACGCCTATACCATTAAAAGTGGCAGGCGGACGTTTAAAGCATTTATCTTATTTGGTTTTTCATGACTTCTGAAATTGTATGCAGGGCCTCCGCTGTCTTACGATGGGTTTCTTCCATCTTCGATAGACGCACACTCATATCGATGTGTGACGATTCCAGGTTTCCGATGCGACGGTTGTGTTCCCTTTGGTTCGTTTCTATGTTTTCCAGCCGTTGGTCAACATGATCAAACCGCTGATCAATACTTTCAAACCGCCGATCAATGCTTTCGAAGCGTTTATCGATCTTATTAAACTGCTCGAGCATCAGTTTTCTAGTATCGGTCATTAATTGGAAGAGTTGATCAAAATCATTATTATCGTTTCCCATTTTGGTTCACCCCTTTTTATGATTTTACCATACTTTTTTATATCGGTGGCATACGAATCTCGTTGTTTTGGGAATAGGTGCGTGCGGATAAGGTGGGTTTGGTTATTCGAAGGTTATTTTTTCCAGTTTGATTAATCTGGATTGAACAATGTCAGCGCCGCATTCCCCTTCAAAATCTCCGATTTAGTGGGGGTTAGGCGCTCTTTTTTTAATTCTTATTTGTAACAAAAAAAAGATTACTAAAAAGACTAGATTCAGGAACTAATGTTTGATACAATGTATATATCATATAAAGCACCGCCCAATTAAGAGGCATGGACTTTATATTAGTTCCTTGACAAATGGATATATGAGGTTATGTCGAAAAAACGTTCGACATGTAAAATATCCGACGTTTAAAATCCTTGTTAGAAATAACGAGGTTCGCATTGTAGACAAAAGTTTCTATGCTGCGAATAAGAACATTTCGGAACTTGTCTTCATTCATTAGCCTGAATCTGGCGTAGGTCTTCCCGAAGGGAGTGACAATGCGAGATATTGAGCTGTATTTAAGATAAGGGATGCTCCAACAAAATCTTTGATTTAGTTGGAGAGGTTCACTGGATCCGACTGTTCGTTGGTGTATGGAAGCCAGGTCAGGGATGGATGTACCGGCATCTAATGCTAAAGTTAGATCTTTATCCTCTTTTTGCGTCCAAGCTTTTCCCGCGTTTTCGGGTAGTTGCCGGGAGCGAGCTTCGTATCTGTCTAATCTTTCCAACCCCTTAATGGCAACAAATAACGCCCGTATAGTTTCCGGGTTTTGGTACGGGCTATCCTCCGGAAATACTTCTCCGGTTTCCGGGCTAATCCCATCGGCAAGCAAAGACACGATATTAATGGCTTCTTTCGTATTCATGGACGTCACACTCCTCATATACATTTTTTTGATCCGTATGCCACTGTTCATTATTATTCGACATAAATCAAAAAAACCCTCCCGCCTTATATGTGAAAATTATGCTAAAAATGATTTTATGAATTCATTCATTCCAAGGGAGGCTCCTTTCAAAAAATGAACCCGAAAGAATTTAGATGGCATCAGCGGTTTCAAAATTTTAAGAAAGTCTATAACCAATTTCACGAAGTGATGAAACGGGTTCATCAACTGAGCACATTGGAACAGGAAGGTCTGATACAGAGGTTTGAATCAGGCGCGTTGATTTACCTTAAAATGCCTTCACATAGGTGACCATGGTCGATCACGTAGGAATCCAAGGTATCTTAGTGCAAATGTTATCTATCGGAAGTTTCTAATGATAGAAATACCTTTCGGTACGAAACGAGAAACCAATGCTTAGTATCAGATGAGTCCTCAGTGACAAGATCTGCGGACTTAAGGCGTTGTTCAGCAGCCAAATGAGTCCTCAGTGGCAAGATCTGCGGTCTCAAAGCGTTGCTCAGCAGCTAGATGAGTCCTCAGGTTCGGGTTTTGGGGACTCATAATGGTAGCAGAACGCCAAATTAACATCTTTTTCATCTTTAATAGGCTTTACGAAGCATCATATTAGTTTAAGCGATTTTATCGGATAAATTTGGATAATCAACGCGTCTGTTATAGAGTAAATGGTAACAATCGTAGAAGCGAAAGCCCGTTTAATGGCTCTCGCTCTCATTGGATCCTTCAACTATTTTTTCCAAGAAACCGATCGATCACAAGCGCGATTGCCCCGTCGCCGGTAACGTTACATCCTGTACCTAAGCTATCTTGCGCCATGTATAGCGCGATCATGACGCCGACGGCCGCTTCATTAAAACCGAGCATCGACGTCAAAAGTCCGGAAGCGGCGATAATCGCTCCGCCGGGAACGCCCGGGGCCGCGATCATAATGACCCCGAGCGCGAGAATAAACGGAAACATCTCCCCGAATGTCGGAGAAGCCAATCCGTCGAACAGCATCATCACCGCCATAGTGGCGATCGTAATCGTCATGGTACTGCCGGCGAGGTGAATGTTCGCCCCAAATGGAATGACCGATTCTGCAACACTGTCATCGACGTTATTCCTTTTCGCTTGTTCGGTCGTAACCGGAATCGTAGCCGCGCTTGACATGGTACCGATCCCGGTAAAATAAGCGGGCAGCATCGTTTTTAATAATTTAAATGGATTGCGGCCCGTAATGCCTCCTGCAATGGAAAAAGCACCGATCAAGTACAGCCAATGGGTGATCAAAACGAGCAACAGTACGAGACCAAAAGATGCCAAAGTTTCCCAGACAGTGCCCTCAGCCGATAGTTCGGCGAAAATACTCGCGATGTAAAAAGGCAACAAAGGAATGACGACTGCCCAAAGCAGTTTGACGATGATATTTTTTCCTTCTTCGAAAAAACGCTGTAATGTCGTTGCTTCTGTTTTCGCGATCCCAATCCCGAAAATAAACGCTGTAAAGAGAGCGGTTAAAATATCCATCGCGGGCGGAATTTCAAATTCCAACAGCGAAGAAAATCCGTTGCCTTCATCGATGGCCGAGGCATCGCCGCTAATGAACAAAGGAAGGATCAATGCTGCTACGACAAAGGCCAACACACCTGCAACAACCGTCGACCCGTACGAAATCCCCGAGGCCCAGCCGAGCAATTTGCCGCCATCTTTTCCCATTCGACTAACGCCGCTCGTGATAAAAAATAAAATAATGAATGGTACGACATATTCCAAAAATTGGCCAAAGATCAGCTGGAACGTCATGATGTATTCCATAACGCCCTCATTGACGATGAAACCGATTACAATCCCGGCCACGACACCTGCCAATAGTTTCAAGATAAGCCTCATTGTTAACCTCTCCCTGCCTTAAATATTTACATAAAATTAAAAAATATCTATGCTTAACATAGATTACCAGAGAAAAGGGGGAATTGACCAGTCCCTTTTTCGAGATGAGCCCCGAATCCAGGAACAGCAGCACAGTCGTACGGTTGCCCTGAATTTATGGAGCCTGGATTGGGAGCGGTCGGCTTCATAGAGTCGCCATAAGGCGTTCATGAAGCCCGAAACCTGGGAACCCGTTCTGTTTCGGTCGCCATGGAGCGTACATGAAGCCCGAAACCTGAGAACCCGTCTAGTTACGGTCGCCATGAGATGTTCATGAAGCCCGAAACCCGAGAGCGCGTCTAGTTACGGTCACCATGAGGTGTTCATGAAGCCCGAACCCCGAGATCACGTGCTGTTTCGGTCGCCATGAGATGTTCATGAAGCCCGAACCCCGAGATCGCGTCCAGTTTCGGTCGCCATGGAGCGTTCATGACACCCGAA
This sequence comes from Salicibibacter cibarius, assembly GCF_016495725.1. NCBI lineage: Bacteria > Bacillati > Bacillota > Bacilli > Caryophanales > Bacillaceae > Salicibibacter > Salicibibacter cibarius. Next base: position 2,906,213 of record NZ_CP054705.1, on the reverse strand, counting down.
ACCTGAGATCACGTCCTGTTTCGGTCGCCGTGAGCCGCCCATGAAGCCCGAAACCCGAGAGCGCGTGCTGTTTCGCTCTCCATAACGTGCTCATGAAGCCCAAACTCGCCCCGCCCCTCTCCTTCACTGCCGCAACTTCCGCACGGTACCCGCGTCCGGGGTGACGAACACCGTTTTCTGCTCGTCGTAGGTGACAAAGCCCGGTTTGGCACCGTTCGGCTTCTTCACGTGACGGATGAGCGTATAGTCGACCGGCACCGATCCCGAATCGCGTGCTTTGGAATAATAAGCGGCGATGCCGGCAGCTTTTTCGAGCGTATCGTCATTAAATTCCTCGGCGCGGATGACGACATGGGAGCCCGGAATGTTTTTCGTGTGTAGCCACGTGTCCGATCGTCTCGCGAGCCTGCCTGTCAAGTATTCGTTTTGCTTGTTGTTTTTTCCGACGAGAATCTCGATGCCTTCGCTTGATTCATAGCGGTCGAGCGTCGGCTTTTGTTGGTTCTTTTTCCGCTTTTTGGATGGCTTCGCCTTCAAATACCCTCCTTCTTCCAACTCCTCGCGAATGTCGGCGATATCTTTCGCTTCGATGCTATCCAACTGTTGCAGGAGGCTGTCAAAATAATCAATTTCACGCCGCGCGCTTTGCCGTTGCTGCTCCACGGCTTTTCCGGCATTTTTCGCTTTGTTGTAGCGTTGAAAATAGGCTTGCGCATTATCGGCCGGTGCTTTTTCCGGATCAAGTTCAATGTGAATCGTCGGAGCCTCTTCATCGTAGTAATCTGTCACTTCAGCAACGCTATCCCCCGGACGGATCGTGTGCATATGGGCGGTTAGCAGTTCGCCGAGTTTTTGGTTTTCCAAATCGTTTTCCGCCTGCTCGGCCGTTTCTTTTAGTTTTTCGAGCTTCTTTTCATTGCGGTTTCGTTGGTTGCGGATAAAGCGTTCCAAGTCAAACGCCTGTTGTTTCACGCGATCGCGCTCTGCTTTTCCTTCATAAAAGGCAAATATCATCTCATTAGCGCTTGAAAATGTCTCTTTGCTTCCATCTTTATGCGTCAACGCCACGACATGAAAAAATTCTTTCGTTTCGTCATACACGATCGTCGGCTGCAATCGAAAGTCTTTCATGGTGCGCATCATTTCCGTGAAACTGTCCGCAAGCCGCTCCTTTTCCCCAACGCCTGCCCGATGGACGATTTCTTTCGCGAGGAGCGGCGACATGCCCGTAAACTGTTGCACGAGTTGCCGGTCCAATTTGCCTTGATTGAAATCGAGGGCGCGCAGTACGGTATCTTCGTCCGCCTCCAACGGGTTCTTTTTCTGTTGGTCGGGAGGTGTCTCATAAGCCCGCCCCGGCAAAAGCGTTCGATAGCGGTTGACAGACGCCGGTACGTGCTTCATGCATTCTACAATTTTGTCGTCATTATCAATAAGCAACAGGTTGCTGTGCTTGCCCATCAGTTCCATAACGAGCCGTTTATTTTCCCGATCGCCGATTTCATCCGTCCCTTCAATGTGTAACGTGGCGATCCGTTCAAGCCCGTCTTGTTCGATGCCGCGTATAAAACCGCCTTCGAGATTTTTTCTAAGCATCCGGCAAAACATCGGTGGTTCTGCGGGCCCCGAATCTGCCGTAGGACTAAAGTGCAGGCGGGCAAAACTCGGATGGATGGAAAATAAAATTGTATGGTTGCTTCCGCTCTTTCGGACGGTCATATTCAGATCAGTAGCGGTCGGTTGTTTGATTTTCGTGATTCGTGCCCCTTCAAGCGTTTCCTGCCATTCATGGAGAACGCTGCGCAGGACAAATCCATCAAAAGACATGGCGATCATCCTTTCTCACTTTTACCAGTATAGCATGTTTCCCCCACCCGCTGAATAGGATGAATGAGAAGTCCAAGCTGTGGGGTGTAAATGAGATGAAGTGGCATCAAACCGATCCTTACACGTTGTACAAGTCTTTTAACACCGATATTGGCACAGGCTTAAACGACCAAGAAGCCGCACGCCGATTGCAAAAATACGGTGCCAATAAATTGCTGGAAGAAAAGCGGACGCCATGGCCAATTCTTTTTCTCGAACAGTTCAAGGATTTCATGGTTCTTATTCTGCTTGTGGCGACATTTGTTTCCGGTTTGCTCGGCGAGTATATTGATGCGCTCGTCATTATCGGGATCGTCACCGTGAACGCCCTCCTTGGCTTTGCCCAGGAACGAAAAGCGGAGAACTCGTTGCATGCATTGAAAGAATTGTCGGCACCGGAAGTGAACGTGTTGCGGAACGGAAGGTGGAAAAGCCTCCCATCCGCGGATGTCGTCCCGGGTGACGTCATACAATTGGATAATGGTGCCCGCATTAGTGCCGACATTCGGCTCGTGGAAACGATGCGGCTTGCCATTGAAGAATCCTCGCTGACGGGAGAGTCGCTGCCTGCTGAAAAAGATGCAACCCCGATTAACGCAGAATCGGTACCGCTCGCGGACAGGCATAATATGGCATTTGCCGGCACGATGGTGAGCCGCGGGCGGGGCAAAGGCATCGTCGTCGATACGGGCATGAAAACGGAAATGGGGAAAATCGCGCATTTACTGCAGTCAACGGAAACGCAGATGACGCCCTTGCAACACCGATTGGCGCAACTCGGGAAAATATTGATCGTCGGCGCGATTTTACTTACGGCCCTCGTCGTCTTTTTAGGCATTATTCAAGGTCAACCGATGTATCAAATGTTTATCGCCGGTGTCTCCCTCGCGGTAGCGGCGATTCCCGAAGGGTTACCAGCGATTGTCACCGTCGCCCTCGCCCTCGGCGTCCAGCGGATGATTCGCCATAAAGCGATCGTCCGTCGCCTGCCCGCTGTGGAAACGCTCGGCTGTGCATCGGTGATTTGTTCCGATAAAACAGGCACGCTTACAAAAAATGACATGACCGTCACCAAACTGTGGACATGGACGGAAGAATGGGACGTCGAAGGCGAAGGGCCCGACGCTTCGTTCAGCAGTGCCCAAGAGGCCAGTGATTTACTTATGTATGGGCTCGTTTGCAATAATGCGGAGATGATAAAAACAGAACCGGCACGTGGCTCGAAAACGAAAATCCAAAAGCATGAAGACGTCGAGATCACCGGTGAACCGACCGAAGCGGCTCTCGTTTTGGCTGCCGTTCGGGCGGGGCTGTCTCCGGAAGATGCAACGCGATCATTTAGTCGTCTTGATGAAATGCCGTTTGATTCCACAAGAAAACGTATGACCGTGATTGTAAAAGATCAAAATGGGCGACGTTTTATCATTACAAAAGGGGCGCCCGACGTGTTAATTTCCAAGTGCGCCTCCGCGCGAATAAACGGAGAGGACCGCCCGTTAACACCTGCGTTGCAAGCCCAATGGGACAAAACGGTCTCACGCATGGCAAAACAAGCCTTGCGAACGATCGCGATCGCCATTAAGCCCCTGCCAAAAGACGTGAATTACGAGGCCGCCGATGTGGAAAGGGATATGACGCTAATCGGCTTGCAAGCGATGATGGACCCGCCCCGTTCCGATGTAAAGACAGCGATTAAGCAATGCCGGGAAGCGGGAATCAAAACAGTGATGATCACCGGCGACCACATGGAAACGGCAAGAGCGGTTGCGCGTGATCTCGATATGCTCCCGGTCCACGGAGAAGTTTTAACCGGAGAGCAACTGGATGCCATGGATGACCGGACGCTTCACACGGCTGTCGGGAAAACCTATGTGTTTGCACGGGTTTCTCCTGAACACAAACTGCGCATCGTCAAAGCCGTCCAACAAAATGGGCACATTGTGGCCATGACCGGGGACGGCGTGAACGACGCCCCCGCCTTGAAAGCGGCCGATATAGGCGTAGCGATGGGAAAAAGCGGCACGGATGTAGCAAAAGAAGCGGCGGCACTTGTGCTGGCCGATGACAAATTTTCCACGATCAAAGCCGCCATTGAAGAAGGTCGAAACATCTATGATAACATTCGCAAATTCATCCGTTATATGCTCGCCTCCAACGTTGGCGAAATTCTTGTCATGTTGTTTGCGTTGTTGCTCGGATTGCCTTTGCCGCTCGTTGCTATCCAAATCCTTTGGATCAATCTCGTGACGGATGGACTGCCGGCAATGGCCCTCGGCGTCGACCGGGCGGAAAGCGATGTAATGAAACGGAATCCCCGCGATCCGCGGGAGGGGATTTTTGCGCGCGGACTGGGGACGAAAGTGATGACACGGGGGTTGTTGATCGGACTCGTATCCCTCGCCGCTTTTGTCATCACCCTTTACGGCACCGGGATCCCAGAACTTACACACGCGCAAACCGTCGCTTTTGCCACGCTCGTAATGGCTCAACTCATTCATGTGTTCGATTGCCGTAGCGAGTATTCCGTTTTTCACCGTTCGCCATTTGAAAATAAAGCCTTGCTGTGGGCGGTTATATCTTCCGTCGTATTAATGTTAATCGTCATTTACGTTCCAGTGTTGCAACCGATTTTTTACACAACCGCACTCGGTTTGAACGATTGGCTCCTTATTCTCGGTCTCTCCGCGATCCCGACCGTTGCACTCGCAGGAACGGGCTTGCGAAAAAAATAAAAGGAAGTTTCCATCAGAGGGGCGACTTTTCCCTCTGATGCTATTAAATCTAATGGAGTGAGAATTGGTCGATTGGCAGTTGACCGAAGCCAAGTAATCCCTCAGACGAAGGTCGAGCTGCTCCGAGAGGAACCAAAGGAAGCCAAGTAATCCCTCAGACGAAGGTCGAGCTGCTCCGAGAGGAACAAAGGAAGCCAAGTAATTCCTCAAACGGAGATCGAGCTGCCCTGAGAGGAACAAAGGAAGCCAAGTAATCCCTCAAACGGAGATCGAGCTGCCCTGAGAGGAACAAGCGAAGCCAAGTAATCTCCCAGACGAAGGTCGAGCTGCTCCGAGAGGAACAAAGGAAGCCAAGTAATTCCTCAAACGGAGATCGAGCTGCCCTGAGAGGAACAAGCGAAACCAAGTAATCCCTCAGACGAAGGTCGAGCTGCTCCGAGAGGAACAAAAAGCCGTGGCGGCCTTGTGTTATGCAGAAGCTGTTGTCCGATTTCCGGCTTCCGACGTCTGACCTCTCTTTCTATATCAAAAATCATGGTTCTTCCATCGGAATTAATGATTTTTTACCTTAATACCTTGTCCTTATCGTTAAAATTGTTTAAAATGAGAAAAGTGGATGTGATACAAAATGGTCACGAGTATGACAGGTTACGGATTTGCGGAAGAAAAAGTTGCTGACGGACGGATCAGCGTTGAAATGAAAAGCGTGAACCACCGTTTTCTTGATGTGCACATTCATTTGCCTGTAGCTCTTAGCAGCCGGGAAGAAGAAGCTCGTACAATGGTGAACGAAAAGGTGCAGAGAGGCAAGGTGGATATAACCGTCACGTTGACTGGAAGTCCCTCCTCCCTTGGCGTAGAAAAACGTCTACATATTGATTGGCATCTGTTGCGCCAATATGTGCAAGCAGCCGAACAGATGCAAGCGTTCGGTGCATTTGACGGACAGCTGTCATTGAATGATTTTTTATTTAATGAACAGATTGTTTCCATTCAGGAAGAAACAGGGGAGGCCCCTGCCGTCCACCAAGCATTTTTGAAAGCGATGCAAAACGCTTGCGACAGGTTGATGGAAATGAGAAGCAAAGAGGGGCGATTGCTTTCCCGGGAACTAGAAAACTATTTGCAGCATATTTCTGAATGCTTGGGCACATTGGAAGCGCGTGTGCCCGAAATGCAATCCCGTTACCGGCAAAAGCTCGAAGAAAAAATGACAGCGATGGTCGAGACGGTCGACGAAGAGCGCTTGCTTACGGAGGTTGCGGTTTTTGCCGACAAAAGTGATATAAGTGAAGAGTTGGCCAGAATGCACGCACACGTGAAGCAGTGCAGGGAGACGTTAGACGAGCCGGGAGCCATCGGGCGAAAACTTGATTTTATTACACAGGAAATGAACCGCGAAGTGAATACGATCGGATCCAAAGGCAATGACCAAAGCCTATCAAAAGTAGTCGTCGAAATGAAAAGCATCCTTGAAAAGGTGAAGGAACAGGTGCAGAATATCGAATAGAAAAGAGGGTTACAATTGAGTATTAAATTGATTAACATCGGTTTTGGAAATATCGTTTCCGCGAACCGTATCATCGCCATCGTTAGCCCCGAGTCTGCGCCGATCAAACGCATCATTCAAGAAGGCCGCGACCGCAACATGCTCATTGACGCGACGTATGGCAGACGAACGCGAGCGGTCGTGATCGTTGACAGCGATCATGTCATTCTCTCGGCCGTCCAGCCTGAAACCGTTGCCCAACGCTTAACGACAAAAGAGGAAAACGATGACGATTAGCGAGTCTCGCGGGTATATCCTATTTCCCAAAGGGACATGTTGGTGATACAATTGGAGAAAACGTACACCGATGGAAGGATGAACAATGTTGAAGAAAGATCACGGGCTACTCATCGTTCTTTCCGGACCTGCCGGGGTGGGAAAGGGTACGGTTTGCAATGCATTGCGCGCCGTTGATGATTCGATTAACTACTCGGTTTCCGCTACGACCCGCGCCCCGCGGGAAGGCGAGAAAGACGGCGTGAATTATTTTTTTAAAAGCGAAGAGGCGTTTAAGGAAATGATCGCCAACGGCGAGTTGTTGGAATGGGCAAAGTATGTGAACAATTATTATGGCACCCCCCTGCAAAATGTCACGGACACCGTGCAAACGGGCACTGATATTATATTGGAAATTGAAGTCCAGGGTGCTGCGAAAGTAAGGGAACGTTACCCGGAGGGGGTCTTTATTTTTTTGGCACCGCCGGATCTGTCCGAACTGCGCAAACGCATCGAAGAACGAGGCACCGAAAACAGCGATCTCATTGAGGAACGCATGTCGGTTGCCAGGTTAGAAATTGAAATGATGGCAAACTATGATTATGTTGTGGAAAACGATGACGTCGACAAAGCGGTACAAAGGGTCCGTTCCATTGTTGAAGCCGAACATTGCCGCAAAGACCGCGTCATCGACCATTACCGACAATCCGTGGAGGTGAAGTAACTATGATTTATCCATCGATCGACGCATTGCTCACAAAGATTGATTCGAAGTATTCCATCGTCACAATCGCCGCCCAACGGGCACGTGAACTCCAGGAAATGGAAGGGCATCCCTCGACACTTGAAAAACCTACGTCTAACAAACTTGTTGGCATCGCCCTTGAAGAGATGCATGAAGGACATTTAAGCATTAAAAAAGATTAACCGGAAGTACCCGTGCTGGTTTGTTTGTGCAGCACGGGTGTTTTTTATTTTATTGGGTGTATATGAAAAAAAGTAATTCAAGCTGATCATGAAATGATAGTGATCATATAAAAAGGGAGATTGTTTTTCAACAACCTCCCAATTTTTTGCTACGTGTGCCGATATAAGTCGTGTTCTAAAATGTATTGATAACAAGCTTCTGGGAGTAAATACCTTGGTTCGCCACCTAATGCAAACTCTTGGCGAATGTAGCTCGAACTGATTTCCATCGCTAACCCTTTATCAATTAGGTGAAATCGTGAACCATCATCATGATTTCGCAGCAATGGACTTTTTGAAATCACTTTCGTCATATCAATACCATCTCTAGCCATGATGATAAACTTGTTTGAATGGATCAATTTCTCCCGCATACGCCATCGCCTGTGGACGGGAACATCTTGATTGTCGATATCACGCAACACGTCCGCTCCCATAATGAAAAAGACATCATCGTTTGGAAATTTAGATTTAAAATGTTCCATTGTATATAATGTGTATTGTTTTCCAACCCCTGAGCGCAAGGAAATTTCATAATCGTCGGCAACAAATACTTGGTTGTCTTTAATGGCAAGTTGAATTATATTCCAACGATGCTCATCTTCCGTGTGCAATTGCTTGTCAGCACGATTGCTTGCACAGGGAAGAAAAATCACTTTGTCTAATTTTGCTTGGTGAAGAACGGTGGAAGCAGTCCATAAATGAACATTCGTGATGGGGTCAAACGAAGATCCATAAATACCTATCTTCATGCCAATCAACCCCTTATAAAGGTACTGGTTTTTGGCTGTGTTTTTTTGCTTTCTCTATATTTTTCATTTTGTTGTCCCAACAAGCCTGACTTAAATTCACAGGATATTCAGCTGGATTTAAGGAACGTTTGTATTCTTCCCATAACAGGTTTAGTTGTTCCTCTGCATAAGATTGAATTTCTTGAACATGAGGACATTCATACGCAAGTGTGCCACGGTCGATAATATTTTCGTGCAAATCTTTGGCTGTGAAATGGGTGACGAACTTTCCAATATGCGTATGCACTGGGTGAAACATATGAAGTTTACCTTCTTTTTCTGGTTGTTCGTTGGCTAAAGCGATATAATCACCCTCTGCTTTTTTCGTATGGTTGTTTATAATGCGGAATACCTTTTTCAACCCTGGTGTCGTGACTTTCTCAGGGCTTGCAGAAAGTTTAATCGTATCACGCAACTGTCCGTTTTCATCTTCAATGGAAACCAGTTTGTACACAGAACCTAAAGCCGGTTGATCAAAGGCGGTTATTGCTTTTGTGCCAACTCCCCATGCATCGATTTTTGCTCCTTGTGCCCTTAAGTTCATAATGGTATATTCATCGAGATCATTCGAAGCATAAATTTTCGTGTCAAAAAATCCTGCCTGATCTAATAATTTCCTCGCTTCTTTGGAAAGATAGGCCAAGTCCCCGCTGTCTATCCGAATACCTTCAAAATTAATGTTGTTGCCCAGTTCTTTGGCAACTTTGATTGCTGTAGGAACACCTGATTTTATAGTGTCATACGTATCCACTAGGGAAACACAATTACTGTGGCTTTTTGCGTACCTATGGAAAGCGATATATTCATTTTGATACGCTTGAACATAGGAATGGGCATGTGTCCCGGAAGTTGGCAGGTCAAATCGTTTCCCTGCTCGAACATTGCTTGTGCTAGAGAAACCACCGATATAAGTTGCTCTCGTCCCCCATAATGCGGCATCGAATTCATGTGCTCGTCTTGTGCCAAGCTCTGAAACGGGCTGCTCTCCTCCAACGACTTGTTTTATCCGAGAAGCTTTCGTTGCGATAAGGGTTTGATAATTTACGATATTCAACAAGGCCGTTTCGATGAGTTGCGCTTCAATTAACGGTGCTTCGATACGAAGGATTGGTGCATCGCCAAATGCAACCTCCCCCTCTTTCATAGCTCGAACAGATCCTGTAAAATATACGGTTCTTAAAAAATCAATATAGTCTGTTCGGTAGCCTAACTCCTCCAAATAATCTAAATCACTTTCAGAGAAATGAAACGCTTGAAGATAATTAATCATTCGTTCCAACCCCGCAAATATTGCATATCCGTTCACAAGTATGCACTTTTTTGACGCATACTATCTTGGGGGATAGTGTAAACATGAAAACAACTAATGGTAATGCTGCTGACAGCCAAGGACCTGCTTTCGGATACACACTTTCCTTAATAAGCGGGAAGTGGAAGCTGCTAATTATTTATCATCTATCAAAAAATGGTGCGGTACGCTATAATGAACTCCAGCGTATGTTAGGCAACATAACTTATAAAACACTGAGCGCTTCACTAAAAGAAATGATGAACAATGGTATTATTCATCGTGAGGAATATCCGCAAATTCCTCCCAAAGTTGAATATAGCCTTACTGACAAAGGGCAAACACTCTGGCCTATTATTCAGGAAATGTGCCAGTGGGGAGAAGATCATCAACCACCAAAATAACGGAAATAAAGGTTCCTTATCGTGCGCCGGAAGATTGACTATATACGCACAGGGGTATATTATACGGTTATCATGAAAAAGGAGAAATTTTATTATGGAATATGATGAACAAGTGAAAAATCGAGTGAAACGGTTAGAGGGGCAGATTAGAGGGGTACTAAAAATGATGGAAGAAGAAAAAGATTGCCGAGATGTTGTTACTCAATTGTCTGCAGCTAAAAACGCCCTGGACCGTACCTCGGCACTCATTGTGAGCAAGAACCTGGAGCAATGTATACGTGAGGAGCAGGCTAATGGAGAAAGCGCGGAAGATGTCATTAATGAAGCGGTAAATTTACTAGTTAAAAGTAGATAGCGGAAGATGAACAAATGATAGTGATCATATTAAAAGGGAGCTTGTTTTTTAACAACCTCCCATTTGTTATTCACTTATTCGTTCGTCAAGAAATCTTCGGTCGAAATGACAGTGGCATACATGCCGTCGACCGCACTGACAAACGCGCTATGAACTTGTTCTGCTGGAACTGTCCTTTCTTGATAAGATAACTCTCTTGTTGCACATGCATCTTCAATAAGTGTCGTTTCAAAACCTAGATCAACGGCAGCTCTAACGGTGGCATCGATACACATATGCGTCATCATGCCTACAACGACGGCCTTGGTTACCCCTTTTTCTCTCAACTTGCTTTCCAAATCCGTCTGCAAAAAGCTGTTAGGGAAGTTTTTTACGGTAACATCTTCGTTTTCTAACGGTTGAACCGTTTCATATATTTCGGCACCTTCTGTATTTGGAAGAAAGAAGCCTAACTCCGGACTGGCTGCGATATGCTGAACATGAAAAATATTGTCTTTGTTATTTTGTCTGAACCAATCAATTACTTTAGCAGCATTTTCAGCTGCTTTGTCAGGGTTGCTTAACTCCATCTTTCCATTTGGAAAATAGTCATTTTGGATATCGACAACGATTAAAGCTGTGCTCATTGTTTTCACCTCATTAAAGAATGGATTACAATAAAAATGATAATGGATTTTTAAATTTTTATCGATCCTTTGATGAAACACTTTCGTATCAAAGAATTTCACGGCGAAAGGATTTTATTATGAACATCGATCAAATAAACGTTCAAATTCTTCGGTTATTAACCGAAAATTCACGTATTCAATGGAGAGATATAGGAGAGCAGATTCATATGACCGGACAAGCAGTAGGGAACCGTATTAAAAAAATGGAGGATAATGGTATTATTCAAGCCTACTCTCTCGTCATCGATGAAATGAAACTTGGTTTTTCTTTCACGGCGTTTGTCGTCGTTCATATGAAAACGGCTAATCATGATACTTTTATTCGTTTCATTCAAGATCATCAAGCGGTCGTTGAAGCTCATCGGTTTCCGGGGAAGGCTGTTATCATTTAAAAGCTAAAGTTGGGTCCCAAAATCAATTGAATCTTTTTCTTGATCAACTTCTCGAACATGGGAATTATAGTTTACACCTGTCCATACAAGAGATTAAACAACATCATCCGATGAGGGCATTAAAACCCTAATTAATCTTAATTTCTTTTTGACGTTGAAACAGATTCCATAGTACTACAAAGATAAATACGAGGGAAAAACAAAAAGATTGATTATATTATATACCTATGGGAGGAGCGGGCTAATGGAGAAAGCGCGGTAGATGTCATTAATGAAGCGGGAAATTTACTTGTTAAGAGTAGATAAACGAGTGAATTTCACTTGACAATATACCACCAGGGGTATATTGTAGTGTTTACAGTCAAATCTTTATTTTTTTGACTTCTCATATACCCATACTGGTATGTGTATTAAATGTGGACGGGAGGAACAATTAATGGAAGGTAACCACTCACGGGTAGCGATTATTGCAGCAAATGGCGGTAAGTTTGACGCATACAAAGTGTTTAATATTGCGACAGCTGCCGCGGCATCTGATAAAGAGGTAGGCATTTTCTTCACATTTGAAGGGTTGAACCTGATTCATAAGGAAGCCCACAAGACTCTGCCGTTGCCGGAAGGGAAGGAACACTTCCAAGAAGGTTTCCAGAAAGCAAATGTTCCGTCTATTAGTGATTTATTAGAAATGGCTCAAGAAATGGATGTGAAAATGATTGGCTGTCAAATGACAATGGACGTCATGAATTTGGAAAAAGACGATTTTGTTGATGGCATTGAAGTTGGCGGAGCGGCATCGTTCATTGAATTTGCCAAAGATGCCGATATCTCACTGACATTTTAAATGACAAAAGGGGGCTATGGAGAATGTCACAAAGTATAACGCCGAAGGAACTTGCAAGACGTGTGGTTAATCTTGAGGAAACTCTTGTTTTAGATGTTCGGAATACAGATGACTTTGATGATTGGAAGATTGAAGGAGACAGCGTCGAGGTCATTAACGAACCTTACGTCAATCTGCTGGACGGAATCGATCCCGTCGCGGAGAAATTGAATAAAGATCAGGAAATAATTGTTGTTTGCGCAAAAGGCCGATCATCCAAGATGGTAGCTAAAATGATGGAAGAAGAAGGCTTTACGAATGTTCAAGACTTGGACGGCGGTATGAAAGCTTGGAGTGAGCATTTGGAGCCGGTCAAAATAGCTGACTTGAATTACGGTGGAAGTCTTTATCAATTTGTCCGTCTTGGCAAGGGTTGTCTATCGTATATGGTTGTTTCCGAAAATGAAGCAACGGTTATCGACGCCAACCGGATGACGAATATTTATGAACGGTTTGCTGAAGAAAAAGGTGTCACCATTAAGCATACGATCGATACACATCTCCATGCTGACCATATTTCTGGTGGCCGCCAGCTTGCTAACCATACAGGTGGAACCTATCACCTTCCACCTAAAGACGCTCGCGAGGTCAAATTTGACTATGCATCATTAGAAGAAGGCAGTGATCTAACAGTCGGCAATACAACTGTAAACGTGCACCCGATTTATTCACCGGGACATACCATAGGGAGCACGTCTCTAATTATTGATGATCAATATTTTCTGACGGGTGATATTCTGTTCGTTAAATCTATCGGTCGTCCCGATCTTGCCGGTAAGGCGGAAGATTGGGTTGGCGATTTGCGCGATACCTTGTACAGCCGTTATAAAGAACTGTCTGATGATTTGATTGTATTGCCTGCCCATTATTCGTCTATCGATGAAATGAGCGAAAAAGGCAGTGTTGCAGCGCGACTTGGTGATTTATATCGACGCAATGAGGGCTTGCAGGTGGAAGATGAACAGGTCTTTCGGAAGATGGTCACCGAGAATCTACCACCGCAGCCAAATGAACACGATAATATTCGTCAAATCAATATGGGCAAGATGAATCCGGAGGAAGAAAAACAACGCGAAATGGAAATTGGACCAAACCGCTGTGCAGTGCACGGATAGGATTCTGGAGCTGGGGTAAATATGGAGGGACTTATAATGGAAGCAGTAAAAGTATTAGATGCCAAAGGGATGGCGTGCCCAATGCCGGTAGTTAAAACGAAAAAGGCAATCGAGGAAATTGACTCAGATGAAATTCTGGAAGTTCATGCAACAGATAAAGGTGCTAAAAGCGATTTAACCGCATGGGCAAAATCCGGAGGTCACGAATTGGTTGATGAAGCAAAAGAAGATGACGTCCTGAAATTTTGGATAAAAAAAGCGTAATGGAGACCTCAGCTACTGGGGTTCCCTTCTTTTAAGGAGGGAAAGATTGTATGGAATACAGCCTTATTTTTATCATTGTTCTATTTCTGATAGGATTTATCGGTTCATTTATTTCCGGAATGGTAGGAATTGGCGGATCGATTACCAAGTATCCAATGCTGTTATATATTCCGCCTTTATTGGGTTTGTCAGCTTTTTCAGCACATGAAGTTTCCGGAATAAGTGCGGTTCAAGTGCTTTTCGCAACAATTGGTGGCGTGTGGGCATACCGTAAAGGCGGATATTTGAACAAGTCTTTAATTCTATATATGGGTGTCAGTATATTAATCGGAAGTTTTATCGGTGGATATGGTTCTCAGTTTATGATAGAAGGCGGGGTCAATCTTGTTTACGGTTTGCTGGCAACGATTGCTGCTGTCATGATGTTTGTCCCGAAAAAGGGTAGTGATGCTATAACGTTCGATCAGGTCGATTTCAATAAGTGGGTGGCAACAATTCTGGCTTTGCTTACCGGTATTGGTGCCGGAATTGTCGGGGCAGCTGGTGCCTTCATATTAGTCCCAATCATGCTGATTGTATTGAAAATCCCGACACGGATGACCATCGCTTCGTCACTCGCCATCACCTTTATTTCGTCGATTGGTACGACAGCCGGAAAGATTCTGACAGGACAAATACTCTTTATTTCTGCTATTATTATGATTATAGCCAGTCTTATAGCGTCGCCATTGGGAGTCAATGCCGGTAAGCGTGTGAATACGAAAATACTGCAGGGAATGTTAGCTATTCTGATACTTGGAACTGCCATTAAAATCTGGATGGATGTCCTTTAAGGAGAAATAATAATGTCAAAAGAACATTGGGATAACAGTTTTTCAGATAAAGATTACGTTTATGGCAAAAGTGAAAATGCATTTATACACGATAAAAGTAGTATCATTCCGGATCATTCAAAAGTTGGTTGTTTTGCTGAAGGCGAGGGCCGGAATGCGGTTTATCTAGCCAAATTGGGTCATGACGTGACGACTTATGATCAATCAACGTTTGGCCTTGAGAAAACGGAAACGTTAGCAAGTGAAAGTAACGTTGATGTAAAAACCGTTCAGGTTGATTTAACGCAAGAGAAAGTGAATAATCATCAATTTGATGCGGCCATTATGGTATTTGGACACGTTCCAAAAAAAGACCAACCATTCCTGATGGAAAGCATGATCGATTCAGTGAAACCTGGTGGGTATGTCATTTTTGAAGTTTACTCTAAGGATCAGCTTAAGTATCAAACAGGTGGCCCGCCCTCCCTTGACATGTTATATGATCCGGCAGAAATCCTGAGTTGGATTAAAAATAACAAATGTATTCATTTTTATTACGGCGAAGCGATGCGGAATGAAGGAAAAAGACATTCGGGTTTAGGCCATGTGATTCAGGTCGTTATCAAGAAATGATAGAGATCGTATAAAAGGGAGATTGTTTATCAACAACCTCCCTTTACGACTGAATTATTCGTTCGCCAAGAAATCCTCGGTCAAAATGACAGTGGCATACATGCCGTTAACGGCACTCACACACGCAGAATGAACCTGTTCTGCCGGAACTGTCTTCTCTTGATAAGATAACTCCCTTGTTACGCATGCATCTTCGATAAGTGTCGTTTCAAAACCTAGATCAACGCTCTGACTGTGGCATCGATGCTCTCAACTTGCTTTCCAAATCCGTCTGCAAAAAGCTGTTTGGGAAATTTTTCACAATAACATTTTCGTTTTCTAACGGTTGAACCGTTTCATGTATTTCAACACCCTCTGTATTTGGCAGGAAGAAGCCTAACTCTGGACTGCCTGCGATATGCTGAACATGGGAAATATTGTCTTTCTTATTTTGTCTGAACCAATCAATCACTTTAGCAGCATTTCAGCTGCTTTGTCAGGGTTGCTTAACTCCATCAGCGATTAAAGCTGTGCTCATATGGAGGGAGCACATCGGTGCGGTATATTTTTTTAGTCAGATCATAATATTCATTCAATTAATCTGTATCGCTTCGATCGCTGTAAGACATGATGCGACCACCTGTCTTCACCAAGTGACAATGTGGTATATCGCCGTCATCTTTTGGGGATGCTTTTCATATTGTATATACATAAATAATATAAATGTAAGTACAAAGGTATATACATTTTGAAGGGAGTGATGATACAATGAGTTCAAATAGCAAATCTCATAGGGGAGGAATAATCGTGCAAACCACTTTAAAAAAGCAAGGTAATAGTGATGCGTTAACGTTTCGATCTGCATGGAAAGAGGGTTTAGGGATCGATGCAAACACCGTTTTGGATGTCACTGTAGATTATCAAAATCGCAGATTGATCGTTGAGCCTGCAAAAGTGGAACGAAAGAAATACGACATCAAGGAACTGGCAGCTATTGCAAAAAACCAACAACAACCTGAACTTGATGAATTTGACTTTGTGGGAGATGAACTTCTATAAATGTTAAAGCAAGGCGACATCATTGTGGTTAACGTGAATCCGACAAAAGGACACGAACAGGCAGGACATCGACCATTTATTATTTTATCCAACAAACACTATAACGAAGTTTCAACGCTTGCAATCGGTTGTTCGATATCGAAGACATCAAGCGATTGGGTTTTCAACGTTGGCCTTCCCGGAGGGATGCAAACTACAGGGAAAATTAAGACCGATCAACTAAGGTCATTGGATTTAAAAGCAAGAGGGTATCGTTTTGTTGAATCAGCACCCAAAGAAGTTGTTTCCGAAGCCCTTGAAAAGCTCGGAGCAATTGTCGATTACGAGGACTAGTGCAGGATGGTCGAATTATCCGGTCACATCCAAGGGGAACATCAAAAAAAGAGGATGGTTACTAGTCATTATGGCTGAATTTCCTCACACTTGATGATTTTACCTTCCGGTTATTCCACATGACTCACTCATGGCACCTCGGATTAGAACATTTTTGCTTTTAGAGGTGCCATAACCCGTTCATGGCACCCCTGAATGGATTATTTAACCTTCGAGAGGTGCCATGTGCCCGAAAACACGTGAGACACGTTCAAATGATCTCTAATCGGGCTGACGGTTGAAAAAGAACGTGAAACGTCTTCCCCCAAGCAGAAGGAGACGACGTCCAGAGGGACGACAAACCTGTTGTCGTCCCCCAAAAGGCGAGTACCCCACTCTCAGAGGGACACGAATCGCGCTGCCGTTTTTGGGAGGGTGTCCAATGGGCCTTTGTTGAGAAAACCCTAAAGGACTGAAAGGACTTGTCTCTCAAGCTGTTTCATGTCATAAAAATGCCCCTTCATGGCCATAAGCTGTTCATACGTTCCTTTTTCAATGACGTTTCCTTCATCCATCACAATGATTTGATCCATGTTTTCCAGGCCTGTTAGGCGATGGGTGATTAATATAATGGTGTCGTCTTTGGCTTGTTGCCACAAATGCGCAAAGATCTTTTTTTCTGTTACGGCATCCAATGAAGACGTAGGTTCATCCAAAACCCAGGTTCGTCCATCTTTTAACAGTACCCGGGCCATTGCAAGCCTTTGTTTTTCTCCATCGGAGAGATTCTCTCCACGTTCATATATGTGATCATCCAAAGCAAGGTGATCAAGGTTAACTTTTTGTAGTGCGGATCTAATGCTTGACATGGTGTGTGCTTGATTCGTTAATAAAAGATTATCTTGAACAGATCCATAAAAGAAGTGATTCTCCTGCATGACCACATTTATGGCTTCCCAAATGCTTTCTTCTGTGAGTTCGTTCACACTTCTCCCGTTTAATAATACGTCCCCTTGCCTAGCACTTACGAGTTTTAACAGCAGAGCCATGAGTATGGATTTCCCTGAACCACTTGCGCCGACAATGGCTGTTTTGGAACCTGTAGGGATGGTAACGTTCACATCTTTGATGGCTGGGCGATGTTCATTTTGAAATTGAACATCGACATTGTTTACATCAATGTGTAACGGCTTCTCCCGCGATAATTCAAATTGTCGCTGTTCAATGTTAAAAGAGTCACTTTGTAGCGTATGAGACAATCTGCCTGCTGCCCGTTTGCTTTCCCGCAAATGGGAAGGGAAAGAAGCCATTGGCACAGCCTCCTCAAAAACAGTAATGGCAAGCATGACAAGCATGGCTAAAAAAACACCGTCCATGTGTCTTTCCGACACTAAATAAGCACCGATACCAAGCACGAGCACCGAAATGGCCAATGCCAAAAATGTATTGACCGCTTGGTTTCCGATTAAATAACGGCCCTCTTCTTTTTGTTCTTGGATTAAGTCACTGGAGGCACCCAATAATTCCTTCGCTTTTCCATCCATTTGTTGATAGACTTTCAAATCTCTGAAGCCATATAAAAACTCCGTTGCATTCGTCGATAACGTTGCACGCTTTTCGCCTACATTGTTCTGAATCTGCTTTTGGCGGACCGTAAACCATGCAGGGATGACAAACGTTGTCAAAAGGAAACCAAGGACAAAAACAAAAGCAATAAGCACGGAAAAATACATAACGAACAAAATAGTCATAAGAAAGACCATAATCAATACAATGGGTGGGTAAAAGACACGCAAAAAATAATTCTGTAATCGCTCAACATCTCCTACGATGCGCGCGAGCAAATCTCCACTCTGATATTCTTGAAAAATGGCGGGTGCAAAAGGTTCCAACTTTTCATAAAAGGTAACCCTTAACCGGCGGAGAATAGAAAATGTTGCCCGATGAGAATAATACCTTTCAGCGTAGCGGCTTAATGCACGAACGAGCCCAAGCAATTTCACCGTTGATGTAAGGATGATTAACGCGTATAAAGGCGGTTCCAATGCTGCTTGTGATATTAGATAGCCACTGGCGGCAAAAAGGCCCACTCCCGCGGTCCCGGTGATAAAGCCCGCGATGATGGATAGAAAAACATCTTTTTTTTCATGAATCATAGCTTTTGTGACCGTTGAAAGTTCCTTCATCACTCAACCCCCAATTGAGCATTAATCATCCCGGCATATGTTGAGGATTGGCTCATCAATGTGTCGTGCGTGCCTGTGGCCATGAGTTTACCGTTTTCCAATAATAAAATGCGATCGGCATCTTGTATCGTATACAGCCGATGGGCAACTGTTACAAGCGTGGCGTTTGTCCCGAGTTTTTGGATGGAAGATTGCAATATGGCTTCTGTTTGCAAATCGAGCCCCACTGTTGGTTCATCAAACAGTATAATCGAAGGTTTCTTCAGAAACGCACGTGCCAGTGCAAGGCGTTGTTTCTCTCCGCCGGACAGCCCGCGTCCCCCTTCGCCGACAATCGTCTCATACCCATCATTTAGCTCTTCGATCATCTCTGAAATGCCGGATTGTCGTGCTGCATGGATCACTTCATCCCGTGATACTTGACCATTAAGGCCAATCGCGATATTTTCGCCAATACTCCCGGAGAAAATATAGGGATGTTGGGTAATATAGCTGATGTGTTGATGCCAGTTCGACTCCCGGTACTCAAACAGGCTATGGCCATCAATGGTAATGGCACCTTCCACCGGCTTTATTAATCCTGCAACAATGTTCAATAACGTTGTTTTACCTGACCCACTTTTTCCGACAATAGCCGCATGCTCATACGGGAGAATCTTTGCCGAAACGTCATTAAGCGCGAAATCTTCCGAATGATAGTGAAAACTGACATGAGAAAGCTCAATGGGAGGAGGGAATTTTTCATCCGGAAATTCCTTGTGTCCCCATTGAATGTTGTCTTCTGTATTTTCCAGTTCGTTTTCCACTTTTTTTGCCGCGCCCATACTTGCGCGCCCATTATGAAAGGCCGTTCCAAGATCTCTCAGTGACAGATAAAAATCGGGAACGAGCAATAAAATAAAAAAGGCAGTAAAAAACGAAAGGCTTTCAAATATGATGAGTTGTAGCGCGATCTCGAGGGCGATAAGGCCAATGCCTAGCATCATAATAATTTCCAGCATAAAAGCATTTGTAAAAGCGACTTTTAAAATAGCCATGGTCGCATGTTTAAAACCGATACTGCTCTCTTCTATTCGGTCTTTTTGTTGTTTGGAACGGCCAAACAATTTTAATGTTACCAAACCTTGTAAAGACTCAAGAAAAGTACCGGAAAAGGCTTCTAATTGTGTTAACTGTTCTTCAGATTTTTTCTTGGTTTGAAGACCGACCAATACCATAAACAGGGGAATGAACGGCGCGGTAACCATCATAATCAATCCGGCATTTACGTGTTGGGTAAAGACAACAATGAGGATCATCAAAGGCACAGCTGCGGTTTGCAGCAGGCGGGGGATATACTGGCTAAAGTAATTATCAACGGCGTCTACGGCATCCATGAGAATGCTGATTTTTCCGCCCGATTGTCGTTCTAAAGATGTATGAAGAGACGAATGTGCCATCTTTTGCAATAAACGTTTTCTGAAATGATGCTTTGTTTGAGCAGCCATTTTTATTCCCGTTCGTCCACTTGCATAAATGATGGATGCACGGACGAAGATGATCCCAAGTAAAAAAAGCAAGAGTGGAACAATCGTAGCAAAAGCTTGGTCTTGAAGGAAAACGCCATCAATAACGGTAGCAATGATGGCGCCTTGACTAATAATAGACGTTCCCAATAAAAAAGCGAACCCAACCAAAAGTGCCATGCTTGCTTTTTGTTGCGATAGACTTATCTTTAAAAGGTTCATTTCTCTACTTTTTCCCCTTCACATAGTCTGCGTCGAAAAGAAACAGTTTAAATACGAGGGCGAGAGAAGGAATGAGCATGAATAAACCTGCAATGAAGGCAATGACTAGTGCAAGTCCCATCGATTCATGCGTGGCCCCGCCCTGGATCGTAATATATGGATCCAGGATATACGGGTAGTGACCGATCCCGTATGCAAAGAAAGCAAAAAAGAATTGCAACATAACGCTAATAAACGCAAGCCCATAATTTTTCCCGGAATAAAGGAGCCAGAGCGATAGCAAGAAAAATCCAACGGAAAGTCCAAGCATCCACCATAAGTCCATCATGTTCTGGAAATGTCTTTCATTGTGTTGGCTGAGAAAAATAAATGTCGTTAAAGCCGCTATTATCATTGGTGTGCTCCAAAACAAAGCGTACGTCCGTAATAATTTTAAAGCCGGCTTGTCATTTGCCCGAGAAGCATAAAACGTTAAGAACGTGGCGCTAATAAATAGGACAGATACGATAGCAAGCGCAACAATGCTCCACGATAATGGACTAGTGAACAACGTCAAGTATTCAAGTGAAACCTGTCCGTTTTCTTCTACAATAAACCCGCCCTCTGATAGGGTTAGTGCCACTGAGAGGGAGGCCGGAATCAATAATCCTGATACGCCGTAGAGGAACAAATAGACGATGCTGTCTTTCGATCCATAGTTTTCAAAAGCGTAGAAGGATCCACGTATAGCAATTAAGATGATAGCTATGCTCGCCGGAATAAGGAGCGCACTTCCGTAATAATAAGCGGTATCGGGGAAAAAGCCCACGATGCCGACGAAAAAGAACACAAAAAATACGTTCGTGATTTCCCATACGGGCGACAAGTATCTGGCTATTAATTGGTTTATAATATGGTCCTTTTTTGTTAATTTCGACCAATATGCAAAGAAACCGGCGCCAAAATCAATGGAAGCTACAATCAAATAGCCATATAGAAAAAGCCATAATATAGTTATGCCAATCAGTTCATAACTCATGATGCATCACCCAATTCCAGGCGCGTTGATTTACCTTAAAATACCCTCACATAGGTGGCCTATGTTCGATCACGTAGCAATCCAATGCGCCTTAGTGCAAATGTTATCTATCGGAAGTTTCCAATGATAGAAATACCTTTTGGTATGAAACGAGAAACCAATGCTTAGTATAAAATGAGTCCTCAGGCAGCAGATCTGCGGACTCAAAGTGATGTTCATCAGCCAAATGAGTCCTCAGGCTCGGGGTTGGGGATTCATAATGGTAGCTGAAACGCTAAACTAGTCCACACATAATAAAACACGGGATGTTTTACATCGTTTTCATCTTTAATAGGGCTTCACGAAGCGTCATATTTGTTTAAGCTTCTTTTTTATTGGATAAATAATCAACGCGCCTAACCCAATTCTTGCTTTTCCAATTCAAGTTCTGCAGGGTTGTTGCGGAACAGCCTGCGTAAAACGACGATACATAACGTTCCAAGAACAATGTAAAGCGCGAGGAACAGCAAAAAAATCAGACCGATGTAGGGCGAAGAAGTGGCGGCTTCTTCCACAGTCATAAACCCGCGAATCATCCAAGGCTGTCTGCCCAGTTCAGCAAAGAACCATCCCAATTCAATGGCAAGGAATGCTAAAGGCCCGCCTAGCACAATCAGTCGGAGTATCCAGCGGTTATGCTCATTACGCTTCTTCAGGAAATAGAAACTGACATACAAAATCCCTACAGCTGGCAATAGGAAACCGATCATGACCATCAGATCAAACAAATAATGAACGATAAGCGGCGGCGTTTCTGCCTCCGAAAATTCCTCCAGGCCTGTCACTTCCGCATCGAAATCACCAAATCCAAGGAAGCTTAAAAAGCTGGGAATACGTATTTCTCCTTGAACATCTTGATTGTCATCCAACCATCCAAATAGGATTAAATCGGCGTTTTCTTCCGTTTCAAAGTGCCATTCGGCCGCGGCAAGCTTTTCAGGTTGATCTTCTGCCAAATACTTGGCGGAAATGTCTCCGGAAAGAACGTTCACCGCACCTAAGACGAGAATAATAGGCATTAACATTTTTAAAGCTTTTTTATGGTAAGCAGCTGTCATATTTTTTTGAGCGTCGGATGCTTTCTTTTTGAGTATCACAAAGGCGGCAATGGCTGCCAAAAGGGCGGCACCTGTTAAATAAGCGGAAGAGAGAACATGGAATACTTTGGAAGGGGTGGCAGCGTTCAACATCGCTCCCATAGGGCTTACCGCTGCAAATTGTCCCCCGTCCAGAGCAAAGCCATCCGGTTGATTCATGAACCCATTCACAGTGGTAATAAACACAGCGGACATTCCAGCGCCTATCACGATGGGCAGCGAAAGCAACCAGTGAAGATAAGGGTTCTTAAATCTACCCCACGTGTACAAATACATGCCTATGAAAATCGCTTCAAAGAAGAAAGCGAATACTTCCAAGAACAGCGGTAGTGCAATAACATTGCCGGCCACTTGCATAAAATTTGGCCACACAAGTGATAGCTGCAATCCAATTGCCGTTCCCGTCACAACCCCGATCGCTATTATAATGATAAATCCTCGCGTCCAACGCTTGGCCATAAGTGTATACGTTGGGTCTTTCTTTTTAATGCCCACAAATTCAGCGATGGAAATGAATAATGGGACGCCTACACCAATGGTTGCAAATATAATATGGAAGCCGAGAGTTAAGCCCGTTAACAATCTGCTGATCAAAACCGGATCAAGTTCCAAATGGTTCCTCCCCCAATAAATAATGGATAATCAATTATAGACCAAAGGCATTACAGAATTTAATTTAATGCTAAACAGCTGAAAATAAGGCATTGTGGAAATCAATCTTGACGGCAGATCGTCAAAGTGTGGATGATCGCGTAGAATCGTGGGATGAGATCAGGAGTGCTAGGATGGTTGTTCGCCATTTAATCAATCCGCCGCGGGACGTTCAAAGGTCGTCTATCTATAATGTATAAATAATAGTCGATAGAAACAACAACCTACACATTTTGTCAATTAATCTTAAATTCTTTTTGACGTTCTTATGAAGTGGTGCAGGAACTTTTGGAGGGCGGGGAGAAATAATTTTGATGAAAATACACATAATGACAATTGTAAGTAATGTTCAAATACTTTAAAATTGAATAAAATAAATCCTATGATAATAAAGGTGGAGCTGAGGAATAGTGACTTGCTGAATGATTTTTTAAGGTCCTTTTTCTATGTAAAGAATTGTGAAGGTATCAATTTCCCTTCATACTCAATGGGAGATCGATGGGGATCGCAAAGTGCCATGGTTTTCGTTTGCTCAGGAGAGAAGTAATAGTGTTGAAAGAACTGAAAAAGGATACAATCTTATCGGGAAATTCCGAAAAAACTAGTGCAGCTTGTTGGAAATAAGCGATCACACCGACTACTGGAAGTCTGGACTAGAGCTTCAAACTGGGGTTAGTGCTCGATTGGATTAAACCGCCACAGACCGAGTTCAGATCAATGACCGGATGTCTTCTTGCGAAGCAGGATTCCCCGGTCGCCATGAGGCAGCCATGCCGACCGAATATCTTTGATACAAGTCTTTTCGGTCACCATGAAGTGGCTATGACGCCCGAACGCTTTCGATTCAGGCCATTACGGTCGTCATAAAACGGTTACGGCGCCCGAGCACGAGAACCGACCGCTTTTTCGGTCGCCATGACGCGGTAAAATTGTCCGTTAGGGAGCCAGAAGCGTTGGCGCCCTGACTTCTTCCAACTGTCTCCGTGATTGGTTAATTAAGCCACCTTGCACTAGGGATCTACTTGTCCATGGCGGAAGCTTTTACCTGATATCCATGAAATTTTGAGGGAGATGTTAAAATGGAGGAAAAAGCAATGAAAGCGATTCAAGATGATTACCCTGATGATTTTGCTTGCTGTTATGGGTGTGGTCGATTAAATGAAAGCGGTTACCGTCTCCGGACAGGCTGGAGCGGTGAAAATACGGTAACAATTTATACGCCACGTCCCGAGCATACAGGAGGTATCCCGGACTTTGTTTACGGTGGTTTGCTAGCGTCGTTAATTGATTGTCATGGAACTGGGTCAGCATCTTTGTATTTGCACCGCAAGAATGGAAATGAAATCGGTGACGGGATTCATCCGCCGAGATTCGTGACAAGTTCTCTAAACGTCGATTACAAACATCCAACTCCGATAGGAGAACCATTAAAAGCAATTGGAACAGTCGAAGAAATCCATCCAAAAAAGTATAAAGTCTACACGGAGGTATTTGCAACGGACAATCTCGTTGTTACTGGGGAAGTAGTGGCTGTGCTAATGCCAAAAACATTTAGGAAGGAAAATACCTAGGTAAAGCGATTAATATGTTCTCCGCATACATTTGATTCGGCTGCTTAATCGTGAGGCAGTCGTTTCTTTTGACATATGTTAGCATTCCAACATCGTACAATAATCATAATGGAATGAGGATGAAGGTAAACGAAAGATGTGAAAACAGCGATTGGACTACGGATCGATACAGTTCAAGCTTTTGACAAAAAAATTAGTTAGGATTATAATTCAAACATTCAATAAATCAATTGAATAGGTGATTTTAAATGGAAAATGAAAGACATTTAAAAAATGTATTGTATCAAGAGTTTGCAAGAATAGGGAAAAGTCTTTCCAGTCCAAAGCGTCTGGAGGTCCTTGACCTTTTATCTCAAGGTCCCAAGTCGGTGGAAGCATTATCAAAAGCAACGACGATGTCTGTGGCGAACGTATCCCAACATTTACAAACGCTTAACAATGCCAGAATGGTCAAGTTTCGGAAGGAAGGCAATTATGTGATTTATGAACTGGCAGATGATATCATTTCCGACTTTATCAATTCCCTGCACACCTTGTCAGAAAAGCAATTTGCACAGGTGCAACAAATTAAACAGACGTTTTTAAATGCCAATATGGGCATGGACGGGGTTTCGCTTTCAGAACTTAACGACCGTATGGAAAAGGGTGAAGTTTTATTGTTGGATGTCAGGCCGAAAGAAGAATATGAAAATGCTCATATTCCGGGTGCTGTTTCCATGCCTGTTGAAGAACTAAGGGAAAAACTTTCTTCTTTACCGACAAACAGCGATGTTGTCGCCTACTGTCGAGGGCCATACTGTTTGCTATCGGTAGAGGCTGTAGAGTTTTTAAGGAGTCAGGGCATTCATGCTTATCGTTTAGAAAACACCGTTCAAGATTGGAATGAGTTTCAGGAGCATTTACATTAAGTGGAGAAAGTAGGAAGAAGGTGTTTTGTTCACGATGACTAATGACATAAGTGATGTAGCACAAGAATATATCGAGCATCCGGAAAAACAAAAACAACTATATAAACGTACATTGATCATTGTCGTGATTTCGCAAATGTTTGGTGGGGCAGGATTAGCTGCAGGAATAACCGTTGGCGCTTTGCTTGCAGAAGAAATGCTTGGCACAAATGCACTTGCAGGGCTCCCCGCTGCTTTGTTTACGTTGGGCTCAGCAGGCGCTGCGTTAGCCGTAGGAAGACTTTCCAATCGTTTTGGAAGGCGCATGGGTCTTGCCACAGGCTTTATAACAGGCGGGCTTGGAGCCGTAGGCGTTGTGTTGGCAGCGATTATAAGTAACGTTTTCTTATTATTTGCTTCCTTACTCATATATGGTGCAGGAACGGCAACCAATTTACAAGCCCGATATGCAGGCACAGATTTGGCAACAACCAAGCAACGGGGGACTGCTGTAAGTATAGCGATGGTGGCCACGACATTTGGTGCTGTTGCAGGTCCGAACTTAGTAGAAGTTATGGGGGACTTCGCTCTCTCTATTGGTATTCCGGAACTCGCCGGGCCATTTATTTTGGCCGCAGCAGCGTTTATTTTAGCAGGACTCATGTTATTTGTTTTTTTACGTCCGGATCCATTCATTATAGCGTTAAAAATAAATGCGAATAAGCAAAATACGGAACCTGACGAGGCACTAGAGATAAATCACATAAATAAAAAAGGAATAACCGTTGGTGCGATCATTATGGTGCTTGCCCAACTTGTCATGCTTGCGATTATGACAATGACACCTATCCATATGGAACATCATGGCCACAGTTTAAACGCGATCGGAATTGTTATTGGCATTCACGTAGGTGCCATGTACCTTCCGTCACTCATTACGGGAATGCTTGTTGATAAAGTTGGTCGCCCTGCCATGGCGATTGCTTCCGGAGTTACACTACTCCTTTCGGGCGTCATAGCAGCCATCGCGCCTGGAGGTTCTCTATTCTATATGATCGTTGCGCTTGCTTTACTTGGAATCGGATGGAATTTTGGGTTGATCAGTGGTACAGCTCTCATTGTTGATTCAACAGAAGCATCCACACGTGCTAAAACACAAGGAACAGTGGATGTTTTTATGGCCTTAGCAGGAACAACCGGTGGCGCCTTGTCGGGAATGGTTGTCGCCGGTTCAAGTTTTGAAACCATGTCATTTGTTGGAGGAATTTTATCGTTGATGCTCATTCCAGTTGTTATGTGGTCCCGTAAAGGTAATAAAGAGTCTCAAGCTCAATTTTAATTTTTGCTAATTAAAGCTGGGAATTATGCATGGATATCTGTGAGGCTTGTGGCAATGAATGTACGATGGATGGTGTCCAGACTTTCAAGGTTATGCGGAAGATTGTCACCGCTATGTAAAAAGGTAGCGTGATGATGGGCTACATCATTTTGTTGACCCTAAGGCGGCATTCTACCGTCTTCAGGGTTTCTTTTTAGTAGGTAAGAAAGTATAAACCAACTTTCTTACCTACATAAGTGCAACGAGGGCTTTCTAATGATAAGGACTGCTGAATAACGGAAAAAAATTGGCACATAAGCATTTTCCGTGATGTTGTCAAAACTGGATGCAAGGAAATCTATCCTTAAAGCAGAAAGCCCTTGCACTTCTGGAAACATACGGAGGGATGACGCTGCAATGGCGAGACGCCAGCGGAAAAACGGATGCGTCAAGATCCCGCGGCGCCGGTTTTGCGCGAGGAGGCTTGACCGTTCGTCCGCGAAAAAGCGAAGCCATGGAAGCGGCATCCCGGCTTCAGCTGATATTTGCAAGTTGTTCAGCAATCCCTAATGATAAATCGTATGCTTCAAAGAATGATCAAACTTTTAGCATACAGTCTTCACATAAATCACATATTTACTCGTTAGACTGAAAATAGATCAATCATGGGAGGAGCCAAAGTGGCCGAACGTATACTCATTGTAGATGACGAGCGAAAAATGCGACAGTTGATCGGACTTTATTTAACAGAGGAAGGCTATGAACTTGATGAAGCAAGTTCCGGGATGGAAGCGATACAAATGGCAATCAATCAAAGCTACGATGCTATCATTTTGGATATTATGATGCCGCGGACCGATGGCTGGGAAGTTTGTAAACGTCTGCGTATCGCAGGGTCCCCTGTAGGCATTTTGATACTCACAGCGAAAACAGAAGTGGAAGATAGGGTCAAAGGGCTGGATCTTGGGGCGGATGATTATCTCGTCAAACCATTTGCACCGGAGGAACTCGTCGCACGTGTGAAAGCATTGCTCAGACGTAAATTTAGCCCGGTAAACGAAGGGCAGACAGAGATCACAGCCGGCGCATTATTTATTCAACCGGATCGCTACGGCGTAAAAGTGGCGGGACAAGCCGTCGACTTTACTGCAAAGGAATTCGAGATCTTATATTTGATGGCTAACCATCCCGAACGGGTGTATACAAGGGAGAACGTCATCGAGCAGATTTGGTCAATCGAGAGTGAATGGCAAGATCCTCGAACGATTGATACCCATATTAAAAATATCCGAACGAAGTTAAAAAAGGCAGGTCTGTCATTTAACCCAATAAAGACCGTGTGGGGAGTGGGGTACACATTTAATACAACGGAAGGGAAATAGCCGATGAATAGGATTTTTTATAAGCTTGGCGGGTCAATTATGATTTTGTTCCTTATTGTCCTGCTTCCGTTAGGTTATGTGATGATCCAGATTTTTACCAACTATAATGACGTCCATTTGTACGAAGATACGGAAGAAATGGCTTCTCATTATGCAACCATTCTTGCTGTGGTTGATGACTCTGACATAGAACCCCTTATTCAATCGTTGGATCATGAGACACCTCGAAAGATAATGATCACTGATCCGAGTGGAAATGTTGTAGAAGATTGCGGCATCAGTGGTTTTCATCCCCCGGAACATGACGTAGGAACATTTACAGATCCAAATGATCAGCAAGAATATATTTATGCTGGAGAACAGGTGCAAGGTAATGATATAGGGGAGGTCTTTATCTTTTCCCCTTCAGATCGCATGGATCAGTCGACCGTTCAAATACAACAGGCGTTGTTTCTATCAGGAATTGGTGCCCTTCTTCTTGCTTTTGGTTTTACGTTTATCGCCTCCAGACAATTTTCCAATCCTCTTCAGGAGATGGAAAGAGCGGCACAGCAAATGACGAGGGGCGAGCTGGACGTGGAAGTACCTGTAGAAACAAGAGATGAGTTGGGTTCCCTCTCCCATTCTACGAATGAGTTGGCACGCGAACTAAAAAGATACCGAAATAATCGCCAAGCTTTTTTTTCGAACGTGTCCCATGAATTACGGACGCCACTTTCCTATATCCAGGGATATTGTGATGCACTAAAAAAAGAGCTTTATCAGGATGAGATGGAAAAACAACAGTTTATCGATATTATTCATGAAGAAGCACATCGCATGAATCGCATGATCCATGATTTATTTGAATTATCCCGAATGGAAGAAGGGCATTTTCCCTTAAACCTTGAACTCGTCCATATCGAGGATGTCATCAATCGTACCAAAACAAAGGTGGCTGCCGAAGCAAAGCAAAAGAACATATCCTTGAGCGAAGATATAGAAGAAAACCTTCCGCTCATTGCAGCAGACAGTTTCCGCCTGGAACAGATCTTCACAAATTTGCTGCAAAACGCGGTGAATTACTCGGAGAACGGCCATGTTTGGATTGAAGTATCTTTGAAAAATGAGGATATAGAAGTGAAGATTACGGATACGGGAAGCGGGATCGCGACTGAAGATCTTCCCTACATTTTCGAACGTTTCTATCGTGGTGAAAAGTCCAGAGCTCGGGATTTTGGAGGAACAGGTTTAGGACTTGCCATCGCAAAACAATTAACGGAACTTCAATATGGAAGCATTCAAGTAGAAAGTGAGCCTGGAAAAGGGACGGCATTTGTGCTGCGGTTTCCGGAAGCAAAGGAGGGAGAAGAATGAGTAGAAGGGATTGGTGGATTGCTGTGATTATCATTGCTGTCGGCTTGCATTTTTTGTGTATGTCAGGGATTGTATCCGCCGTGCATAACGTTCCTTCTTATTTCCATCTTCTTTTTAATATTTGTCTCTGGATGGCCAAACCCTTATTAGGAGGCGTGATTATCTATATGATTATTTCATTCATCAGCAAACGTAAAGAAAGTGAAGCGTGACTGAAGGCCACGCAAGCGTTGTAAAAGGGGGTCTCGTTATATGGATGACGCATCGCTTGGCATTGCTTTTATGGCAGGTCTTATATCGTTCTTTTCCCCATGTATTTTTCCATTGCTCCCGGCTTATTTAGCTCAATTGACCGGCGCCAATGTCTCATCGGGGGCGATCAATGCGGATCGAAGATTGATTTTTTCCCGAAGTATTGGCTTTATACTTGGTTTTACGATTATTTTCTTGTTGCTGGGATTATCCTCAACCTTGCTTGGGTCTTGGTTTAATCAGTACGGTAGCGCCATTATGCAAGTTGGCGGCATCATCATCACAGTATTTGGATTACAAATGACAGGGTTCATTTCCATTCGAGCCTTATTTACCGAAAAACGAGTAGCAAAGACTCCGAAAAAAGCTACGGGCTTTTCCGGATCGGTGCTGTTTGGTCTTGTATTTGCGGCTGGATGGAGCCCTTGCATTGGCATCACACTCGGTTCCATTCTCACTCTTGCTGGCACATCCGGGACAATGTTTACCGGATCGACGATGCTTTTTGCTTATTCAATGGGACTGGGGGTCCCATTTATAGGGATTTCGCTCCTTTATGCGCAATCTTTCCAGAAGCTTGGCTCCATCAATCGTTTTTTACCGGCCATTCAAAAAGGGAGTGGCGTTATTATGATTATCTTGGGTATTCTTCTTTTTACGGGTTATTTTGAGACAATCGCGATGTATTTAGGACAGTATGTCCCGTCCTGGATGATATAAATGTTGCTTAAGATGAAAGGAAATGGAGGAAGCACTTCATGGTAATTACCAGCGCGATCGTATCTATCGGTATCATTATTGCATGTTTTGCTGTTGGGTTGATTTCCTTTTATCCATTAAGTGACTGGCCAAAGGCAGAAAAGAAAAGGCATATAGAGGCGTTGACGTCACAACTGCTTAATTTTGTTATCTTTGTCTGGGTTGGGAAAATTTTGTTGAATCCATCTTTATTCATACAGGATCCAATGGCTGTGCTCGCTTATCCCGGGAATTCCGGCGCATTCTATCTGGCAACGCTGTTCACTGCAATTATCGTTGTTTATAAATCTGTCTATAAAAATTTGGATGTGCTCGCGTTTGTTGAAGTGTTTGTACATGTATTTCTGGTAGCCTCATTTTTCTATGAATTTATGCAACTGGTCTTGGGAAATCATTCATATTCTCTAGGATATTTGATTGTATTGGCCACATTGTTGGTCGTGTTCGTTTCTGCGCGTGGGCGTTTACCGATGCCTCGACTGCTTATGACGATATTAGTCGGCTGGACGGCAGGGATGCTGGTGTTAACGTTTGTTCAACCATTTGCAACCGTCTTTGGTTATATCATTGAGCCATGGTTTATCGGTTTGTTTTTCATTGGGTGCTTATTAATCGTGTTTGTTAGCAAAAGAAAGAGGGATGCATAGTGGGTGCCATAGAAGCAGAAACAATGCTGGTAGTCGGTATGATGTTAGCGCTCGGTGCAGGTGCGTTGTCCTTCTTATCTCCTTGTGTATTGCCGATCTTTCCTGCCTACATGTCCTACATTACCGGCATTAGTGTCAAAGAACTACAAGGGGATCATGATACGAAAATTCGCCGTCAGCTACTAAGCCATTCATTGTTCTTCTTGCTGGGGGTATCGCTGGTCTTTATCGGCCTGGGTGCCGGTGCCTCCTTTTTGGGGCAATGGGTGCAAAATTTATTAATCGGTGATACCGGTTTGCTTATCCAACGCATTGCCGGGATATTTATTATATTCATGGGGTTGTTTGTTGCCGGATGGATTACGATCCCGACGCTGATGAAGGAAAAACGTTTAAGCTATAAGAAAAAGCCGGTCGGATTTATGGGGACATTTTTCGTCGGCTTGGGCTTTGCTGCCGGGTGGACACCTTGTATCGGGCCGATTTTTGGATCTATTTTGCTCCTTGCGGCATCCAATCCGGGACAGGGCGTATTCTACACAATGTTTTATGTCATTGGCTTTGCACTGCCTTTCATTATTTTAACGTTTTTCCTCGGGTCAACGACATGGATTGTGCGGCACAGCGGGGTGATTATGAAGGTTGGCGGAGCGCTTATGGTTATTATGGGTCTGGTTCTATTCTTAGGTTTGATGCCGGCTATTTCCACATTTTTGCTTGATTTGATCGATGATACGTGGATGTCAAAACTTGGGTAACTAGAGGAGGGCTTATCAATGAAAAAAGGCATTCTCATTGTCATTGTGATCGGAGCGCTTGGCTGGGCCATCTTTGATTTTGTAATGTCATCGGATGATTCAGCAGATGAAGATGTCGTTGTTTCAAATAATGGTGATGATTCTTCACCACCGGCGGGGGTGGAAGACATTGATGAATCAGATGATGAAGTCGGATTGGAAGCAGGGGATATCCCTCCCGATTTTGAGGTGACCACATTGGAGGGGGAAACGGTGCAATTATCCGATTATCATGGAGAACGCGTGATGCTTAATTTCTGGGCAACCTGGTGTCCGCCGTGTCGGGCGGAAATGCCTGATATGCAAAAACTTTATGATGAAGAGGATGTTGTCATATTGGCTGTGAATATGACAGATACGGAAAGTAATGTGGGAGAGGTTGCAGACTTTATAGATGAACTTGAATTAACGTTCCCGGTGCCGATGGATGAAGAAGCTGATATCATGGATACCTATCAGGTTATTGCATATCCGACAACATTTATGATTGATTCCAATGGAAGAATACACAATGTTTCCCTGGGTGCTATGAATCACGAGCAAATGCTGCAACAGTTGGAATCGATGGAATAGGGCCGGATGGAAAATGATTTCTTTGATCAGGAGGAAGATCATAGATGAAAGTTGCGGTTGGTTATACGGATCAGGGGCAGCCGATGATGGCACCGATTTATCGGAATCAGAGTTATACGTGAATGACTTTTCCTTTATGAAGCAAGATGAGGAAACGATCACGAACGAAGAGTTAAAAGGGACCTATTGGGTTGCCAATATGGTATTTACACGTTGTCCAACGGTGTGCAATATGATGACGCCGAATATGGCGAGTTTACAAGTGGATCTTCAAGAACAAGGATTGGAGATTCTCATCGTGTCGTTCACCGTTGATCCGGACTTTGATGATCCCGAACAATTACAGTCTTATGGAGAGAATTACAACGCTGATTTTGACAGTTGGCATTTTCTCACCGGGTAAGAACAAGAAGACATAGAAACATTTGCACAAGAATCATTTGCGGCCGTCATCGAGGAAGATCCGGAGGCCATCTATTCCACACAACATTATTTGATTGATCCGAATGGTCAAGTAACTTGCCAATATTATTAATTCATAAAATTATGATAATATAGATAATTGCGATATATCCAGTATAACTGTTTAGCATTATGAAGTTCAGTATCATCTTTAGCCTATCATGCATATGTCCTTCTTTCACTTTAAAATACATATCCTCGGTATTGTAAGTTTAAAGAGGAAATGAGGAAGGTCATTTAAATAACAAATAAAACACTCAACGTACAAGGGATGTCTTTTTTAGAGGGGAGTTTTGGAGAATTGAATGGGTTTGAAGCGGTAAAAGTTGATTTGCAAGATAAAAAAGTTAACGTCACCTTTAAGTCAGATAAAGTAGACTTAAACCTGAATTATTCATATTTCCAAATGAATGCGTGAATGCACATCGAAGCCAACGATTTTTCGATTTTGTTTACAAAAATGAGGCACGATGATTGAACTTATAAAGAGGTTCAGTGGCAATTACTGAAAAAGGTCCTTTTTTTGGACATACGTCTCCCTTGGTCTTGAAATGGCTTTTAAAAAAATGAGGAGCGATCGCATGTCACTCTAGTTTTAGTGTTTGAATGCGCTGGAGAACCTTCCAGAAAAAGCTTTGATAGACAAAGCTCGAAGATAATTTGAAATAAAGCGAACGTCCTGATTTCACCAATTTGCTTGCCACTTTGATGACCTTTGCTCGTATGGTTTGGATTTGCATGCTTTTTTGTTCTTCCGGAAAACAAAGGGTACGTAGCCAGTTGGTGAAATTGTACGCTAATAAGCTAAACATCATCCTTGTTTCGTTAGCGTGAAACGAATGGCTGCTCATTTGATCCAGGCCAAAACCATTTTTGGCTTCCTGGATATCATTCTCCATCGTGCCACGTTTTTGGTAGGAACGGACGATATCCTTGGGAGAGAAGGCATCGAATAGGCTTGTCACAAAGAATGCATGCGTGAAAAACAATTCGCCTGCCGGACGCACAGATTGAATGATGACTTTTCTGGGCTTGGACCATGATTTTGCTTGATATTCAGTTTCCTCATAATAACATTCGGTTTGTGTAACGTCAGATGGCGGCGTTGCCGGATGGAGTTGATCGGCCAGTCGTTGCAGGTTGGCATTGGATTTCAAGCGAATCACGTAATAGACGGATTCCTCTTTACATAACTCATACAGCCCCGGAACCGCAAAACCACTGTCTCCACGCAAAAATGGGATCGTTTCCGGAAATGTTTCATTGTAATGGGTGATCAAGGGTTTCATAAAATCCACAACCCCGTTGGACGTATAGACGTTTCCCGGGCGTAGTTGAGCCTTCATAAAATCACCGGTGATCCCATCGAAAGCAACGAGAGGATGGTAGCCTACGGTGCCATAATGTGCATTGTAATCGGTTGATTCTTGTTCACCGTATGTATCGGCATGCGTGGAATCCAAATCAAAGATAAGGCTCTTTGAGCCTCTTACTTGATGAACCTTGTCTAAAAGCGCTTGGTTGGCTTGATTTAATTGTTGGATCGATCCCGTATTAAACCGTGCAAAAAATCGGGGTAAACTGGATTGAGACGCTAACGCATCCGTTCCAATGATGTGTTTGAATACAGGATCGTCCGTTAATTGATCCGCCGCATCATCTTCGTCGTAGCCGGCAATCATCTGATAAATCTTTTGGCGAAGCATCTGTTCATTCGAATGTTCATGGTAAAGCCTCTCGTCTTGCAGGTGTTTATCCAAGGTATGGAAGAACCCAAGTTTTTCATCGAACTCTCTAAATAAGACCTCTCCTGAATCCGAGGAAAGAGCACCTCCATCATTCGACAGCTTCACCTTGCGATTGAAATCCAGGGTTATTTGAGATAAAGTAGCCATTAGAGGAATCCTTTCTGTGGTTATTTTGCCGTAATTTAACCCTAACAGAAGAGGATTCTTTTTTCATTTATTGGATGAATATTTAACTCAGCTGAATGACCTGATATTCAAGGGTCCGCAAGTCATTTTGGGATTTCTGTGAATAAATCAGGCTAAAAAATATTACAGAGGTCATTGCAGATCAAGGATACGATTTTACCTAAGGGAGGTGGTCGTGTTTACGCAGCACGATCTTCTTTTAACAAAATTTTATACTATTACGGGACATACGGAAAGGGTTGAATAACGAAGTAAGTGCAAAAGAAGTGAAGGTACAAATTCATGAGCAGTACTCTTGCCAATAAAATTGAAAAGCTATGACAATCAAAAGGTTTATGTAATTTAATCAACGTTGGTTATCATGTCAAAAAACAAAAATTACAGTAAATGGTGGAATAGGATTTGGAGCAAAACTAAACGTAAAACAACTGATGACAATTTAAAAATATATAAACGATGAAAAATTAGAGTTAATAACCTTTCAACAAATTTATAAAGAAATTTCAGGAAATAAAAAAGAGGAGATCATAGACGAATTTGCAAGTATTGGATCGGCATTTTATCCAGATGGAAATTACCTAACAAAAATTTAGTTATCCAAAAAAAATTATTGACATATAAAATAATCTCAATTAATATTTACTCCAAGACTTATTAAATAAATAATCATCTTTGATTCACAGGAGGTGGAAATGTAATATTGGATCATATTAATGATGAGTTAGAATTTCTGCAGAAAATGATCAAAGGAATTGCAAAGCAATTTGGGAAAAACTGTGAAACTGTTTTGCTAGATTTATCAAATCCTGAAGTTTATGGGAGTGGTCGAATTGTAGCTATTGAAAATAGCCACGTAACCGGAAGAAGTATCGGAGATACCGGAACTAATTTAGGTCTTGAAGTCCTTCGTGATAGTAGCAAGGAAGGGGATAAATTCAACTATTTAGCTCGTTCGGTATCGGGTCGAATGCTAAAATGTTCAACCATATTTATTAGAAATAATGAAAACGTTCCCATAGGAAGTATATGTATTAACTTTGATGTTACTGAATTTGAAATGGCTGAAAGTACGATTAGAACATTGACCGCAGAAGAAGAAATCGATACAAAAACAAAAGAAGTATTTGTAAACAACGTTAATGACGTATTAGATGTTTTAATTCAAGAAGCACAAGATATGATGGGAAAGCCAGTAGCATTTATGACCAGAAAAGAAAAAATGAAAAGTATTGAGTATTTAGATTCTAAAGGCGCCTTTTTAATTAAAAAGGCTGGAGATAAAATATGTTCCTATTATGATATCTCAAAATACACACTATATAACTATCTTGATGAGGCTAGACAAGAAAATAAAAAAGAATCAATTTTAAGAAGGGGAGAAAAGAATGAATAGAATAAAGATGGCTGTTGTAGGCGCTGGTGTGATGGGGCAATTGCATGCAAAAACTATCTCAGAGTGTGATTCCGCAGAGTTGGTGGCAATTGTTGATCTGAATGAAGAGGTAGGTAAGAAAATTGCTGATGAGTACGGCGTAACTTATATATCTTCTATTGAAAAAGCCGTAGAAAATGAAATAGATGCGTATTCCATTGTATTACCAGACCGTTTACATGTTGATGCTGCTGTCACTGTTCTCAAGGCAGGAAAAGCAGCTCTCGTTGAAAAACCTTTAGCAGATACACTGGAAGGAGCAAAAAGAATTGACGAAGCAGCTAAAGAAGGTAATGGGCGGTATATGGTTGGTCACATAATGAGGTTTGATCCACGATATTCAAGTGCAGCAAAGTATGTACAAGAGGGAAATGTTGGTGAGCCTGTACATATTCATGCAAAAAGATTTTCCTACCAAGATGTTGGTTTAAGAATGAATGGTTCAAGTTCCGTTTGCTTCT
Organism: Salicibibacter cibarius; assembly: GCF_016495725.1. NCBI lineage: Bacteria > Bacillati > Bacillota > Bacilli > Caryophanales > Bacillaceae > Salicibibacter > Salicibibacter cibarius. Next base: position 2,869,383 of record NZ_CP054705.1, on the reverse strand, counting down.
ATTTAGGTGTTCACGATGTAGATGCCCTTCAATGGATATCAGGTCAGAGAATCCGCAAAGTTTATGCACGCTCTGTTTCCAAAATCATGCCTGATAATGGGGTGGAATCAGAAGATGCTATTTTTGCTTCACTTGAATTTGAAAACGGTGCCATAGGTAATTTAGGAATTAGCTGGTCCATTCCTGATTATGTTCCATCGGGTATTAACGCGAATTTGGAATTAGTAGGAACTCAAGGTCTCCTTCAAATTGATACCTCTGATCACGGTTTATCATTGATGAATCGAGACGCCATTCAATTACCAGATGCACTGCATTGGCCAGAAGTAAATGGGAGGGTATACGGAAATTTGAGGGAAGAGATTTCGCATTTTGCAAGTTCAGTAAGAGATAATGAAAAGTTTATTATCAGTGAGGATGATGCTTTACAAACAGTAGCTGTAAATGATGCTATATTAAAATCAGTTCAAGACAAAAAAGAGGTTGAAGTAGAGAGATTTTAATATCGTTATATATTTTTTTTAGGAGTGAAGTAAAATGACAAGTATTATAAATAACATTTTGAAAGATGGTAATGGTAATGAACATCAAATTAAGAGCCCTGGTTCTGGAGAATTACTAGGAAAAATCAAATACGGGGATGCAAATGATGTAAACGAGGCAGTACAAGCTGCAAGCCACGCAACAAAAGAGTTCTCAACCTTATCAATATTTGAAAGAACAGAAATATTGGTTAATATTGCTGGGAAAATACAAGAAAAACGTATGTCAATTGCTGAGCTGTTAAGTAAAGAACATGGAAAACCATTATATACAGAAGCCTTGGGAGAGGTAGATTCTTGCATTACTTCTTTCAGGGATGCTGCCTCTCAAATGAATAGTATTACAGATGAAATTATACCTCTCCGAGACTCAACAAAACGAGCGTTTGCATATAGAAAACCAAGAGGAGTATATGCAGTAATTACGCCTTGGAACTTTCCCATAGGAAATGCCTGCACATATTATATAGCTCCGGGCTTAGCGGCGGGTAATACAATTGTTTGGACCCCTGCCCCTTCGTGTCCCAACACAGCTCAAGCGCTAATGGAGTGTGTAATTGAAGCAGGTATGCCAGAAGGAGCATTGAACTTAGTCATTGGGGAAGGTCCTGTTGTAGGTGATACTGCAGTTACACATGAATTAACTAATGCTATCGGATTTACGGGGAGCACTAAAACTGGAGAGATAATTGCACAAAGATCTGGAATCAAGCCATGTTTATTAGAATTAGGTGGCAATGGCCCTTCTATTGTTATGCAAGATGCAAATATCAATCAAGCTGCGAAAGCCATAGCAGCGGGAAGTTTTGTAAATGCGGGACAGGTTTGTACTTCAACAGAAAGGGTACTTGTGCACGACTCTGTGGCTGATGAATTAATAGAATCTCTTCAGGGTGAAATAAAAAGTATTGTACTAGGGGACCCCCTAGATAAAAATACAACTATGGGTCCTGTCCATAATGATGATACGGTAAAGAAGATAATGACACATATTAGGGATGCTGTAGATAAGGGAGCGAGATTGGTTACTGGAGGTAGTATTGATGATCAATTCCCTACTTCTTTATATGTGAAACCAACTTTAATTGACCGAGTGTCAAAAAGTGCTTTAATCAATACAGAAGAAACCTTCGGTCCGGTCATAGGACTAGTACGATATAAAACGGAATTTGAATTAGATGAGATTATAAATTCTAGTCCATATCGATTATCAGGTTCCATCTTTTCTGAAGATATTAGACATTCAATGTTGTTGGCTGAGAAGCTCAATTTTGGCTTTATTAATATCAATGAAGCAAGTAATTATTGGGAGCCACAAGTCCCTGCAGGCGGAGCTTCGGGGAGCCCAAGTGGTTATGATCGCAGCGGTGGAAAAGCTTCAATTGAAAATATGAGTGAAACCCAAACCATTGTAGTCAATATGCAGTAATATCAAAAATAAGAATAATATTACTATCCAAAAACTGTCACAAGTAATTTAAAAGAAAAAAAAGTAATTAGAAATTCTTTTGAAGAGAGGAAAATGAAAATGACTATAGAACAACAATTGGATCAATTAAACATTAAAATACCCCAAGCTCCCAAACCTGCGGCTGCCTATGTACCAGCGAAAAAAGTAGGTAATATTATTTACATTTCCGGACAAGATTGTAGAAAAGACGGGGAATTGATAAAAGCTGGAAAACTAGAGCAAGATGCAGATATAGAAGAAGGATATCAAGCTGCTCGTCAGTGTATGATAAATTTATTAGCCGTATTAAAATCAGAAGTCGGGGACTTAGAACAAGTGGAACAAATAGTCAAGTTATTAGGTTTTATCAACTCAGCAGAAGGATTTGTGAAGCAACCATACGTAATGGATGGTGCATCAGACCTTTTAGAAGAAGTGTTTGGAGAACGAGGAAAACATGCAAGATCTGCTATTGCTGCTAATGAACTTCCTTTTAATACTTCAGTGGAAATTGAAATGATTGCAGAATTAAAAGCTTAAGGAGCTGTAAACAATGGTTACTAATTATGTATTTTTGGTTGCTTTTTTATTGATAATTGGTATATTGTCTTATATTTCTTATCGTAGAATTCAAGAATATAAAGACTTTAATTTAGCGGGCAGAAATACTGGGCTATTCCGGCTAGTTGCTACTTTATCTGCTGCTGAATTTAATACGGCTACACTTATTGGCGGAGCAGGAGTTGCGTATGCGTACGGTCTTGTAGGCCTATGGTACACTGCTTTGATTTTTATTCCAGTTTTTCTTATATATGCCCTAGCTGTTGCCAAAAAATATAGAAGACTTGGCATAAAAACTATAGCTGAATTTTTCGATGCTAGATTTAAAGGAAGATTGGGAGAGGCAACTAGAGGCATAGTTACTTTAGTAACCGCAAGTTATACATGGATAGCACCCGCAACCTATATAGCTGGAATAACTGTAATAGGAAATATTCTTTTAGGAATCAATCCACTTTTGATGGCTTTTGGGATTACTATTTTTTGCATTATGATTAGTATTGCTGGTGGTTTTTTGACGGCAATATGGTCTGACGTAGTAGCTTATATTATGATCCTCATTGGAGTTCCTATTATATTCCTTTTGGGTTGGAATGTTGCCGGCGGATTTGAAGCTTTAAATCAAGTTTATGAACCTAAGTTTTTATCTTTAGATCCTGTATGGGATATAGAAGATTATCATTTTGGTATTGTCATCACCTGGGGTATAACAGTTGCTGCTTCATATATTGGTTCTCCTTGGTACGGTCAACGAATTTTTTCTGCTAAGGATGAACAGACGGCTCGTCTAGGTATGCTTATTAATACTTTTTCTATAACAGGCCTTTATGCATTAATAGTATTTGCAACTATGTTTAGTAGAGTCGCATTACCGTCTATCGATAACCCTGAAGAAGCGCTTCCTTCTTTAATAGCAACTTACGCTCCTCCTATTATTCAAGGCATCCTTTTAATAACACTATTATTAGTTGGAATGAGTACTATCGTTGCAATGATGAATTCAGCTGTTTCGATTACAGTGAATGACATTGTACAGAGATATTTATTTAAAAACAAAGATGAAAAATTTTATATAAACATTAGTAGATTATGCTTTTTATTAGTTGGGGCGGTTACTATTGTTTTCTCTTTACTTTTTATTGGTAATATACTTTTAGCGCTTATCTATATATCAGCTTTTTTGGTGCAACTTTCTTTCCCTATATTAGCTGGATTTTATTGGAAAAAGTACAACACGATTGCTGCTATGTCTTCATTAATTTCAGGAATTGTTTATGTAACCGTTGCCTTGTTACTTGGCTTCCCAACTGAATATGTTACACCGTTAGGCTTGCTATTTAATATCATTGTAGGAACAATAGTAGCATTTTCTACAAATACTAAAACACCTCAATCTGATGTGGAGGATTTCTTTAAAAAAATAAGCGATAAGGCACATGGAGACGATAAAAGTTACTCCTCTAATGAAAATATACAATAACTTAAGGGTGAAGGTTCATGAGATTAACAAATTCAATTTATTTAATTGGTAGTGGTTCAAAGGGGATGAATCTAACAAATCATTATGATTGTAATGTTTTTTTATTAGATGGCGGTAAAGAAACGGCTATTATTGATGCTGGTGCAGGTATGGAACCAGAAAAAATTCTTAAAAACATTGAGGATATTGGGTTTAAATTGTCTGATGTGAATTATTTGTTTCTTACTCATGGTCATGCAGACCATATTGGAGGAGCAAAAACGATTAAAGAAAACACGGGTGCTAAAATCGTTGCTTCAGACCTAACTTACAAAATTCTAAAGCATGGTGATGAAAAAAATTCAAGTATTGACGTAGCTAAGAAAGCTGGAATGTACCCTAAAAATTACAGCATTGGAACTTGTGAAGTTGATATAGTAGTAAAAGATAAGGATGAAATACGAGTGGGTAATTTTGTCTTACAAGCTTTGAGTACCCCGGGTCATTGTGAAGGGCATTTGTCTTTTTATTTCATCCAAGAACAAAATAAGTTTTTATTTGGTGGTGATCTTGTTTTTTATGAAGGGAAAGTAGCTACTCAATTTATTAATGATTGTAATGTATTTAAACTTGGACAAAGCATAAAAAAAATGAAAGATCTTAACTTAGATGTATTACTTCCTGGCCATGAAACAGTTGTATTAAAGGAGGCGCAAGAATGTATCGAGAAAAGTTGGAGCTATTTTGAAAAATTACAACTGCCACCAAGCATTTTATAAAAAGTTTTAAAGGGTGAATCGAATGGATGTTCAAAATAGTTTTAATATCAAATTATCAATTGGTGAAAAAGATGAGTTATATGAGCTACTAAAAAAATTAGTTATGATCAAAACTGAAAACCCACCAGGAAATGAAAAAGAAATAGCATTATTCATTAAGGATTACTTTGCAAATGAGGGGGTTAAGGCTGATTTAATTGATATAGATAAAGGACGAACTAATGTTATTGTACAGCTTAAGGGAGGGATGTCAGGCCCTAAATATTTACTCAATGGTCATTTAGATGTTGTACCAGCAGGAGAAGGTTGGGAAACTTCTCCCTTCAATCCTATTATTCATGACGGGAAATTATATGGTAGAGGTACTGCAGACATGAAGTCGGGAGTAGCGGCTATGATATATGCCACAAAATATGTGAATAAACACCTTGAGGAATTTCCAGGTGAGCTTATTCTATTCTTGAATGCAGATGAGGAAAGAAGAAACGACGGCATGGAAGATATGATCAGCAATCCAGTATATTCTAAATACGAATTAGATAAAGCGGATTTTGGTGTAATAGGCGAACCAACTGATGGGAAAGTTTGTATAGGTCACAGAGGCGTAGCAAAGTTTCGTATTACTACCAGAGGGATTCCTAGACATGCAAGTGAACCAAATAAAGGAAAAAACGCTATTTATGAAATGAATCAGATTATAGGGTCTTTGGAGAGTTTGTCACAAAGAGTAAACCAAAAAAAAGATCAAGTTTTAGGATCGGCATCTCTTGCAGTTACTTTAATAAATGGAGGTAGTGCTCCTAATATTATACCTGAAAAATGTGAAATTGAAATTGATCGAAGAATTTTGCCATCAGAAAACCTAGATGATATACATGATGAAATCCATAAGTTTCTCGTTTCGGAAAGTGGAAGTGCTGAATTACAAAATTATTATGTTTTGGATGCAAGCTATATTGAACCTACTCATTCTCTGGTAGCGCATCTAAAGACAGCTTATTATAATGCGACTAACGAGCAAACTACCTATGGAGTTTTCAATGCAACTTGTGAAGCCCCATATTTATCGAAAAAGCTTGGTATACCCACCGTGATATTTGGACCAGGTAGTCTAGAACAAGCTCATACCAACAATGAGTTCGTAGAATTAAGTGAAGTTAATGAAGTTGCATTAACTTATATTAATTTATTAATGAATACTAAAAATAATACGGAGGAGAAATATGGATAAAGTTAATGCAGGAATAATAGGGTTAGGTCGTTTTGGTAGGCTGCATTTGAAAGTGTTAGAAGAATTACCTAACTGTGAAGTAGTTGCTGTAGCAGAAAAAGATCAAAATACGTTGGATAGAGTAAAAGAAGATCACGATATTGCGAAAGCCTTCACAGACGCTGAGCATGTAATTAATGATCCTGAAATTGATTCTATACATGTGATTACTGACGAAAATAGTCATGGTGAATTCGTGAAAAAAATATTGAAGAAGAGTAAGCATGTATTTGTTGAAAAACCATTAGCTACTTCATATGGGGATGGCAAGGAAATTGGCGAATTAGCGACATCTATGAATAAAATAGTTATGGTTGGAAATATAAATAGGTTTAGTCAGCCATATATATCCATAAAAAATAATGTAAGGAATAATCATTTAGGGGAAATTGCGACTATTCGCGTAAAAAGAGACTTTAGCAAAAAATGGTTTGAAAATTTCGGGAAACGAATACATCCTGTCTATGAATCAGGAATTCATGATATTGATTTATTACTTTGGTATGTAAAGAGTAAGTGCGAAAGGGTATTTGCCGTAGAAAAATACACAAGTCGACAAAGATACCCTGATCTATTCTCCGCTATATTAACTTTTGAAAATGGTGTAGTGGCGTCTTTAGAATCAGCTTGGTTACTTCCAGAAGGAGGACCTAAAAATCTTGTAGAAAATTTGGAACTGGATGGTACAATAAACGGTCAAATTGAGGTGATAGGAGAAAAAGGAACTGCTAATTTTGATTTATTGAATCCTGGTTATTCGATTTGGACAGAAGAAAAAACATTGTACCCCGAATTAACCCTGTGGCCTTATGATAACGAAAAAGTAAGTGGAGCAATTCGATCGGAGATAGAACACTATATAAATCAGGTCCTTAGTGGTGTAGAGTCTTCAGTCTCCCCGCTACCTGATTCGATTGATGCATTGAAAATATCAGAAGCTATACAAAAATCAGCAGAAACGAAAATGCCGATATCATTGTAAAGCTGTTTTAAAGATTATTAGGTGGAGATACTAATGAAAAACTATACTAGATCGTTAAGGTGTATTAATTGTGGTAAGATTAGTTCCTTAAAGCCAATATATTCATGTGAAATGTGTGGAGGGGTTTTGGAAGTAACTTATGATTATAAAAAATTTAAAAAAGACCATGAAACTATATATAATATTTCCTTAGCGAATAAATCGTCATTATTACCGATAGATATAAACGAGGAAGAACCTTTTCCATATTTTAATACACCATTAATTAAAGCAAAAGGTATAGGTCTAGACGTTGGGACAAACAATTTATATTTCAAATTAGAATTTAATACTCTGACTGGGTCGTTTAAGGATCGACCAGTTTATGTTGGCATAAAAAAAGCAAAAGAATTTGGTTATCAAAAAGTTATAGTAGCCTCAAGTGGAAACGGAGCCAGTGCAGTAGCTGCTTATGCAACACGAGAGGGTTTAGAATCTATTGTACTAGTCCCTGCTACTACTCCGGCAGCGAAAGTTTCTCAAGCATACGCTTATGGTGCTAAAGTGATAAAAGTGGAAGGTCCTTACAGTAATGCTTTTAATTTGGCATGGCAAATAAGTCAAGAGGAAGACGTGTATAATATAACAACCACTTTTTTGAACCCCTACACCATAGAAGGTGATAAAGTGGTTGCTTATGAACTAATTCAAAATTTGAAAGGCAATTCCCCAGATTATGTTGTTGTACCTATCGGTGCAGGACCTTTATTAGTGGGAATATATAACGGTTTTTATGAGAATACGTTAATAAATGAAAAGCAAAAAATTCCTCACATGATAGGTGTTCAATCTATGGGATGTAATCCTATTGTTAAAGCTTTTAATGAGGGAAAACAGCATGTTACACCTGAAAAATCTCCCGATACAATAGCTGGCGGAATAGGTGATGGGTTAGTTGGATATTCCCAAGATGGAACATATACCTTAAATACAATAAAGGACTCTGAAGGGATAGCATTAGAGGTGTCAGATAAAGAGATCATGCACGCAAAAAATTTATTGGCAAGTAGGGAAGGATTATATGTTGAAACTTCATCTGCGGCTTCAGTAGCAGCTCTTATTAAACATGCAAAAACACATCCCTTTTCTTCTACATCGAATATAGTCATTATTTTAACCGGGCATGGATTAAAAGAATCCTTTGGTAAAAATATTGAAGAAGAGGTGCCTGTTATCTCCAATAATGTAGAAGCATTGAAGCTTTTACTCAAGAAATAGAGCTATATTCGTAGCATCACTATATCTTTGTAGAAGATTGTCCACAGTATGACCAGCAGCAGTGATTTACAGAATGACAACTATGACTATGTTGAATTTTATGAGTCAAATTTTGAATAGGGAGGAAAAGTAAAACTGGTATGTCAACACTAAACTTGAGGTTCATAGAACTTGTATTCCAAGTGTAGAATGTAGTTAGGAAAACAACACTCAAGAAAGGATGTATCTCTTGAATGAATCTATCACATTCCTGTATCTACTACAAATCTTCATATTGATAATGAGTTGAAGCCCTTGTTAGAAAAGGTAGGTTAAACGGCACAGCGCGAAAACTGGATGTGTTCACGCTCCTCCAATATTTGACCAGTGCTTCTGTCCATGAAAGTACTGGCTATCGCCAATCTGCCACGGAAGGCGAATCACACGGCTTGACAGAGGTCGATGGCTCGGTGTTGTTGAAAAAAGCCAGACATGCTCCGTATACGATTTTCAAAAAGCTCTTCTATAGGGCTGTAACCATGTGCAACCGTATCACTCACCGAGCCTTAAATTTGGACAAACGCTCGTCGAAGATCGTGCCTATTTCAAGATTAAGCGTATCGATCGATTCATTGGTGACAATCGTTTGTCATCCGAATGATTGAGAGAATTATAACGCTGATTTTGACAGTTGGCATTTTCTCACCGGGTATGAACAAGAAGACATAGAAACATTTGCACAAGAATCATTCGCCGCCGTCATCGAGGAAGATCCGGAGGCAAACGATATCATCCATTCCACACAACATTATTTAATTGATCCGAATGGTCAGGTCATTCGTCAATATGATGGAGTGGAGACGAATACAGTGTCGATTGCTGAAGATATTGAAGCGATTCAGGGAGATTATTCGCAAACGATATGGCCATTCTAGTAAAAACGCTGCTTGCTTTGATGAAGTCCATAGCAAGCAGCTTTTTTTGAATTATGCATTATTGCATTGTTTTGATTCCCAAGAAGTGGTCTTGCCAATAATCGCTGGTGATGTCGGCTTGAACAATCCCTTCACTTCCTGCGTGAATCATTTGGTTATCTCCGATATAGATACCGCTGTGAGAAGCTCCAGATGTATCATACGTTCCTTCAAAAAAGACAAGATCTCCAATGCTCGGTGACGTTACGTGCTCCCCGTCGTTATTCCACATTGCTTCATGGGTTCGGGAAACATCGATGCCATTTTGATCATACACGTAGTTGATAAAGCCACTGCTATCAAACCCGTCAGGCGTTGTGCCGCCCCAAACATAAGGTGTTCCCAGTACACTTTCTGCTGTTGTCGCAATGCTTGAGGAGGAAGCATTTTCGTTGTCTGAATCACCATTTGACGGATCATCGTTACTTGTATTTTCGGGTGTTGATGCTTCCTCGTCACTGGACTCGTCCAAAGCCGATGAATCATCACTGCTATCGCTACTACTTGCATTTCCTGACGATAATGCATCATATGTATTTGGGCCTGCTATCCCGTCTACACCAAGACCTTGATCATTTTGATACGTTTTGACGGCATTTTCTGTCTCAGAACCAAATAGCCCGTCTACTTGAACGGTATAGCCTTGTTCATTTAAGTCAGATTGTAATTGCTCTACCCCACTGCCCTGGTCACCTCTCAAGTGAAGGGTTGAGGAATCACCCGAATTTGAATTTTCCGCAGTATGAGCTTGCCCATCAGAGTTACCGTTGTCCGGGGCATATGCGGAGACTGATGCACTCCACATCGGCGCAAACATCACAGTTGTGACGAGTGATGATGTTATGAATAGTTTTCCAGTTTTTCCAAATAACATTTGATTTCCTCCTTGTTTTTGAATACTGAATTCAAGATAACAAGAAATTGTGAAGAAAATATGTAGAATCTATTACTGTATAATTACAATTAAGTTAAATCTGGCAATCTTCTACCATAAATCTGTTCCCGTCCCTTAAGCGGAAAACAAACGACGACCAGAGGGACAACAAACCTGTTGTCACCCCCAAAAGGAGAGCACCCTACTCTCAGAGGGACAGGAATCGTGCGGTCGTGTGGATATGTCTCTTCCGGGTACAAACGGCATTACTTACGATTGAGTTTTAACATATGAGAGGCATAGCCATTGGCGTCTATAATTTTTCATGTTATATAGGTATGGGCGTAGGTCCGATTCTTTGGGTATTTCTCTATCAATATGGATCTTGGGAACTGTTTGTTTTTGCTGCTGCATTGCTTGCCTGGCTGTGTTTCTCGGTATTCGGAAATTGCGGTAAAAATAAAGGAGGCTTCGTATCAACGATAACGAAGCCCCTATTATATGGTAAACAAAGTATTGAAGGACTCACTCATCACCGGGTGATTGTACATTTTATCTCTTAAGAACGTGTATGGCGCTTCAAGATCCATGGCCATTTTTACCAGGTTGATGAGTTCGGGTGATTCCGGGCCAAAGAGGCTGGCACCAAGGATTTTATCGGTTTTCTTATCAATGACGACTTTAAATACCCCTCGCAGATCATCGATTACATGTGCGGGTGGATGGGAAGCTACCGGGAATTTACCTTCCTCAATCTCGTACCCCTTTTCTTCTGCCTCTTTTGCCGTCAGTCCAACCCTTGATAATGGTGGGTCGATAAAAATGGAATAAGGAACATTTTGCCTTGTTTTCAGAGAACGTTTTTTATTTCCAAACAACGCGTCCATGACGATTCGATAGTCATCGAGAGAGACGTATGTGAATTGCATGCCGCCTTTAACGTCACCAAGGGCCCAGATATGATTGACCGTTGTCTCCAGATGATCATTGACTTGGACAGATCCGTCTTCTGCGAGTTTAACTATCGTATTTTCCAGTCCGAGATTTTCTACATTTGGTTTTCTTCCTGTTGCCAGCAATACGGCATTGGCACTTACCGTTTCGTCATTTGATAACGTAAGCGTAACTTTATCATTATTTTCATCTGTTATTTTTTCTGCTTTGGCATTAAAATGAAAACGGATTTCTTTCTGCTTCATTTCCTTCCGGATTTCCTCTGCAATTTGCCTATCCTCGTCCGGCAACAATCCATCATCAGGAGTAATGACAGTTACCTTCGCTCCGAAATTTTGATAGATCGATGCATACTCGAGTCCGATATATCCTCCTCCGATGATTGCTAATTGCTCCGGCAGCTCTTTTCTATCAATTAATGTCGTACTGGTATAGACCTTACTCGAATTCAAGTCGCCTTCCATCGGTGGGATATTGCTCGTTGAGCCGGTATTAATAAAAATATGCTCAGCGGTCAGTGCTTCCTTTTTGCCGTTCACTTCAATCTCCACTTCTTTATCAGACTTAAACCTGGCTTCCGAATCATAAATGGTTACATGATCATTATCGGCAAGGTTGTTGTAATTGTTCGTTCGCAGTTTTTCCACGACGTAATCTTTTCGTTCAATCGCATCTGCGTAGGAGATTTGATTTAAGGCATCATGGTCAAGCGTTTTTGTCGGTATACACGCGGCATTGATACAGATCCCGCCGTACATGCTGGGGACTTTCTCTATCATCGCCACAGACCAATCTCTTTTGGCGAGGTCGCCGGCTAGTGTTTTTCCTGCTTTCCCGAACCCAATAATAATGGCATCATATGTCGTCATAGATATTCCTTCTTTCTATATTTGTCGAGAGATTTTTTCTAATCGGTTTCACAGTTATGTTTTACCCATTGATGACATGTTGAAAACTTAATGGATTTGAGGTTGAAGACAAAAAATGTGATATGCGTGAAAGAAAAAAAGTGTGACGATATCACACGTGACGACTACCGTGAAGATCATGTTTCACTTTACAATACATAACAGGGGTATGGTAAGTTAAGAATGGATTATAAATAAGGAGCATTTAAATGACAAATACAACACTTAATGTACAAGGGATGTCGTGCGGCCATTGCGCAAATTCTGTTGTAGGGAATGTGGGACAACTGGACGGAGTTGAAACAGTTATAGGTTCATTTACAAGAAGAAAAGTCGACATCACCTTTGATCTGGGAAAGGTAAACTTGAAAAATATTACAGAAGTCATTGAAGATGTTGCCTGAGAAGGAGGCTGTACTTTAGCAGCACGATCTCCTTCCTAAGCGAATAGAGTTTTTCATTGACAAACATACCATATCGGGGTATAGTATATATAAAATAAAAAAGGAAGTGATCATTTGGATAAATCTTTGCACGATCACCCAAGTAAACCGAGAACGCAAGCTGAAATGGATAAGGTTAATAACCGTTTAAAACGTATTGAAGGCCAAGTGCGCGGGATACAGAAAATGGTAGAAGATGATCGCTATTGTGTCGATATTTTAGTGCAAATCAGTGCCATTCAATCCGCGTTGGACAATGTAGGTTTCGCCATCACGGAACGGCACATTAATCATTGTGTCAGTGATGCGATTAAACAAGGGGAAGGGGAGGAAACCATTAAGGAATTAATGACGGTCTTGAAACAATTTTCGAAGTAAAGGGGGAACGCGATCATGGATGAAAAAAATCATGCCACACTTGGTGTAACAGGAATGACCTGTGCAGCTTGTTCCAATCGTGTCGAAAAAGTTTTAAATAAAATGGACGGTGTGGAAGCGCAAGTCAATTTCACAACGGAAAAAGCAACCGTCGACTATGAGTCGGATAAAACGTCTATCGATGACATTACGAATAAAATTGAAAAAGTCGGCTACGGGGTTGAAATGGAACGAGCAGAATTGGATGTTTTCGGGATGACTTGTGCTGCCTGTTCGAACCGTATTGAAAAAGTATTGAACAAGCAAGAAGGGGTTAAAGGTGCAACGGTCAATTTAACGACCGAAACGGCTTCCGTCGAATATAATCCGGGAACCACGAATCCTCAAGCATTCATTGAGAAAATCAAAAATTTGGGGTACGACGCGAAACCTAAAGCCGAAGCAGCAGAAAAGCAAACCCACAAAGAAAAAGAAAATAAAAAAATGAAGACGAAATTAATCATTTCGGCTGTACTGACGGCACCGCTATTGGTCACCATGTTGGTGCATTTATTCGGCATGAATATACCGGATATTTTCATGAATCCATGGTTCCAGTTTGCGTTAGCGACACCCGTTCAATTTTACATCGGCTGGCAATTTTATGTGGGTGCCTATAAAAGCCTGAAGAGCGGTGGCGCGAACATGGATGTGCTCGTTGCATTAGGGACGAGTGCCGCCTATTTTTATAGTTTATATGAATCAATCCTGACGGTCGCTAATCCGGCGTACATGCCACATTTATACTTTGAAACAAGCGCTGTCATCATTACGTTGATTTTATTCGGTAAATATTTGGAAGCAAGCGCAAAAAACCGGACAACGAATGCATTATCCTCATTGCTTAATTTACAGGCAAAAGAAGCCCGCGTTATAAGAAACGGCGAAGAAAGTATGATACCGATGGAGGACGTTATCGTTGGGGATCGGTTAGTCGTTAAACCGGGGGAGAAAATACCCGTAGACGGTACGGTTGTAAAGGGAAGGACATCAATCGACGAATCGATGATTACCGGAGAATCCATTCCGATTGAAAAAGACGTGGACGCAAATCTCATCGGTTCAACGATCAATAAAAATGGCGCGATTGAAATGGAAGCGACAAAAGTAGGGAAGGATACGGCTCTGGCCTCGATTGTGAAAGTCGTCGAGGATGCGCAAGGATCAAAAGCGCCCATCCAACGGTTGGTCGATGTCATTTCCGGCTATTTCGTCCCGATCGTCGTCGTTGTTGCCATCCTGACATTTACGGTTTGGATCACGTTCGTCCAACCCGGGCAAATGGCGCCTGCTTTAGTCGCATCGATCGCGGTTCTTGTGATTGCATGCCCCTGTGCCTTAGGCCTTGCAACGCCAACATCCATCATGGTCGGCACAGGCAAGGCTGCCGAAACCGGCATTCTTTTTAAAGGCGGCGAACATCTCGAGCGTACGCATGAATTAAATGCAATTGTGCTGGATAAAACGGGAACGATTACAAAAGGAAAACCTGAAGTCACGAATTTTACAGGGGATGAAAAAGCCTTACAGTTGCTCGCAAGTGCGGAAAAAGGCTCGGAACATCCGCTAGCGGAAGCGATTGTTGCCTATGCAACAGAAAAAAATATTGATGTCGTCGACGTCGATGATTTCAACGCGATCGCCGGCCACGGGATCGAAGCGACGATTTCCGGTCAGCACATTCTTGTTGGTAATCGAAAATTGATGCAAGACAATCAAGTAGGTATTGGCGATGCGGAACAAGCATTAAACGATTATGAAGTGAACGGGAAAACAGCGATGATCGTCGCAATCGATGGCACGTATCGCGGCATTGTTGCCGTTGCGGATACGATTAAAGAAACAGCCCCCCAAGCCATAAAAGAGTTAAAAGAAGACGGCTTAGACGTAATCATGTTAACAGGGGATAACGAGCGAACAGCCCAAGCGATTGCAAAGCAAATTGGCATCGACCAAGTCATTGCCCAAGTGCTGCCGGAAGAAAAAGCGGATAAAATAAAAGAAATCCAGTTACAAGGCAAAAAGGTAGCAATGGTTGGAGATGGCGTCAATGATGCGCCGGCACTCGCCGTCGCCGATATCGGAATCGCCATTGGAACGGGTACGGAAGTGGCTATTGAAGCAGCCGACGTGACGATTCTCGGCGGGGAATTATTGCTCATCCCGAAAGCCATGAAAATCAGCCACGCCACGATTAGAAACATCCGCCAAAATCTCTTCTGGGCATTTGGCTACAACACGGCAGGCATCCCGGTTGCAGCCATCGGATTACTTGCACCATGGGTGGCAGGCGCAGCAATGGCACTGAGCTCGGTAAGTGTTGTCTCCAACGCTCTTCGTTTAAAAGGAGCGAAAATATAAAAGATGAGAGAGCTGGTTTTCTGTTTGGGAAACCAGCTTTTGAATCTGTGCCATTAGTGATCATAAAAAATCAGATGTTTCATATCCGAAAAATAAAAAGATGACAGAAAATAAATATGGGTAATTAAAAATACACTACAATTAATGACAAAAATAATGGAATCACAGAAATTTTGGCATGAATCGAGCTATTTGATGACAAAAATAAAGAAACAGTGTAAGTTTCGGTGTGAAAGTAATTTAAGACTTTCGAAGATATTTATAGTTACATCTCTGATGAACTTTTCAATGAAGGTGCAGCCAATAATCTTTCGGTGAAGGTAAAAACGAGCATCAAGGGGCTCAAGTAATTCCCGCTTTTATATCAAGTTAGGGGAGAAGAAAAACAAGTTGTAGTCATGCGTGCTCTCTATGAAGGATAAAAATATCAATGTCTATTTAGCAATTGATTTCTATCCGTATTTTCAGAGGGAGTTTGCTGCTTTCGGGTTGTCAAGTGAAGCAATCGGGTGAAATCAGCAAATCCTTATGATTGCGGCCAATTGCTCTTTTGGTATAATAATAATGAGAGAAAATTTTTAAAATAATGAAAGGGCGTGGGCGATGAAGCTGCTTAAACCGCGTGAAACACCTGTCGAATTACAGTTTTTGCGAATGTTACGTGCGCGCATGACGCTTCCGGACGACCAACATTATATGAATCTCGAGCAAGGCTATACCGGAGAACGGATCATGGATAGTTGGTTGGAGGACTTATCCTCTGATTGTCTCGTTATCAACGACCTGTTGCTCGAACAAAACCGTAGAATTTTTCAAATCGACTCGCTGCTTGTTTTTCAAGAAAAGATTTATATGTTGGATGCCAAGCATAGCGCCGGAGATTTTTACATCGATGGTGATAAGTGGAAGGCCATCTCCGGCACCGAAATTCAAGACCCTCTGCTCCAAATGAAACGGAGTGTCACCCTCCTGCGCAAATTACTCCGAATGAATATGCCGATTGAATACTTCTTTATTTTTACTCACCCTGAATTTTATTTCTCGAGTTTCGCACCCCAAATAACAAGGGATTCAGCGTGTATATTGCTGCCTAAGGCCCTTGTATGACAGTGTTTTCATCGAAATTCCATTTTCGCTCTTTAAGCGACATTATCGTCGTCAAATAGCTGATGGCCCAAAAATGAGTCTTCAAAAAGGGTTTTGATGTATTGGTATTCCTCAGACGTCTTAAAGGCATGAATATCGACCGCTCCTGATTCTGAGGTGGCTGCGATAATCACGTCCAGGAGCTCATCAAACATTTCCCATAACCGTTGTGCCATATTTTTCTCCACCATGTCGTCTTTCATCTCTTCAAATAACCCTCCCAAGGTTTCGTAATCGTTGACTCGTCGGAAATAAGACAAAAAGGCATACAGGATGTAGGTGGTTGTTACATGGGCGATTTGCGCGTCGAAATCTTGGGATTGGCATTTCCCCAGACGAAGGTGCTGTTTCGTCTCTCTGAAAAAAACTTCGATCGTCCAACGAACCGAATAAATGTCCATGGTTTCAATGAATGATAAGCTGATATCTGTAGAGAGATACAGTCGCCACTCTTTTTGGTACGGAAAGCGGCAAAAAAACAATTTGACGGTTTCATCGATCCCGGGATAGTAGACGGTGACTTCATAATAACGCGTATTGCGTTTGCGGCAACGTTTTTCTTTTCCTTCGCTTTTCAGGGTTTTCAGCAGTTCCTTCGCATGCATGTCTTTCCCTTGGTAACGGTACTTTCTCCAGTCCTTGCGGACAGCACAAATGACGTGCATCGCTCCATCTTTGACCCCTCTGCACGTGCGGATAAAGTCCTTGCTGGCAAATCAACTGTCTACGAGAACATACTTGGCTTTGAAACCGTGCTTCACCGCTCTTTTGAGCATACGTATCGCATTCGTGATTTTGTCGACATCGCATTCCTTCTTGCGCTTGGCACCGTTTGAGCGAGGATCACGCTTCTTTTGATATTGCTCTTTCCGCTGTTTCTTGTATAGCTTCTTTTCAGAATGAAGACTGAAATCAAGCGGGTTAAAGCTTTTCCCATCAAAGAGTCCCATGGTGAGATTTTTGAACCCGAGCGTTGCTTTGGATTTCTTGCGTCCGGTCACATGGTCGTGGACGTAAGAAACCTCTTCAATCCGGCGGCCAACACGCTCGTCCATCGTATCATCAAAGATAAAAGCCGACTTATCGTCCACGTCCTGATCAGGGTTAACCAAAGATTGAAACTGCTTAGACACATGAAGAAGCAGGTTGCGCCAAGGCATCCGGGCGTGGTTTTTCAAGCGATAAATCGTATCCTTTTGCATTTTGGTGACCTGTTTGTATCCACTTTTGTAGAAGGCATTGACGCTGTTCAAAAGCATCAGTGGAAACACCAATAGTAAGGTGATGATATCTGCAACCGGATATCCTTGCTCTTTCTTGAATCCGACCTTGTGACAAAGGGAACGAAAGTTGAACGTTTTCATAACATCCCTTATAATTGAATCAATTGAAAAACTATGAGTTTGAATCACTTTTTCAATCTCTTTGGTTTTTCCCCGCATGATAACACGTCCTTTTGGCATGATTTGGATTGGTACCTTAATTATACCAAAAGCCCTGTGTTCATGCGGGTTTTTTACGTTTTTTCATCCATTTTCATGGTGTTTTTTTATTGATTTATCAGGGTGCGAAACTCGAGTTATTTGTACAATACTCCCCCGGACCTACCTGCCGTGTTTCGTCCCCAAGTACCTCGGTTTTTGAAAAAATTAAACAACCAGCGCTCGCACATTGGCGTAAAAGAGAAGAGAATCGCCGAGCAATTGCTCGGTTTGCATCAGCATGATAACCCGCATATGCGTTTGCCTAAATACGATTACGCCGGGTTGAGAAAGGGTGTGGTGTGTACGGGTTGTCAGTCGTTTATGAAGCATCGTAGTAAAAAATTCTTTTGTTCCGGGTGCGGAATAGTGGAAGACACTGAAACAGCGGTTATGCGAAGCGTCGATGAATATCGGTTTCTTTTCCCGGATCGGAAAGTCACAACCAAAGGGATTTATGAATGGTGTGGGATGCAAGGGTCAAGCCAAAAAGTCAGACAGATATTATTAAACCATTTTAAACGCGTTGGTGACGGGAGGTCATCCTATTATGTTGATTGATTATGTTAAAAATTACCATTATACGTATTTTGCGATTGTATATTGTGTGATGTACTAAAAATTATATCGTAAGCATACCGTTTACGATGTTATTTCGCGAGTGGCAGCAGATACCGCTATAGGGTGCAAGACCCGAATGCAGCCGAACAGCCGGTAAGCATTAGCTAACAGATAGTGCGATGACCGTGAGGTATCGTGCGGAGGATCTGAAGGCAAATCCCTGAACAGAGCTGAATCCCATGTTGGCACGAGAGCGGGATGACTGTGCAAGAAAACAGGAAGTCCGAATAGCTGGCAGCTCGAAGTGTTATGAGGGCTGGATTAGGGAGAAAGCGTATGATGTGACCCATTGAGGTCTCCCTGCTTCCTCATAGAGGTATTGATATCGCAAGGTTATGCCAAGGGTATCAAGATGAGAGGGAGAAGTCAGAGATCGCCATAGTAGTGAAGAAGCTCATGCCTAAGACTTTCTGGTAACAGGAACGAGGACAGCACATGAGTGAAACTGCACACCGTTGTAGTTGGAAACCTATGCTCAAAAGGCAGGGATTTCGTGCGAAGGGCGTGACCCATGAAGATCAATGCGAGTAGACTTTCGGATGTCTGTGGAAGTGGACAGAAACCGGACAAATGGCCAAGGGGGCTGATGCCGGGGTCGAACAGAAGGGTACACCGTCCACCGCCTTATGGTAAAGAAGCAAGGACTGCTGAAAAGCTACTAGCCTTGCGGATGTGTCATAACAAAGGGGAAACAGAAACAGCGAGGGAACCGAAAGCAATGACGTAAGGAGCGTAGACCGATGAAAGGACGCGTGTGGTACAGCTTGTACGACAAAGTGTTCGCTAAGGCTAATCTACGAGACGCTTTCGTTCAAGTAAAGAAGAACGGAGGAGCTCCCGGCGTAGACAAGGTGACAATTGGCGACTATGAGGCAGAACTGGAGGACAATCTAGAAGTGCTCCAGCAAAAGCTGAAAGACAAACGTTATCGCCCCAAACCTGTCCGCCGAAAGATGATTACGAAAGAGGATGGAAAGAAGAAGCGTCCGCTCGGTATCCCCACGGTGGAAGATCGAGTGGTCCAAGCGGCGATCCGAAACATCCTTGAACCGATCTTTGAAGAAGATTTCCTTCCGTGCAGTTATGGATTTCGCCCGACTATCAGTGCCCACATGGCGCTGGACCAAGTGAGTGAATATCTTCGACAGGGATACGCGTATGTGATCGATGCGGACTTGCAAAGCTACTTTGACACGATTCCGCATGACCGATTGGAAGCTCAAATCCGTAAACGGGTGACAGATGGTTCTGTGATTCAACTCATCCAGCAAATCTTGAGGGCAGGTGTCATGGAAGGGGATTTGTATGAAGACACGCCTTTGGGTGCTCCGCAAGGCGGCGTCTTGAGTCCATTAATTTCCAATATTTACCTTAACCAATTGGATGAGCTGATGAAGGAACGCGGGCATCGTATTGTTCGGTTTGCGGATGATTTCGTCATTTTGTGCCGAAGCCAAAAAGGAGCGGAACGAGTGATGAGAAGCGTTACCCGCTACCTTGAGAATGACTTGGGTCTGGCGTTGCATCCGACGAAAACGAAGGTCGTTGATGTCAAGCAAGAACCGTTTACATTTCTTGGTTTTGAGTTCTACAAGCATATTCGAAGAATTGACCCAAAGAAGGAAGCGAAGTTTAAGAAGAAAGTCAAGGAAATCACAAGACGGAATCAAACCGTTGATCTTGAAACACTCATTCACAACCGATTGAACCCCTATCTTCGGGGATGGGCGAATTACTTTGGACATGGGCATGTGAAAGGGAAATTTCGAAAATGGGATGCGTGGGTTCGCCGTCGATTGCGCATGATACAGCTACGGAGTTGGCGCTATGTCAAAAACCTCCATCGTGTATTAAGAAACAAGGGATGGAAGGAAGATGAACTGAGAGGGATTCGCATGTTCGCTTGGCGAAGTTCCAAGAGTCCGATGGTTCATGTCGCTCTCGATAATGATTACTTCCAGCGATTAAACCTTGTTAGCTTAACATCTGTCTATCAGAAACTTATCTCTAAACGGGATAAATGGGAGGAGCCACATGCGTAGACCCGCACGTGTGGATCTGTGAGGGGCGTAGTCAGTAATGACTACGCCTACTCAGTTCTCGGATCATGTCCAATATTATATCGCAAGGGATCCATTTGCGAACGTATTTTATGTGCTGCGACCGAAATTATATCGTATGAGCGATTTTGCGATCATATTGCTTGCTCCCTACCCCCAATCCCACCAGAGAAATCACCTCAAAATCGCTGTAATTCGACAACCGGAATGATATAATGCGAGTATTAGAGTACGGAAAGGAGCTTACCTTACGATGAACGACAGAAATATTATTCTCGGTGTCACTGGTGGGATTGCCGCGTTTAAAGCGGCCGCGCTTGCTTCAAAGTTGAGCCAGGCGGGCGCGAATGTAAAGGTGATCATGACCGAAGGCGCGCGTGAATTTATCACCCCTTTGACGTTTCAGGCTGTGACGCGGGAGCGCGTATACGTGAATACGTTTATTGAAGAAGAGGTGGACAAGGTTGCCCATATCGATGTTGCCGATTGGGCGGATGATGTTGTGATTGCGCCGGCGACGGCCGATCTCATCGGAAAATATGCGAACGGGATCGCCGATGATATGCTCACGACGACGTTACTGGCGACACGGGCACCTGTCTATATCGCGCCGGCCATGAACGTGAACATGTTCGAGCACCCTGCCGTCGTTGAAAATATACGCAAGTTGGAAGCGCGCGGCGTCGGCTTCATCGAGCCCGGTTCCGGCTATTTGGCGTGTGGCTGGATCGGCAAAGGGCGCATGGCGGAACCGGAGGATATTTTCGCTATTTTAGAAAACGTGCAAACCCCGTCACTTCCATACCTAAAAGGAAAAAAAGTGCTGGTTACCGCGGGGCCCACGCGTGAAATCATCGATCCGGTGCGGTTTTTGTCCAATCGTTCTTCTGGAAAAACAGGTTTTGCCATCGCCCAAGCGGCCAAGGCGCAAGGGGCGGAAGTGACACTCGTTACCGGACCGGTGGAATTGCCGACGCCGCCGGGGGTGGAGCGCATTGACGTGACGTCCGCCAAAGATATGTTCGATGCAATTGCGCCATTGTATGATGATGCTGATCTCGTTATCAAAACGGCAGCGGTAGCCGATTATACCCCGGATGAAACCTTTGCGCACAAAGTGAAAAAAAGCGATGGCGACTTAAACATAAACATGGTCCGAACGGTTGATATTCTCGGAGAGCTCGGGCGCCGCAAGGACAAGCAAATCCTCGTCGGATTCGCTGCCGAGACCAAGAATCTGGCGCAATATGCCGAGAAGAAGATTCAGGAAAAAAATCTGGACATGATCGTCGCCAACAATGTCAATGAAAAAGGCATCGGTTTTGCGAGCGATGATAACAAAATAACAATCTTTCGCCGTGACAGCGAGAGGATCGAATACGACAAACAGAGCAAAGAGGACTTGGCTGATCGTTTATTGGAAGAGATCCAACCGCTTTTTAAAGGAGACGGAGAACGTGTACGCGAAAATCATCGTTGATGTCCCGAGCGGCGGGACCGACCATCCTTTCGATTATTATTTGCCCGATGCGCTCGCGCAAACGGCTAGCATAGGCATGCGCGCCCTCGTGCCATTCGGAAACAGAAAACTGACCGGTTTTATCGTAGATATTGTTAGCGAAACAAACGTGGAAAAAATAAAAAGTGTCGCTGAGTTGCTCGACATTACGCCTGTTTTGAATGAGGAGTTATTGGCGTTAGGCGCGTGGATGTCAAGAGAAACGATTTGCTTTCAGATTACCGCTTTTCAAGCCATGATCCCGGCGGCCATGCGCGCGAAAGCGGTAAAAAAAATCGGGGTCGTCGAAGCCGAACGATCGCGACTGCCCATGAATGTGCAAGCGCTCTTCGGACAAGCAGGCGAAATCAATTGGGCAAACGTTCCGAGCGACGCCCGTCTCTTGCGCGACATCCGCTCGGCCGTTGAGCACCAACAAATCACTGAGCGCTATGAGCTTAAAGACCAGGCCAAACACCGAAAAGTAAAAGCGGTGACGGTCCCGTCCGGCCTCAAAGAAATGCCCGCTACGAAAAAGCAACAAGAAACGCTCGCGACGATTGCCGAGCATTACGAGGAAACGGCGGTTCCAATCTCGACGCTCATCCAACAGCTGTCGATCTCCCGTGCTGTCATCAACACCCTCGTCAAAAACGGCTTTTTACGGGAAAACGAGATTGTCATTGACCGTAACCCGTACACAAGTGCCGAAGGCGACGGAGACGAGGAAAAGGCAACCCTCACCGCCCAACAGTCACAAGTGCTCGGGCAAATCGAGGAAACGATGGATCAACGCAAATCCGCCTCGCTCCTTTTGCATGGGGTTACCGGGAGCGGGAAAACCGAAATCTACTTACAAGCCATTGACCGCGTCCTTCAACAAGGGAAAGAAGCGATCGTGCTCGTGCCGGAAATATCGCTCACCCCGCAAATGGTGGAACGGTTTAAACGGCGCTTCGGGGCGAGCGTAGCCGTTCTTCATAGCGCGCTTTCGGTTGGCGAGCGTTTTGACGAATGGAAAAAAATTCAGGATCAACGCGTGCAAGTCGCTGTCGGGGCACGCTCGGCCGTTTTTGCGCCGTTTACGAATCTCGGCCTCATCGTCATTGATGAAGAACACGAAAGTACGTACAAACAAGAAGAGCATCCCCGTTATCACGCCCGCGAAATCGCCATTTGGCGGAGCGGGCAACACCGCTCGCCGGTGCTCCTCGGGAGCGCGACCCCCTCGATGGAAAGTTATGCACGGGCAGCGAAAGGGGCTTACCAAATGCTTTCCTTGCCGGAACGAATTAACCAACAGCCGCTCCCGGCCATTGAGACCGTCGATATGCGTGAGGAAATGCGGGAAGGGAACCGTTCCGTTTTTTCCATAAAGCTATTGGAAAAATTGCGTGACCGCATCGAAAAAGGGGAGCAAGCGGTACTCTTTTTAAACCGGCGTGGCTTTTCGACGTTTGTTATGTGCCGCAATTGCGGGTATGTGGGCATGTGCCCCCATTGCGAAATCTCGCTCACGTTCCATCGCCGCGATGGTCAGCTAAAATGCCATTACTGTGGCCACGAGGAGCGCGTGTACGAGCGTTGCCCCAGTTGCGAAAGCACGCATATTCGGTATTTTGGCACCGGCACCCAACGTGTGGAAGAAGAATTGCAGCAGTTGCTTCCCGATGCCCGCATCATTCGCATGGACAACGACACGACGAAACGCAAAGGCGCCCATGAACGGCTGTTAAAACAATTTGGAAACGGCGACGCCGACATTTTGCTCGGGACGCAAATGATCGCTAAAGGACTGGATTTTCCGAACATTACCCTCGTCGGCGTGCTTGCTGCGGACACGCTTTTGCACCTCCCTGATTTTCGGGCGCAAGAGCGGACGTTTCAGTTGTTGACACAAGTGAGCGGCCGGGCCGGGCGTGCCGAAAAAGCAGGGGAAGTCATCATTCAATCGTATACGCCGGAGCACTATGCGATTCAGCATGCGCAAACACATGATTATTTATCTTTTTTTAAGAAAGAATTAGGGCAACGAAAACAAGCGGGCTATCCCCCATACTATTTTCTCACATTGATTACATTTGCCCACGTCACGTACGCGACCGCGATGAAAGCGGGCACGCACGCGGCCAAGCTGTTGCGCGATCGTCTGGGCGATGATACCGTCATCCTCGGGCCGACTCCTTCGCCAATCGCCCGCATTAAAGATAGATATCGTTGCCAATGCATGATAAAATACAGGGATGAGCCTGAAATCACGGACGTTTTACATGAATTATTCAGTTATTATCAAAAGGAATTGCAACAAGACCAAAGGTTCATTACGATCGATCGGGACCCGAATATGTTCATGTAACTGTTAAGAAGGAGGACGCCAAAGCTTGAAAATTGTATTTATGGGAACGCCCGATTTTGCCGTTCCGGTGCTTAACATGCTTGTTGATGAGGGGCATACGGTCCTTAAAGTCGTCACCCAACCGGACCGGCCGAAAGGACGAAAACAAAAACCGGCGAAGCCGCCTGTAAAAGAAGAGGCGGAGCGGCTCGGCTTGGAGGTTTTGCAGCCGGCCAAGGTTAAGGAATCCATTACGGACATTCTGGAACCGCACCCGGACCTTGTCGTCACCGCTGCTTATGGCCAGCTGCTGCCGGAAACGCTCTTAACCGCGCCTTCCTTCGGCTGCGTGAACGTCCACGCTTCCCTTTTGCCGAAATACCGCGGCGGCGCTCCGATACACCAGGCAGTCATCGATGGGGAAAAAGAAACGGGCGTCACCCTTATGTATATGGTAAAAAAACTGGACGCCGGGGATATGCTCGCGCAAGCGTCCCTTCCCATCGAGGAGACGGACACTGCCGGCACGCTTCATGACAAACTAAGCGCGCTCGGCGCCGATCTCCTTCGCCACACATTGCCGGCGATAGCCGCCGGAACAGTCATGCCCGAACCGCAGGAGGAAGGTGGCGTGACGTACGCGCCCAACCTTTCCCGCGGACAGGAACGTATTGATTGGCAAAAACCTGCCGAAGCTGTGTATAACCAGATTCGCGGCATGAACCCTTGGCCCGTCGCCTATACCCATTGGGGCGATGAGCGCTTGAAAATTTGGCGCGCCGCCCGCGTAAATGAACGCTATCCGCAAAAAAAAGCGGGCGAAATCGTTCGCGTTGACGCTGATGAAGGCATCATCGTCGCTTGCGGAGACGGACACGGGCTCTCTTTACAGGAAGTGCAGCCGGCCGGCAAGAAAAAAATGGCCGTCGGTGACTTTCTGAGGGGGCGCGGACAATCTTTAGAAGCAGGAGAGGTATTCGGCAATGGCGAAAATGACGGATAAAGCCCCGCGCATGCGGGCGGCAAAAATCCTTGATCGCGTGTTTAGTGATCAAGCGTACAGTCATCTTGCGCTCAATGAATCGTTCCGTGAACACCGGTTAGCGGACGTGGATACACGTTTTGTCACCGAAGTCGTGTACGGGACAATCAAACGCTTGAATACGATCGATGATGTGCTCGGAAGCGTCATGAAAAATCCGCTCCGCAAAACCGACCGCAGGGTGAAAACGATTTTGCGCATGAGCGTGTACCAATTGCTTTTTATGGATCGGGTGCCGGAGCGCGCGGCTATCCATGAAGGGGTGGAACTCGCAAAAGCGTGGGGAAGGGGCGGATTAAAAGGGTTCGTGAACGGCGTGCTCCGAAACGTGGCCCGCCAAGGGCTTCCGGACTATCGTAACATCACGGACCCCGTCAAACGGATCGCCCTTTCCGCGTCACACCCGGAATGGCTCGTGAGCAAATGGGTGCATGCCTACGGAGAAGCGGTCACACAAGACATGTGTGAAGCAAACGTCAAGCGGGCGTATACGACGCTGCGCGTGAATCGGCTGCAAACGGACCGTTCGGCCTTACAGGCACATTTGGATGCGGGTGGCGTGAAAACAACCCCGGGAAACGTAGCGCCCGACAGTTTGATCGTTACGGAAGGACAACCGTTGCACAGCGAATGGTTCAAAAAAGGTGCCTTCTCTTTTCAAGACGAAAGCTCCATGCTCGTGACCTACGCGCTAGATCCACAGCCGGGGATGCGCGTCCTTGATGCCTGTGCCGCCCCGGGCGGAAAAGCGACCCATATCGCCGAACGAATGGGAGACGACGGGGAAGTGCTCGCCAATGACATTCACTTCCATAAACGCACGCTGATCACCGAGCAGGCAGAACGTTTACGCTTAAAGAGTATCAAGGCCCAAACCGATGATGCCACCGAACTTGCCGCAAGCGTTGAAGCGGAAAGCTTTGATCGTGTACTCGTTGATGCGCCGTGCAGTGGGCTCGGCGTTTTAAGGGCTAAGCCTGACATCAAATGGCACACCGACCCGAAAGAGATCGAAACGCTCGCGGCGTTGCAATTAAATATTTTGGAGGCGGCCGCTGAATGCTTGAAGCCGGGCGGGTTCCTAGTGTACAGCACGTGTACGGTCATGCCGGCGGAAAACGAAGACGTGATCGCTGCCTTTCTTGAAAACAACGCTTCGTTTGAATTGGATGATACATTGGATGCACGTCTTGGCCTAAAGACGGAACGTGGCCAAAGGTTAATTTTACCACAGCAATATGAAAGTGACGGTTTTTTTATCGCCGCCATGAAGAAACGAGGGAATCATACATGAAAGCATTGCAAAAAGAAGCGACAAAAGCGATGAAACCTTCCTTGCTGTCGTTGACCTACGAGGGTTGTAAGGAATGGATGAAAGAGAATGGGGAGCCGGCTTTTCGCGCGAAACAGGTCTTCGAATGGCTGTATCAAAAACGGGTGGATAGTATGGAAGAAATGACCAATTTGCCGAAAGCCTTGCGGGCGAAACTGCAAGAGGCGTTCTCGTTGACGCGCTTGCGTGAAAAACTTCGGCAAACGTCCACCGATGGCACGATCAAATTCTTGTTTGAGCTTGAGGATAATTATTCCATCGAGACGGTGTTGATGCGCCACGATTACGGCAACAGTCTGTGCGTGACGACGCAGGTCGGCTGTCGCTTGGGATGCACGTTTTGCGCGTCGGGACTCGGGGGGTTGCAACGGAATTTGGAAGCCGGTGAAATTGTCGCCCAAGTGCTCGATGTTCAGCGTGCCCTTGACGAAAGCGGGGAACGGATCGATTCGATTGTCGTGATGGGCATTGGCGAGCCGTTCGATAACTACGATAACTTGATGGCGTTCTTGCGCACGGTGAACGACGATGAAGGATTGAATATCGGCGCTCGCCATATTACCGTTTCCACGAGTGGAATGGTTCCGAAAATCTACCGTTTTGCGGATGAAGGCTTGCAAATCAATTTTGCCGTTTCCCTGCACGCGCCCAATTCAGAAATTCGGGGACGTTTGATGCCGATTAACCGTGCCTTTCCTGTGCATAAATTGATGGATGCAATTGACTATTACCAAAATAAAACGAATCGACGGATCACGTATGAATACGGGCTTTTTGGGGGCGTGAACGATCAAGTGGAGCACGCCGAAGAGCTCGCGGATTTAATCGGCCATACGAAAGGGCACGTCAACTTGATTCCCGTTAATGACGTGCCCGAAAAAGACTATATTCGCTCGACGCGTGCCGATATTTTTGCCTTTGAACGCACGCTTAAAGCTCGAGGCATCAATGTCACGATTCGCCGGGAGCAAGGCCATGACATTGATGCCGCTTGCGGCCAGTTGCGGGCGAAAGAAACGGGGTGAACGGATGGAAACAGTGTTCAGGACAGACGTAGGAAATGTTAGACGCCATAATGAAGATGCCGGAGGCCTTTTTTATGGCGAGGGTATGACGCTCGCCGTCGTTGCCGACGGCATGGGCGGGCATCGTGCCGGAGATGTGGCGAGCGGGATGGTCGTCGAAGCTTTACGGGATTCCTGGCAAGACCATCCGCCCAAAAACGAAATCAGTGACATTAAGGATTGGCTGCGAGCGGAAATAAAACGGGCGAATCGGGCCGTTTATAACAAATCCATCGATGAAGCTGCTTTTAACGGAATGGGAACGACGGTTGTCGCTTCTGTGCTTTACAAAGGCACGATGGTCGTTGCCCATGTCGGGGACAGCCGCGCGTATCGGCTGCAATCACGAATGATTGAACAAATCACGAGCGATCATTCCCTCGTCAATGAACTAGTCAAAAAAGGAGAACTGTCACCGGAAGAAGCCGAAAATCATCCGCGCAAAAACGTGCTCACCCGTGCGATCGGAACGGAAGAAGAGATCGACGTCGACGTCGACGTTTATGATTTTCCGGCACGAGCCGTTTTATTGCTCTGTTCCGACGGTCTCTCGGATAAACTGGGGGAGATGGATGTGGAAGCTATGTTGAGCAGTGAAAACTCGATCATTGAAGCTGCCGATGCCCTCATCCGGGAGGCGCTTGCGCGCGGGGGCGAGGATAACATTAGTGTCATTCTCGCGCATCATGATGAGGAGGGAACCGATTCATGATTGGAGAGCGTATCGACGGACGTTATGAGGTGAAAGCTTACATTGGCGGCGGGATGGCCCACGTCTATCGAGCCAGTGATATTATTCTTGAGCGGGACGTTGCCGTCAAAGTCCTTCAGCCCCAGCACGTCGATGATGAAGCGTTTGTACGGCGATTTCGGCGGGAGGCGGAGGCATCTACGAACCTTGTGCATCCCAATATCGTTGATATTTTTGATTTAGGCGAAAATGATGGAATTTTTTATATTGTCATGGAGTATATGCGTAACAATACCCTCAAGGATAAGATCGTAAACGAGGGGGCATTGCCTTTTGACGAGGCGATGCGGATTTTCTCGGAATTGACAAGCGCGATCGCCTATGCCCATGACCAAGGCATTATCCATCGTGATATAAAGCCGCAAAACATATTGCTCGATGAAGATGGAAGCGTAAAGGTAACGGATTTCGGAATTGCCCGCGCATCCTCTGCAGCGACGATTACCCAGACGAATTCCGTGCTCGGGTCCGTCCACTACATGTCCCCGGAGCAGGCGCGCGCAGGCACGCTAACGACAAAAACGGATATCTATGCCATCGGGGTCACCCTGTTTGAAATGGTTACCGGGCTTTTGCCTTTCAACGCCGATTCGGCTGTTTCCATCGCCCTCAAGCATTTGCAGGATCCATTTCCGAATGCGAAAGATTTGCGCAGTGATCTGCCCGAAAGCGTAAATAACATTATTCGCAGGGCCACGGCTAAGGATCCATTGCAGCGATATGAAAATGTGGAAAAAATGCATTTGGACGGGGAAACAGCCTTGTCGCCGGAACGGATCAATGAAGCGCCCATTCATATTGCGGATCCTGATGAAGAAAGTACACGACCGATTCCTGCCGTTGGTCCCGGGCACAATACGGAAGACACAAAAGTTGCAAACGGCGCAGACGATGAAGAAACGCCGGAAGCGTCTCCGGAGCCGAGCGGGAATAAAAAAAAGCGACGGTTATGGAAAATAGCGGGAATCGCACTATTGGTTCTAATCGCCATCATCGCGGCTTTTACAGTCGTTCCCGCGTTATTAAGCCCGGATGAAGTTGAGGTGCCGGATGTGGTTGGGTCCGAAGAAAATGAAGCGATCGAAGAGCTGGAAGCGCTGAATTTGCAGCCGGAATTGGAATATGAATTCCACGAGGAAGCAGAGGAAGACGTGATTTTTCATCAAGACCCGAGCGCGGGCAGAACTGTACGTGAAGGACAGACGGTGGCGATTTCCGTAAGCGAAGGACAGGAGACCGTGGAAATGCCGGATGTTATCGGCTTGCAATATGAACAAGCCCTCGAGGAATTGCAAGACTTTGAAGACGTCGATCTCATATCCCAAGAAACGGAAGACGTTGCCGAAGATTTAGTCATAGAGCAAACGCCTGCTGCCGATGAAGAAGTTGTTCCAGGGGAAACGACCGTGCAGATCACTTACAGTGAAGCGCCGGATGTCACTCTTGAAGATCTTACCGGCACATCGCAAGATGGCGTTAACAATTATTTGGAAGCGAATAATTTAACCGGTTCTTTTCAGAGAAGCGAATCGGAAAATGTGCCGGAAGGGGAAGTGATTTCCCATGATCCGGGGCCGTATGTTACCGTGTCGCAAGGAACGGAAATAAGCTTTGTCATTTCCGATGGCCCTCCGCCGGAAGAAGAGGAAGAGGAAGACGAAGAAGAAGACGAAGACGAACCTGCCCAAACGGTGGTCGCGACCATTCCGGTCGAGGTGTCCGACGACAACGCTTATGAGATAGAAATCGAGTATGAGGATGCGACCACAGACGGGACGGAGGTTTATGTAGAAGAGGAGATCACCGAAGACACGGAATACGAAGTTAACCTTGAAGTCACACCGGATACCGATGGTTCGTATACGTTGTATTTGGACGGAGAGGAAGCACAATCCAATTCATTTTCTTATGAAGACTGAATCGGGATAAAGGAGGACCCTATGTGTATGAAGGGCAAATTGTGAAATCCGTCGGCGGTTTCTATGATGTAAAAAGCGAGGCGTCAGTGTTTCGATGTCGCGCGCGCGGCTTGTTTCGAAAACAAAAAATCAAACCGTTGGTCGGCGACTATGTTACGTTTGCGAATGACTACATCACGGCTGTTCATCCGCGTACGAATCTGTTGCACCGGCCGCCGATGGCCAATATCGATCAGGTTTTTCTCATTTTTTCCATCACGAAACCTACGTTTTCCGGGTATTTGCTCGACCGTATCCTTGTCCATGTCGAGGCAATGGACGTGGATGCGATCATCGTCGTTACGAAAAACGATATTGCTTCAGAAAAGGAATGCGAAGCATTTCACGACTATCAAAAGATATACGAAGACGTCGGTTATCCGGTGATCGTCCCATCCGAAGACGATGAAAACCTGCAGAAGCGATTACTGCCTTATTTTCAAGATCGCGTGT
Organism: Salicibibacter cibarius; assembly: GCF_016495725.1. Classification (NCBI taxonomy): domain Bacteria; kingdom Bacillati; phylum Bacillota; class Bacilli; order Caryophanales; family Bacillaceae; genus Salicibibacter; species Salicibibacter cibarius. The sequence continues at coordinate 2,838,431 of NZ_CP054705.1, read as the reverse complement.
CGGTTTTGGCCGGTCCTTCAGGGGTAGGGAAATCAACGCTTCTCAATCGCCTCGCTCCCGATTTGGAATTGGAAACGGGCGATATCTCCGAAAGTTTGGAACGGGGGAAGCATACGACCCGCCATGTAGAACTTTTAAGCGTTGGCGGCGGGAGTGTTGCCGATACCCCCGGTTTCAGTTCCCTCGATTTTACAGGCATTGAAATGGAACTCGTGCAAGACTGTTTTCCGGAAATTAGCGCCGCGAGAATGGAGTGTAAATATCGGGGCTGTACCCATCGCAAAGAGGATGGCTGTGCCGTGAAAGCGGCCGTTGAACGAGGAGAAATTGCCGGCGGCCGATATGAGCATTACCGGCATTTTTTTAATGAAGTTGAAGAAAGCAGGAGGTATTGAGCGATGGCAAAAATCGCCCCGTCTATTTTGGCAGCTGATTTTGCATCATTAAAAGAAGAAATCGTTTCCGTGGAAGAAGCGGGCGCGGACATGATTCACGTCGATGTCATGGATGGCCATTTCGTGCCAAACATTACGATCGGCCCGATGATCGTCGAAGCGTCAAAACGCTCCACCGCGTTACCGTTGGATGTGCATTTGATGATTGAACAGCCGGAAAAATACATCCCCGCGTTTGTGGAGGCCGGAGCCGATATCGTTACCGTCCACGCGGAAGCTTGCCCCCACTTGCACCGAACCGTCCATCTGATCAAAGAGCAGGGGGCAAAAGCGGGGGTGGCGATTAACCCCCATACGCCCGTTGATGTGCTCAAGCATGTGCTGGCAGACGTTGATCTCGTCTTGTTAATGACCGTAAATCCGGGCTTCGGCGGCCAATCGTTTATCGAAGGCGTGTTGGAAAAAATCAGTGCCGTTAAAACGATGGCGGAAGACGGGAATGCAACCATTTGGATTGAAGTCGACGGCGGGATTGATGACGAAACGGCCCCGCTGTGTGTGCAAGCGGGCGCAAACCTTCTTGTTGCCGGGTCTTATATTTTTAAAAAAGACGATCGGGGCGAAGCTGTGCGGAAGTTGCAAGGAGGAGAGTAATGTTTGTGTTGCTCTTCGGGATCTTGAGGCAAAAAAATAAAAATTTTAATGTACTATTTCGGGAATGGCGAATATACATATAGAAGAATCCGTATGTGCCATCATGGCTGTCCGTGCATTAAGCTGGCCTTCAAGGAGGAATAGTGATGAAATTTTATACCATTAAGTTGCCGAAATTTCTGGGAGGGTTCGTCCGCGCTGTTCTAGGCTCGATTAAAAAAGGATAGGGGAAGGAAAAAGCACCGGGGATTGCGCCGGTGCTTTTTTCGATGGGCGCGGGGGTGGGAGCGGGGTCGTTCGGGAAGCCGGCGTTTTATCATCATGCGATATAATTTCGAGAAAATCACATGAATTATAACGTATACACGCACAATACGATATAATTTAGGTAAAGATACGTAAAATACGATCGCAAAGAGCTTTCATGCGATAAAATATTAGGCAGGCGCGTGAAATTATATCGCAAGCTGTATTCGGGTTTCAACGAACTATAAGATGGAGTCGAAGTCAAGTCCTTAATTATGTGTAAAAGTATCACAATGAATCAGCGAGTGGGAGATAGGTTTTGAACTTGGGGTGTTTCCTTCTAGGGCGCCCGCGGGCGCCCTAGAAGGAAAATTTTGCTGAATCACCCTTGCTTTCTTGCCTTTTCATTTGCTTACAAATCGGTTGGTTTTCCTTTTAAAAACGTTCGGTTACCACGATCAAGGCTTTCTTCATGTTCCTTGAGCAACGCTCCAATTAATCGAAAGGCGGATTGGGTATTTGGAAAAATCCGAATGACTTGCTCGCGGCGGCGAACCTCGGAATTTATCCCTTCGAGATTGTTTGTCGTGCGCAATTGGTCATGATAAGCGATGGGTTCATTCATAAATTGAATCGCATCTTCAAATCCTTCATCGAGTTTCTCTAACGCTTTTTCATAACCTTTGACGCCCTCGTATTGATCAAAGATCTCGGTGCGTAACTGGCGGGCTCTTGCAGGAGAACTCCCGTTTAAGAGCTCCTTAACGAGCGAACGAAAGCCTTCTGAACCTTTTTTGGGGATGTGTTCAAACAAGTTTCGCTTAAAATGAACCGTGCACCGTTGCCACGAGGTTCCAACAAACGCTTGTTGAATGGCCTGTTTCAGGCCTTCGTGCGCATCGGAAATCACCAATTGTGGCGATGCCAGACCCCTGGCTTGAAGCGATTGAAAGAATTGAAACCATCCCTCTTTGGATTCGGCATGATTCACTTGAAGACCAATGATTTCCCGTTTGTTTTGGTCATTGACCCCGAGCGCGATATAAACGGCTTTGGAGACGACCTTTTGATCCTCACGGACTTTAATATACATGGCATCGGCGTAGACATACCTGTAGGCATTCACGTTCAAAGGGCGCTGGGCCCATTCGTTGACGACCGGGTCTAATTTTTCGGTGAGCGAGGACACGAAAGATTTGGACACACGCTCGCCGCAAAGCTCTTCCACAGCCTTCGTGACTTTCCGCGTGGATACGCCGTTAACGACCATCTCCAACATCGCTAAGAGAAAGGCTTGTTCGGAACGTGCATATTTCTCAAACACAGAGGGAGAGAATTCGCCGTTGCGCGTGCGTGGAACGGTCAGTGTGACTTTCCCAAAAGACATCGTGTAATCACGTTCGTAATAGCCGTTTCGATAGTCCACACGCGCGCCATTGCGTTCATAGGCTGCTGCTTGTAAGTAATCATCGCGCTCCTGCTCCATGATTTGATTCAGGACGAGGACCATCGAGGATTTCGCGACGGCACTCATGTCTGAATTCATGAGCTCTTCTTTTAATTGATCCGCGTTTAGGGTAAGATGGAACTGGGTCATTGTCGATTCCTCCTGTTTGTTTTTTTCGCTGAAAACATTGTAACACGGGAGTCGACTTGACCCTTTTTCTTTTTACACAATTATATGGACTATACCGGAGTCGAGCTGTTATGGCGCCCTTACGGGGGATACAAGGCGCCATGGAGTGCTCATGGCGCCTGAACTTGATCGAAGCAGAACCTTTTGGTCGCTATGGGGCGTCCATGAAGCCCGGGCACGCTCGTATCCACCGATTTCGGTCGCCATGAAGCGCTCATGGGACCCGAGATTGATTGGAACACCGCTTTTCGGTAACCATGGAGCTCCCATGGGACCCGAAAGTGATCGGAACCTCGCTTTTCGGTCGCCATGAAGCTGTTATGGCGACCGAATTCTAGAAGCGAGCGTCATTTCGGTAACCATGAAGCGTTCATGCCGCCCGAACGCGCGAAACGCCTTCCCGAATAAATTTTTACAAAAGAAAAAGCCGGCGGTCGGCTAATTAAACACGCGTGACCTTGCCGGCTTTCAAAGCTTTCGTCGATACGTAAGCTTTTTTTGGTTTTCCGTTAACCAAAATCCGTACTTTTTGTACGTTCGCGCCCCAACGGCGTTTCGTTGAGTTATTCGCGTGTGAACGTTTGTTTCCGGATGATGGTCCTCGTCCGGTAACGATGCATTTTCTGGACATTCGATGACCTCCTTTACGCAACCTGCATGATTACACCCCAATATCTTAGCATAACCTGACCGATAATCGCAACGTTCTCTTGTTTAAAAGTGCATGATTATAGTAAGATGATCATAGCCGATCGTTCAGGAAAAAATCCTATATAAGGAGGATGGTTATGGCCCTTGAAATGAACTCTCAATTGGGATCCATCGATATATCAAAAGAAGTGGTTGCCACAGTTGCCGGTGGCGCCGCGACAGACGTTTACGGAATTGTGGGAATGGCTTCCCAGAAACAAATCAAGGACGGATTATCCGAGTTGTTAAAAAGGGATAATTTTTCACGGGGGGTCGTCATCCGCGAATTCGACGACGATCTTCACATCGATATGTACATTATCGTCAGCTACGGGACGAAAATATCGGAAGTCGCTTACAATGTGCAAACGAAAGTGAAGTATCAACTGGAACAAATGCTGGGGCTCGCGGTCGAATCGGTCAACATTTTTGTGCAGGGTGTGCGTGTAAGCAACCCGTAGTGGAGTGAGGTGGATGAACAGTGACAACGAAAATTGACGGGAAAACCCTGATCGACATGTTCGCGGAAGGGGCGTATGTCCTCGATCAACATTCGGAACGTGTCGACGCTTTAAACGTTTTTCCGGTGCCCGATGGCGATACGGGAACGAATATGAGTTTAACGATCAACTCCGGCGTAAAAGAAATGAAGCAAGGGGAGGATACGCGCGCGTCAGCGGTGGCGAAGCATTTTTCCAAAGGCTTGCTGATGGGCGCACGGGGAAATTCGGGAGTCATACTTTCCCAATTGTTCCGCGGATTTGCAAAAGGGATTGAAAAAAAAGACGACGTCGATGGCCTTGCCTTGGCCGCCGCTTTCGAGAACGGCGTGGACACAGCTTACCGTGCCGTTATGAAACCGGTGGAAGGAACCATCCTTTCCGTGGCCAAAGACGCCGCAAAAGCAGCGCGTAAAGAAGCGCGCAAGCATAACGATGCCGACGCCGTGCTCGAAGAAACGCTTGCCGAGGCGAGACGTTCATTGGAACGCACCCCCGATTTATTGCCTGTTTTGAAAGAAGTCGGGGTTGTCGATTCAGGCGGGCAAGGGCTTTTGCATATTTATGAAGGCATGCAAGCAGGGTTGCGAGGGGAATCAACCGTCGATCACGCAACGGAAACCGCGGAGCAGCCTTCGATGGATTCCCTCGTGGAAGCCGAGCATCATCACGTCCAGGGCGATATAGCCCCCGAAGACATTGAGTTCGGCTATTGCACGGAAATCATGATCCGTTTTGATGAAGCGAAGACAAAGGAGAATCCGTTCAACGAAGATGCATTCCGTTCACGCTTAAGCGAACATGGCGATTCATTGCTCGTCGTGAGCGACGAAGATTTGCTCAAGATACATATACACGTGGAGTACCCGGGCGCCGTCATGGATGAAGCGCAAAAATATGGCGAGCTGATCAACGTTAAAATTGATAATATGCGGGAACAACATGCGGAGCTCTCTTCGCACATGCATCAAGAAGCTACGGAACAGACGTCGGAACAGAAGCAAACGTACGCCGTAATTGCCGTTACGATGGGATCCGGCATTCAAGCATTATTTGAAAGCCTCGGTGTCGAAGCGTTCGTTGAAGGCGGGCAAACGATGAATCCGAGCACGGAGCAATTTATCGAGGCCATTGACAAAACGAATGCCGAACATGTTTTTCTTATCCCGAATAACGGCAATATCGTCATGACGGCCGAACAGGCGGCAGATGTATTTGAGGGAATAGACGTGCGTGTGATCCCGACGAAATCGGTGCCGCAAGGCTTGGGCGCGATGTTTGCGTTTAACGAGGAGGAAGACGTCGCTGCCAATGCAGAGGCGATGAACGAAGGCATGTCAACGGTGAAAAGCGCCAGCGTTACAAAGGCGATTCGCGATACCACTATTGGAGGCGTAGATATAAAGGAGAACGATTTCATGGGGCTCCTCGAAGGTGAAATCGTTAGTTCCGGAGAAACATTGGAAGAAACGCTGAAAAAGACTGCCGAAGCCATGATCGATCAAGAGATTGAAATGCTTACGGTCATCGCCGGCGAAGATGCGGATGAGGACTGCACGGAAGCGCTTGCTTCCCATGTGGAAGAGCGCTACGAAGACGTGGAAACGGAAATTCATGACGGGAAGCAACCGCTCTATCATTACATTCTGTCGGCCGAGTAGAGGAGAATCCGGGGAGGCGCTCACCTCCCTATTATACGAGGGGGATACGTATGGCACGGGTAAAAGTGGTGACAGACAGTACCGCGGACATTCCAAAGGATTTATTGGAAGAATTGGACATTACAGTCGTTCCGTTAAATGTTAATTTTGGGGAAAATGAAACGTACACGGACGGAGAAACGTTAACCCCGTCGGGTTTTTATGAAAAATTACAAAAAAGCGGCGTTATGCCGACGACCTCCCAACCATCCCCTTATGATTTTGAGACGCTTTACAATCGGCTCGCGGAGGAAGATACAGTTATTTTTTCCATTCATTTATCGTCCCAATTAAGCGGGACGTATCAAGCGGCAACGCTCGGAGCGGAAGAAGCGGAGGCAAATGTCGAAGTCATTGATTCCAAACGGGCAAGCTATGCGTTCGGCATTATTGTTACCGATATAGCCCGCCTCGCCAAAAACGGTGCCGACAGCGATGAATGTCGAGAACGGCTTGAACACTTATTGCAACATACAAAGGTTTTTTTCATGGTGGATACCCTTGAATATTTGGAAAAAAACGGGCGGATTGGGAAAGCTTCGGCGCTGCTCGGATCGCTATTAAAAATGAAACCGATTCTGTCGCTGACCGAAGAAGGAGAAGTCTATCCATACGAGAAAGTCCGGGGGCGCAAAAAGGCGATGGCGCGGATCGTCACCGAGCTTGAAACAATTTATGGGGATCAACCGATTCACTTAGGCCTTTCCAACGCGATTGCCGCTGATACGGCGGAAACGATGGCTACAGACGTGAAGGCAAAGCTCAACGTTGTGTCTGACGTGACGACGGAAATCGGAGCCGTCATCGGCGCGCACGTTGGACCGGGAACAATCGCGGTGACGGCCGCTCCGGCACAAGAAAACGAGGGAAGGGATTAGCCCTAGGTGTACGCATTGGATAGGTCATGGGTAGGTCTTGCCCTAACGCATGATCGTATCAGACGTTAGGTCGCCAGCCACGTCCAATGACCCACGCATCAGCACCCGGAGAGTGAAAAACGGCAACGGAGGCGCGTGAAACAACCATGACAAGCCTAAAAAAAACGCAAACGAGTATTGAGGCGCTAAAAGGCGTAGGCCCGGAGACGGTAAAGGAGTTGAACCGCCTCGGTATTTTCACATGGGAAGATTTGCTCTGGCATTTGCCCCATCGCTATGAAAATGTGGCCATCCGCCCGGTGGAAGAATTGGAACACGATGCGCAAGCCACCCTTGCCGGCACCGTTCAAGGGCCGCCCAATGTCAAATACTACGGGGCCAAAAAAAACCGTCTTTCTTTTCGTTTATTTGCCGATGGGCACCTCGTTCAAGTCGTCGCTTTTAATCGTGCGTTTTTAAAAAATAAGCTTCAACCGGAGACGAAAGTGAATGTGACCGGAAAGTGGGATCGGTATCGCGCCACGCTCACTGCCCAAAGAATCGAGTTCGGAGACGTTGATGAGACGCGCGCCTATTCCCCCGTGTATACCATAACCGGCAAACTGACGGTCCGCCAATTGGAAAACTGGATTAAACAAGTCATCCAACAAGGTGTGTTTCCGGAGGAAGTGCTCCCTGCTTCCTTGCGAAAAAAATACAAGTTGCCGACGATCGCCGATGCCCTTTCGACGCTTCATCAACCGGAAAACGCGCAAGCGCTTAAAAACGCGAGACGCCGTGTTGTTTACGAGGAATTCCTCCGTTTTCAATTACGCATCCAGGCGTATAAACGCACGCGCAGAAAAAATGAACGGGCGCAGCCGACAGAGATCGATGAAGCCGCTACCCGCCGATTTGTGCAGGGGCTTCCGTTTGCACTTACCGATGCACAGGTGCGTTCGCTTCGTGAAATTCTCGCCGACATTCAAGCAGATCATAAGATGAATCGGCTCCTGCAAGGGGACGTCGGTTCTGGGAAAACCGTCGTCGCCGCGTGCGCCATGTACGCGGTCGTGAGTGCTGGGAAGCAAACCGCGTTGATGGTGCCGACCGAGATCCTCGCTTCTCAACATGCCGAAAGCCTTGCTGAATTTTTTCATCTCTACGGCATGGAACTCGCGCTTTTGACCGGTTCAACGAAAGCCGCCCGCCGCAGGGAAATCCATGCCGGCCTGGAGAGCGGTGAGATTTCGGTGATCGTCGGCACGCACGCGTTGATCCAGTCGACGGTTCCTTTTCATGATCTTGGCCTCGTTATCACCGATGAACAGCACCGTTTCGGCGTGGAACAACGGCGAGCACTGCGGGATAAAGGGAATCCGGACGCTTTGTTTATGACGGCAACCCCTATTCCCCGCACGCTCGCGATAACGGCATACGGTGATATGGACGTGTCCCGTATTGATGAACAGCCGAGCGGGCGAAAAGCCGTGAAAACGTACTGGGCAAAACCCGATATGCTCGAGCGCGTCATTGCTTTTGTCCGCAAAGAAACGTCCGCGGGAAAACAAGCATACGTCATCTGTCCGCTCATTGAAGAATCCGAGCAATTGGACGTGCAAAACGCGATCGATATCCACGCCCAATTGGAAGAACTAATGCCTGGTAACCACATCGGGCTTTTGCATGGCCGTTTGCGGGACGAAGAAAAAGAAACGGCGATGGATGAATTTACGAGCGGAGCCATTGATGTCCTCGTGGCCACAACCGTCGTGGAGGTAGGCGTCAATGTTGCCAACGCCACGATCATGGTCATTTATGATGCGGACCGCTTTGGGCTCTCACAACTCCATCAGCTTCGCGGACGCGTTGGGCGCGGCGAGTCCCAGTCCTATTGCATATTGCTGAGCGATCCCGCGTCGGAAACAGGAAAAGAACGCATGCGTATTATGGCCGAGACGACCGACGGGTTTGTTTTGGCGGAAAAAGACTTGCAGTTGCGCGGCCCGGGCGACCTTCTCGGACAAAAACAAAGCGGCATGCCCGAGTTCCGCCTCGCCGATCCCGTCCATGATTACCGGGCGTTGGACACCGCCCGGCAAGATGCGAGCACGTTGCTCGACTCGGAGGCATTTTGGAATCATCCGGATTATCAACTTTTGCGAGACTACGTGCAAGGATCAGGCGCAACTTCCGGGGAAAAATTGGATTAAGAAGATGGAACACGAGAAAACGGGATGTCGCTGCCAATATGGTAGTCAATGCGCCCGTCCATGGAGCCCGAAATTGGAGTTGTCTCGCCGATCCGGTCGCCATGGAGCGCCTATGAAGCCCGAAACAGAGACTGTCTCGTCGGTTCGGGCGCCATGGAGCGTTTATGGAGCCCGAAACCGGTGCAGCCACGCTGATTCGGTCACCATGGAGCGCCTATGGAGCTCGAAATAGGAGTAGTCCCGTTGGTTCGGTCGCCATGAAGCGTTTATGGAGCCTGAAACCGGAGCAGTCCGGCCGATTCGGTCACCATGGAGCGCTCATGGAGCCTGAAGCCGGAGTAGACCCGCCGGTTCGGTCGCTATGACCTGCGCATGGCGACCGAATTAGCGGATTTCCTGCCAAACCGGTTGCCATGGAAACGAGCGCCCTCCATTTTTCACCATCAGAGACTTGATTTTCATGCATGTTTGCTTCAAAATTAGTACCAAGTCCTAGTCGCACAATATAACCCTGAGAGGGGGTTGGCGAAAGCCAAGTTTATCTAAGAAGGAGCCTCCTTGGCACAAGCGAGATGAAAAAAACGAAAGCTGTACGAAAACAGGAACTGGAAGACACAATAGAAGCCGATCCTTTTATTACGGATGAGGCCTTGGCCGAGCGTTTTGGCGTCAGTGTGCAAACGATTCGCCTCGATCGGTCCGAGTTAAGAATTCCGGAAGTCCGAACGCGCATCAAGCAACTCGCCGAAACAAATCATGATGATGTGCGAGCCTTACAAAACGAAGAAGTAATCGGAGAAATCGTCGATTTGCAATTGGATGAACAGGCGATTTCCATCCTCGATATTACCGATGACCATGTATTTACGCGCAACGGCATCGCGAGGGGCCATCACCTCTTCGCGCAGGCGAACTCGCTCGCGGTTGCCATCATCAACGACGCGTTCGCGGTCACCGGGCGGGCGAACATTCGTTTCACGCGCCAAGTCTACACTGGTGAACGGGTTGTGGCGAAGGCAAAAATAAAAAAACGCAGTCACGGCTTTCCGGTGATTACCGTGAAAAGCTATGTCAACCAAACCCTCGTTTTCAAAGGGGAGTTCGTCATGTCGAGAGGAAAAGAAGCATGAAAAACGCAAGATAAAGGAGCACATTCGATGAAAATAGCCATAGACGCAATGGGAGGCGACAATGCCCCGAAAGCACAAGTAGCCGGGACGTTAGCAGCTGTCCGGGCATTTGAAGACCTTGAAGTGACACTCGTTGGTGATGAGGAGAAGATTAACCCTCATCTATCGGGCCATGAGCGCATAAAAGTGTTGCACACGACGAGTGTGATCGAAAATGATGAGACCCCGACCCAGGCGGTGCGCCGTAAAAAAGATTCCTCGATGGTTCTGGCCGTCAAGGAAGTGCGCGAAAGCCGGGCGGACGCGAGTATATCCGCGGGCAATACGGGCGCACTGATGTCCACCGGTTTATTGCAAATCGGACGCATTGAAGGGTTGGAGCGCCCGGCGCTGGCACCGATGCTGCCGACTCTTGACGGGGAAGGGTTCCTTCTCTTGGATGTGGGCGCCAACATTGAAGCGCGCGCGGCTCATTTGTTCCAATACGGCATTATGGGCGATGTCTATATGCGCCGCGTCAAAAATCGCAAACAACCGAAGGTAGGATTGCTAAACATCGGTGCCGAAGAAGGAAAAGGCAATGAATTATCCAAACAAGCATATGAACAAATGCAAGAAGCCAACTTTACATTCATCGGCAATGTCGAGGCACGAGATGTATTGAACGGTGTTTGCGATGTCGTCGTTTGCGACGGCTTTTCCGGAAATATTTTACTGAAATCCATCGAAGGTACAGCTGAAGCGCTGTTTTCCATTTTAAAAACGGAGCTCAGCTCGACGATGAAAAACAAACTGGCGGCAGCAGCTTTGAAGCCTTCATTTAAGGGAATCAAGCAAAAATTAAGCTATTCCCATTACGGGGGTGCCGGTTTGTTTGGCTTGAAGGCGCCTGTAGTAAAAGCCCATGGTTCGTCTGATCACACCGCTTTTTTTCATGCCATACGCCAAGCCAGGCAGATGGTTTCCGAAGATGTAGCAGGTGTTATCGCAGCTGATTTGCAAAAACAGAGGAGGGAATGACATGGGGAAAACGGCCTTTTTGTTTCCGGGACAAGGCTCGCAAGCGATCGGAATGGGCATAACCGCGGCTGCGGAAAACAAAGTGGCGCAGGCGGTTTTGACTGAAGCGGACGAAGCCCTCGGCTTTTCCCTTTCCGACTTGATGAAAAACGGCCCGGAAGAAGAATTAAAAAAAACGGCAAACGCGCAACCGGCGTTATTAACGGTGAGCACCGCGGTATTGCAACTTTTTTCCGAAAGCGGTTTGCAGCCGGATTACGTCGCCGGACACAGCCTCGGGGAATACAGCGCCCTTGTCGCCGCCAATGTTATCGATTTTAAGGACGCCGTCTCGGTTGTTCGCAAAAGAGGCGAATTAATGGAAGCTGCAGTGCCGGCTGGCGAAGGCGGGATGGCAGCAGTGATGGGGATGAATAGGGAAGATTTGCAAGCGGTCGTTTCCGAAGTTAACGCGGAAGGGAATCCGGTTCAACTCGCGAATTTAAACGGTCCGAACCAAATCGTCATTTCCGGGTCGGCGAACGGCATTAAAGAAGCCGGTGAGCGTGCCAAGGAAGAGGGTGCGCGCCGCGTCGTCCCTTTAAACGTGAGCGGACCGTTTCACTCGCCGCTCATGAAACCCGCCCGCGAGCAGCTGCAAGACGTGTTGGCGCCGGTAAGTTTTCGCAACAGCGAGGTTCCGGTCGTCATGAACGCGTCTGCCTCAACGGCGACCGATGCGGAAACGCTAAAAGAAGCCCTCGTTACCCAAGTCACTGCTCCCGTGCTCTGGGAGGATAGCATTCGATTTTTGCTTGAAGACGGCGTAGATACGTTTATCGAAATCGGCGGTGGGCAAGTGCTCTCCGGCTTGGTAAAAAAAATACAGCGCCGCGGCGTCGAAGTGTTTTCCGTTGAGAACCAAGCAGATCTCGACGCTGTATTGAACGCAAAGGAGGGATCATAGGGAAATGTTACAAGGAAAAAAAGCGCTCGTTACCGGGGCTTCCCGCGGGATTGGACGAGCCATCGCGCTCAACCTCGCCCAAAACGGCGCTGACGTTGCTATCAATTACGCGGGAAATGAAGCAAAAGCCGCGGAAACCGCGAAAGAATGCGCATCTTATGGGGTGGATGCCTTCCCAGTGCAAGCAAACGTCGCCCGAGAAGACGACGTAAAAACCCTTTTTAAAACGGTCACGGACCGGTTCGGCGCGATTGACGTGCTCGTAAACAACGCCGGCATTACAAAGGACAATTTAGTCATGCGCATGAAAGAAGACGACTGGGATGAAGTGCTCGATACCAATTTAAAAGGCGTCTTTCTTTGCGCGAAAGCGGCGATACGCCCGATGATGAAACAGCGTGCGGGATCAATCATTAATATCGGTTCGGTCACCGGTTCGCTCGGCAATGCAGGGCAGGCCAATTACACGGCAGCAAAAGCAGGGGTCGTTGGACTGACGAAAACGTTGGCCAGAGAGCTTTCCTCCCGCCATATTCGTGTAAATGCCGTCGCGCCGGGTTTTATTGAGACAGAGATGACCGACGAGCTGGGAGGGGAGCAACGGGAAGGGTTGCTGGCACAAATCCCGCTCGGCGAACTCGGGCGCCCCGAAGACGTGGCCGAAACGGTCAGTTTTCTCGCCGGCGAAAAAAGCCGCTATATGACGGGACAAACCCTTCATGTTGACGGCGGCATGTATATGTCTTAGAGGTGAGAGGTGAGAGGTTAGATGCCTCCAAAAGTTAGGCTGGTTTTTTGTGGACAAATATCCTATAATGACAAGGAAACATTCTGGGTTAGGAAATAAAGGAGGAAGTAAAAATGGCAGAAACAGAAACACTGGAACGCGTAAAAAAGATTGTTGTCGATCGGTTGGGCGTCGAGGAATCGGAAGTGATCAGTGAAGCAACGTTTAAAGATGATCTCGGTGCCGATTCGTTGGACGTCGTTGAACTCGTGATGGAACTTGAAGATGAATTTGATATGGAAATCTCTGATGAAGAGGCAGAAAAAATTTCCACCGTCGCTGATGTCGTGAATTACATAGAAGGACAGCAGTGATGGAAGATAGGCGGGAAGACAGATGTACGCTGCCTTCCCGGTTTTTTTGAAAAGGAGCTGTAAGAAAACAATAATGAAATCCTCTCCAAATAAAAAGAAAAAAATACACGCAAGCGAAACCCATGTGCAGAAATTCCGTGATTTATTATCGAAACTAGGACTGCAATTTAATGATGATCAATTGTTGTACCAGGCTTTTACCCATTCATCCTATGTTAATGAAAAGAAACACAATGCCGACAGCGATAACGAACGGTTGGAGTTTTTAGGGGATGCGGTGCTGGAATTATGCGTTTCCCAATACTTGTATCGCCGTTTTCACACGATGCAGGAAGGGGAAATGACGAAACTGCGTGCCGCCGTCGTTTGTGAACCTTCCCTGGCAGACCTTGCGCGAAACTATCAGTTTGGCAGCCTCGTGTTTCTCGGGAAAGGGGAAAATTTGACGGGAGGCCGGGAACGTTCGGCCATGCTCGCGGACGTCTTCGAAGCATTTGTCGGTGCCCTTTACCTTGATCAGGGCATGGACGCCGTGGACCATTTCCTTGAACAAACCGTCTATGAAAAAATCGAAACCGGCAGCTACACGGATGTAATGGACTTCAAAAGCCAGCTACAAGAATTTGTCCAACGAGCTTCAACGGGCGCGGTCACGTACGAGATCGTCGATGAACAAGGACCTGCCCACAGCAGGGAATTCGTTGCCCGCGTCTCCATCAATGGCGATCATCAAGGCGAAGGAATCGGAAAAACGAAAAAATCGGCAGAACAACACGCCGCCCAGAAAGCGCTGATGCAATTAAGCGCGGAAAATCAATAGGGTGACGGTTATTCGGACACTTTTGCATGAGAGGGCGGAAAAAGTGTCCGGACATGAGGCAACCTCGGACACTTTTGCGGACTAAAATACTGAAAATGTCCGAACCATGAATCAGCTCGGACACATCGGCATGAAAAAACAATAAAACTGTCCGAACAAAGGGGACAGTTTTTCATGTGGCTCTTCATCATATTTATGATTCTAACACTGGCCAGAAAAGGAAAAACAGAGAGACTCCCGTGGGAAAGCGCAGTGGGTAAGACCCCGCAGAAAAAAGCGAACGTCTTTTTTCGAGGAGGCTGAGCTAAAGGCCCACGGAAAGCGTTGTGTTTTTCCGTAGCGATTATCATAGTGCATGACCCATTCGCCCCCACCCGCAGTGGGCGAGGACAAAACGGGTTTATTTTTTACTCTCGACTTTAAGTCTTCCCAGTTCCGAAATGAGCGCGTCCATTTCTTTCACACTAAGTTTTGAATTGCCGTCCACGTACTCATAGATCTCTTTAATATCATCGTAAAACCGGAGATCATAGCCTGTTGGATCGAGCACAGCGGCGTTCACCACTTGCAGCTGGTCTTGGAGTTTCTCGAAAATGTAAGTAAGATTTTCTTCTGTTGCTTCGTTAAGGTTCATGACGGGCCTCCTTTTTCTAGTCTCTATTGTAGAAGGGATGAGCTCGTTTGAAAAGGTTTCATTGCAAAAAGATTGCGAGGGAGCGTCTTTGTTTTTAAAACGACTGGAAGTGACCGGCTTCAAATCTTTTGCCGCTCCTTTGACCATCGATTTTAATGAAGGCATCACGTCCATTGTCGGGCCAAACGGGAGCGGGAAAAGCAATGTTGCCGACTGCATTCGCTGGGTACTAGGCGAACAATCAGCTAAACAACTTCGCGGGGCGAAAATGGAAGATGTTATTTTTGCCGGAAGCGAATCCCGAAAAAAAGTAAATATCGCCGAAGTTTCTCTCATCTTGGATAATGAAGATGAATACATGATGAGTGAATTCAACGAGATCAGCTTGACGCGCCGCCTGTACCGCACAGGGGAAAGCGAATATTTTTTAAATCGCAAAGCGTGCCGCAGAAAGGATATCGTCGATTTGCTCGTTGATTCCGGTCTGGGCAAGGATGCGTATTCCATGATCGGGCAAGGGGAAGTGGACCGGATCCTCTCCTCGAAGCCGGAAGATCGGCGCACGATGTTTGAAGACGCCGCAGGCGTTTTAAAATATAAATCCCGCAAGCAAGAATCGGAAAAAAAGCTGCAAGAGACGATGGACAATTTGAATCGCGTGCAAGATATTCTCCATGAGCTTGAAGAACAATTGGCGCCGTTGGAGATGCAAGCGTCAACCGCCCGGGAATATTTACAACACCATGAAGAAAAAGAACGATTGGACGTCGCCATTCTCGTCCATGACATCGAAGCGAAGCACGCGTCCTGGGAGGAATATAAGCAATCCCTTACCAAAACGGAAAAAGAAGCGGAAGCGGAAAAACAAACGTTACACGACGCGCAAGACGATCTTTCCCGGAAAAAAGAAACGCTCGCCGATGTGGAAAACAAGCTGGACGCTGCGCAAAACGAATTGCTTGAGACGAGTGAAGCGTTGCAGCAACGGGAAGGCCACCGCAACCTCATGGAAGAAAGGGGTACCAACGCCAATGAGCGCCTTGAAGCGTTGGATCGCAGAATTCGCGAATTGCAGCAAACGTGGGAGCAAAAAAGCGCGCAGTTGGAAGAAGAAGCCGCGGTACTAAACGAAAAAATTGAGGCCGAGCAAGAAAATAGAAAAGAGCTGGAAGCCCTCGAAAAGAAAAAGAGCAAAACAAAAGCAGATGTGGAAGCGGAACTGGAAACGCTAAAGGGTGAGTACATTGACGCGCTCAACGCCCACGCGGCGAGCAAAAATGAACGGCGCCATAGCAATGAGCAAAAAGAGCGGGTTCAGGAACGGTTAAAACGCTTATTTGCCGAAAACGAAGACAGTGAACAACACTTGGCAAAGCAAAATGAAGAAGAAGCAAAAGCGAAACAAACCTACGAAGCCCTGGAAGCGCAGCTCCAGTCCGAAGAAGTGGCATATGAAGATGCCCGCGCCCGTTTTGAAGCGGAACAAAAGAAAAAAGAAAAAGCGGAGCAACAATTGTACGCGAACTATCGAAAACTTGACGACACCCGTTCCCGTTTGCAATTGCTCCAACGGATGGACCAGGAACATGCCGGTTTTTTTCAAGGGGTGAAAGCGGTATTGCAAGCGTCGGACGCTCAGAAGCTAAGCGGCATTCACGGCGCTGTGGGTTCGCTCATTTCCACCGGCGAACGATTTGAAAAAGCGGTGGAGACCGCGCTCGGCGCCGCGATGCAAAACGTCATCGTCGAATCGGAAGAAGATGGCCGCCGGGCGATCCAATATTTGAAAATGAATCGCCAAGGACGCGCCACGTTTTTGCCGCGTTCCGTCATGAAGCCGCGATCGGTCCCTGATGCGGTGCAAGGGCGATTGCGCGGTGCGGAAGGGTTTTGCGGGGTCGCGGCGGAAGTGGTCACGGCGGATGAACGGTTTTCGCCGGTGATTGAAAACCTTCTTGGACATGTCGTGCTCGCGACGGATTTGAAAGCGGGAAACCGCCTCGCCCAAATCGTTCAGTACCGCAACCGCATCGTCACCCTCGACGGGGAAGTCATCAATCCCGGCGGTTCCATGACTGGCGGCAGCGATAAGCGCAAAGGCATGGAACTGTTGAGCCGGCAGCGCGAACAAGAGGAACTGCAAGCAAAACAAAAACAATTGGACGTTGAAAACGAGAAATTGGAAAAGAACGTTGCTGCCATTAAACAAGAGGGCGAAACACTCCGCGAAAAGACGGAAAAACACAAGCGCCAAACCGAAGACGTCCGTTCCCGTTTGGCGGAAGCGAAAGAGACGCATGTGCGTGTGGAAGCGGAAGCAGGAAAAAGACACGCAGAGTTGTCGTTATACACGAAAGAAAAACAAGCGTTGGAATCCGAACTTCGGGAATGGGAAGCGCAACTGGAACAACTGGAAACGCGCGAACGCGAGGAATCGGATAAAACCGAACGCATCCAAGCAGACATTAACGAGAAGGAAAAAGAAAAAGAAGAACAAGCCGAGTCCGAACAAGCGCTGCAAGAAGCATTTACACAATTGCGCATCCAAGCCGCTTCAAAAAAAGAACAGCTGGATCACCAACAACAAACCGTTGAACGTTTGCGGAGCGATGTTGCCGCGGAACAAAACGATTTGCACGCCGCCATGAAAGAAAGGGAAGAGCTGGAGGCGCGTCTGCAAGAAGTATCCGGGGGCTCGGACAACCTTGACGATGAAATCGAGGAATTGCAAACAAAGAAAGCGGAAATAGAGCAACAAGCGTCCGACTTGAAAGCGCGGCGGGAAGAACAACAACAGTTAATCGAAAAGAACGAGAACCATCTTGCCGTCTTGGAAAAGCGTGCCGCAGACATTGAAGAAAAACGCTATCAGTTGCAACTCTCCCGCCATCGTCTTGATATCGAACTGGACCAGTTGCTCGAACGGTTGCAATCGGATTATGAAATCACATTTGAAGCAGCGAAAAAACGACCTTCTTTTGAAGAGGATACGGTCGAAGATGCGCGCAAACGATTAAAACTCGTGCAAAAGAGCATCGATGAACTCGGGCACGTGAACATCGGCGCCATTGATGACTATGAGCGCGTCAACGAACGCTATCAATTTTTATCGGAACAACAAGCGGATCTCCAGGAAGGAAGAGACACGCTCGTCGCCGCCATTCGTGAAATGGACGAGGAGATGACGCGCAAATTCAGGGAAACGTTCACGTTGATCCGCACGTATTTCCAAGAAACATTTTCGGCAATGTTTGGAGGAGGGGAAGCGGATCTTCTGTTGGAAGACCCGGACGATTTATTGGAAACGGGGATTGAAATATACGCTCGCCCTCCAGGAAAAAAAAGGCAATCGTTATCCTTGCTTTCGGGCGGGGAAAAATCCTTGACCGCGATCGCCCTGTTGTTCGCGATTCTCAACGTGCGGCCGGTCCCGTTCTGTGTCCTTGATGAAGTGGAGGCCGCCCTTGATGAAGCGAACGTGGAACGCTTTGCCAATTATTTGCGCACCTTCAGCCAGCAAACGCAGTTTATCGTCATTACCCACCGGAAAGGAACGATGGTCGCCAGTGATATTTTATACGGCGTGACCATGGAAGAGTCAGGTGTTTCCCGTCTCGTGTCCGTCCGGCTCGAAGACTATGTCCCCGAAGCGGAAGCAGAAGAAGCGTTGCAAACGATAGGAAGGAGCGACACGCCATGAACTTTTTTAAAAAGTTAAAGGAACGGGTTTCCGCCCAGACCGAAACGGTTACCTCGAAATTTAAAGACGGGTTGGAAAAAACCCGTGATTCGTTTGCGGAAAAAATGAATGACTTAGCGGCCCGGTATCGAACCGTGGACGAAGATTTTTTTGAGGAACTGGAAGAATTGTTGATCTCGGCAGACGTCGGCGTGCACACGGTCATGGAACTGACCGAAGAACTGCGCGACGAAGTGAAACGACAAAATGTGAAAACGCCCGGGGACGTTCTGCCGGTCATCAGCGAAAAGTTAACGGCCAAACTCGACTATAGCGGTGAAGATTACGCATTGAACATGAACGGCGAAGGCATGACCGTCGTTCTATTCGTTGGCGTGAACGGTGTCGGAAAAACGACGACAATTGGAAAAATTGCCCAACGTTTCAAGTCCGAAGGCAAAAACGTCGTTTTGGCCGCGGGCGACACGTTCCGGGCCGGCGCGATCGAACAATTGGCTGCCTGGGGCGAAGATGTCGGCGTTAATGTCGTCAAGCAAGCCGAAGGCTCGGATCCGGCAGCGGTGATGTACGATGCGATCCAATCCGCCCGCTCCAAAAATGCGGACGTGTTGCTTTGCGACACGGCTGGGCGCTTGCAAAACAAGGTTAATTTAATGAAAGAACTGGAAAAAGTAAAACGCGTCATCAGCCGCGAAATCCCGTCGGCCCCGCACGAAGTATTGCTCGTGTTGGACGCGACAACCGGGCAAAACGCCATGACACAGGCGAAAACGTTTAAGGAAGCAACGGAAGTTTCCGGCATCGTGCTCACGAAACTGGATGGCACCGCGAAAGGCGGCATCGTGCTTGCCATTCGTAATGAACTCGACATCCCCGTCAAATTCGTCGGCCTCGGCGAAGGCGTCGACGACTTGCAACCCTTCGACGCCGAACAATTCACGTACGGATTATTCCGGGAGCTCGCGGAGGATGACGAGTCGGCTGAGTGAAAAAAGGGAGTCGATCGAGTTGAGTCTTAAGAGGATCGTTCTGCGGACCGAGAAAGGCGAAATCGATCGAGCGGAGTCCTCAGGTGGTCGTTCTGCGGACAGAAAAGGGCGAAATCGATCGAGCGGAGTCCTCAGAGGATCGTTCTGCGGACAGAAGAGAGTGAAATCGATCGAGTTGAGTCCTCAGGGGATCGATCTGCGGACAGAAAAGGGCGAAATCGATCGAGTTGAGTCCTCAGAAGGCCGATCTGCGGACCGAAAAGAGTGAAATCGATTGCGCGGAGTCCTCAGAGGATCGATCTGCGGACAGAAAAAGGTGAAATCGATCGAGTTGAGTCCTCAGGGGATCGATCTGCGGACAGAAAAGGGCGAAATCGATCGAGTTGAGTCCTCAGAAGGCCGATCTGCGGACCGAAAAGAGTGAAATCGATTGCGCGGAGTCCTCAGAGGATCGATCTGCGGACAGAAAAAGGTGAAATCGATCGAGTTGAGTCCTCAGGGGATCGATCTGCGGACAGAAAAGGGCGAAATCGATCGAGTTGAGTCCTCAGAAGGTCGATCTGCGGACCGAAAAGAGTGAAATCGATTGCGCGGAGTCCTCAGGGGATCGTTCTGCGGACCGAAGAGAGTGAAATCGATCGCGCAGAGTCCTCAGGTGGTCGTTCTGCGGACCGAAAAGAGTGAAATCGATTGCGCGGAGTCCTCAGGGGATCGTTCTGCGGACTGAAAAAGAGAAAATCGACCGACCCGAGTCCGCAGAAGCACGTGCTACGGTCCGGAAAGTTGTCACAGTGTTAATCGACATAATAGGAGGCGTTCCCATGGCCCACGCGGGTGAAATTATTCGTTAAAATTCTGTTGATTTTCTTTTTGGAGCTTGTCATGCCACACCAATCATAAATATTGTTTGTGGTTATTTTTCGATCCGGAAATAGACATTTGTATTCCTCAATGCTTCTCATGATCGCTGTTTTATTGTCTTCTTCATATTCGCATTTGGCACATGCCCAATTTACACCCTTATCAGCCATAAAAGAACGGCAGTTTGCACAAACCACTCCTTTTTTCAGTTCATGATAATTGTAGTCGGGAAATTGTGTATGCGGGTTGTCATGCACATGCAATGCCAGTAATTTTTCAGCGAGCTTATTATGTTTATGAGTCATTTTAGAATCTAGGCGGTTTAATGTTTCCAGAAAGCGATGGATTTGGTTTGGGAAAACGGCAGGAAGTTGAGGAGGCGCATTGTACAGATAAAATTCGGAATGGGTAAAAACGAGCGTGGATTCAACCGGGAAATTCAGTCGATGTTGGTGAAGTAATTTTCGCAAGAGGGTTTCGCTCCGCTTTAGTTGGAGCCGGGGGTCTTGGATCTCTATGCCGGACATTGCTTTCCATTTGTCGTCAACGATGAAAAAATCACCTTTGGAATATTTTGACTCCAAAAGATAAATCGTTTCTTGCAAAATAAGCATCTTATCGATTTGAAAAAAATTACGGTTTTGGTTCAATAAAAGGTCGTTGATTACAAAGCAGTCAGTCGTTAAGTCTTCCAACCAAGCATCTAATTGTTGCTCGCCTTTAAAACCTTTCTCAAGATAGAGATAGCGCTGTTCATCGGGAAGGGGCATTCGGGGGCGTAACAGTCGCAGCGTTTTTAATTCGGCGGGGACTTCGCGGGGTTTGAGAATCATGAGACACATCCTTTTCTAAATTTCATTTATTATACCAACAAACGTCGGTACCGGGAGGCCCCCTTGACATCCTCCGCTCACCCTTGTATCCTTGTAAAGGCGATACACTTAACAGATAAGGTGAATCCAGTGCTGGAAAAAACGATGCGCATGAACGCGCTTTTTGATTTTTATCATCCGCTCTTAACTGAAAAGCAACGCGACTATTTGCAGCTTTATTATTATGATGATTACTCACTCGGGGAGATTTCCGAGTACTTTGACGTGAGCCGCCAAGCCGTTTACGATAACATCCGGCGCAGTGAAGAAATGCTGGAAGCGTATGAAGCGAAATTACAGCTCGACGAACGGTACCGCCGGCGCCAACACCTATACCAAAAACTTCGCCGAGAAGCCGATTCGTCCGCATCACCGGTTTTTTTTTCCATCGTAGACGAATTGGAACGATCTGAAGAATAGGGGGGACACAATGGCCTTTGAAGGTTTAGCCGAGCGTTTGCAGGCGACGATGTCGAAGATTAAAGGCAAAGGGAAGGTCAGCGAAGCGGACGTGAAAGAAATGGCGCGGGAAGTCCGCCTGGCGCTTCTTGAAGCCGATGTGAACTTCAAAGTCGTCAAGCAGTTTGTGAATCGCATCAAGGAACGCGCGGTCGGGCAAGAGGTAATGAAAAGTTTGACTCCCGGCCAGCAAGTCATTAAGGTTGTCAACGAAGAATTGACAGAGCTGATGGGAAAAGAAGAAAGCAAACTGGCGGTCGCCGATAAAGCGCCAACGATTATCATGATGGTCGGCCTCCAAGGGTCCGGAAAAACGACGACCGCCGCGAAACTGGCCAACCATTTGCGCAAGGAAAAAAATCGCAATCCAATGCTCGTTGCCGCTGACGTTTATCGTCCGGCGGCCATCGATCAGTTGCAAACCCTCGGGAAGCAATTGGATATGCCTGTTTTTTCCAAAGGTACCGAAGCCAACCCCGTCGATATCGTCCGGGAAGGGGTCGAGCAGGCGAAAGCAGAGAACCATGATTATGTGCTCCTCGATACCGCTGGGCGTTTGCACGTGGATGAAGCGCTGATGGACGAGTTGCAGCAAATGAGTGACAAGGTCCGCCCTCATGAAGTGCTGCTCGTCGTTGATGCCATGACGGGTCAAGATGCGGTGAATGTCGCGGAACAGTTCAACGAACAACTTCCTGTCTCCGGTGTGGTGCTCACGAAATTGGACGGCGATACCCGCGGCGGTGCTGCCCTTTCCATCCGCGCGGTCACGGACCAGCCGATCAAATTTGCCGGGATGGGCGAGAAAATCGACCAGTTGGAAACGTTCCACCCCGAACGCATGGCGTCCAGGATTCTCGGGATGGGGGACATGCTTTCGCTCATCGAAAAAGCGCAAACGAATGTGGATGAAGAGCGTGCCAAAGAATTGGAAAAGAAAATGCGCAATGCCGATCTCACGTTTGAAGATTTTCTGGAACAGCTGGAACAAGTGAAAAGCATGGGGCCGATGGAAGACATCCTCAGCATGATCCCTGGCGCGGGCAAGATGAAAGGCATGAAAAACATGCAGCTGGATGAAAGCCAAATCGGCCGTGTCGAAGCCATCGTGCGCTCGATGACGAAAGCGGAAAAACAGGATCCGAAACTGATGAACGCGAGTCGCAAACGCCGGATTGCAAAGGGCAGCGGAACGTCGGTGCAAGACGTGAACAAACTGCTCAAGCAATTCGAAGACATGAAAAAAATGATGAAGCAAATGTCGTCGATGGGCGGCGGCAAAAAGAAAGGCAAAGGCGGCATGCAATTGCCGTTTATGCGCTGAAAAGGAAAACCCCTTTACAAGCAAAGGAAACTTGTCTATAATAGGCAACTGTGAAAATGCGACTGATAAAAATTGGAGGAATAAATCATGGCTACAAAAATTCGTTTAAAAAGAATGGGATCGAAGAAACGGCCTTTTTACCGTGTCGTTGTCGCGGAGTCAAGCGCGCCGAGAGACGGCCGTTTCATTGAAGAGATCGGGACGTACAATCCGCTCACGGAACCGAGTGATTTTCAAGTGAATGAAGAAAAGGCGCTCAAATGGATGCTCGACGGCGCGAAACCATCAGACACCGTTCGCAATCTCTTTACGACCCGCGGGCTGATGGAAAAGCTCCATCAAACGAAAAACGGTAAGTAGGTATTTTTCATGTTAAAAGAACTCGTCGTAACGATTGCCCGTTCATTGGTCGACCATCCGGATGACGTCGCTGTTCAGGAAGAAGACGTCGATGGCATGACCGTGTTCACCCTATCTGTCCACGAGGAAGATATTGGGAAAGTCATTGGCAAAAATGGAAGAGTCGCGAACGCGATTCGAAATGTGTTAACGGCGGCAAACAGAAATCAAGGCAAAGTCCGGCTTAATATTGCTGATTAACGAAAGGGGGAGGCTTTGCCTTCCCTTTTTGATCATGTGAAGTGAAACTTTCATCAGAGGGGCTTTCCTTTGATGGTTTTAAGGAATGCCGGCTAAAACCGCCACGTCCTGTGGCAACGCCGGCACTAGCACATCCTGTGCGTCGGAACAAATCGGAGTGTTAGTCGCCCGTTATTCCGGACATCAGACGTCGGAAGCTGGAAGTCGGAAGATCCATTCTTCGTATCCTGAAAAGGTTTTTTCGGCCTCTGGGCTCTGAAATCTGACCTCTGGGATTACGGTCGCTTACTACCGGGAAAAAAGAGGTGAAGCCGTGAGAATTGAAAAAAATGTACTCGTTCGCCACGTCCTGACCGAAGATTATCGGGAGAAGCTTTTAAAAAAAATAGGTTCTGAAAAAGAGCGCTTGAACACTGAAATCGAACAGTTGCGGTTTCAGTATCAAAAACAGCTAAAAGAACAGACGGGCCGCAATAAATCTGCCATTGATGCCAAATACAATGGCGAGATCAATAAACGCGGCCAACGGATCGAAAGCTTGAATTTCAGGGAAAGCAAAGTGAAAACATTGCCTGAAGGTTCGCTCGTCACCGGGGAAAAGGTGCAAAGATTTACGGATGTTCAGGTCGGGGATCGTTGGTCGGCGCACCGGCTGGAAGATGAAATTATTATTGAGGATGACATCGTTCGCGAGATTCGTTCCAAAGGAGAAGACGAGGATGACAGCGTCCGCCACTGATTACTACGAAGTTGGAAAAATTGTCAATACACACGGGTTCACCGGAGAAGTGCGCGTCATTGCCACGACCGATTTTCCCGAAGAACGGTTTGCCGACGGCTCCGAGTTGCGTGCGGTGAAAGAAAACGGGGACAAGGAAACGCTTGAAGTGCGCGCGCATCGCAAACATAAACAATTCGATCTGCTTATGTTTCAAGGATATGAAACGAAGGAGGATGCCGAACGCTTAAAAAACGCGATTCTTGAGATCCATGCTTCCATGCGTGCGTCCTTGCCGGAAAACGAATTTTACTATAGTGAAATCATCGGGATAGATGTTTTTACGGAAGATGGCGAGTCGCTCGGAAAGGTAAAAGAAATTTTAGCCCCCGGCGCCAACGATGTTTGGGTTGTCGAAGGCAACGGGAAAGAGATTCTGCTCCCGTACACATCCGAGGTCGTGCAGATGATTGATGTGGAAAAAAGGCGCGTAACCGTTCATTTGCTGGAAGGGCTGATTGATGAATGAAGATCAATTTTCTCACGCTTTTTCCGGAAATGTTTGAAGGTGTTACCAACTCTTCCATATGGAAACAAGCCAGGGATAAAGGTGCGGTTGATTATACAGTCACCGATTTTCGCGCCTATTCGGACAATAAGCACAACAAAGTCGACGACTATCCGTACGGCGGAGGCGCCGGAATGGTGTTGCGCGCCCAACCGATTGTGGATGCTGTGGAGGATGTTCGGGGCGGGGGCGATGCCCGTGTCGTGATGCTTTGTCCGCAAGGGACGCCGTTTTCGCAGCAAAAAGCCGGGGAGCTGGCAAAAGAGGAAGCGTTGATCCTCGTTTGCGGGCATTACGAAGGTTATGACGAACGCATTCGCTCCGTCGTGACCGACGAAATATCCATTGGCGATTATGTGCTTACGGGAGGCGAGCTCCCGGCAATGATCATTGCCGACAGCGTCATCCGTTTACTCCCGGGTGTCCTCGGCAACGAAAGCTCGGCGCAAGAGGAATCATTTACAGACGGGCTGTTGGAGCACCCGCACTACACACGTCCCGCCGATTTTCGCGGCATGGACGTGCCGGAGGTGTTGCTGTCTGGCAATCACGCGCATATTGAAGAATGGCGGCGGAAGGAATCATTGCGACGTACGTGGGAGCGGCGCCCCGATTTGCTGGAGGCGCGCGAGCTGGATGACGATGAACGGGAATGGTTGCGGAAGTTTGAGAACGAATAAGTGGCGGGTTCTGGGCGGGCATAAGTTTCATGGCGCCCGGGAAAGAGCCCAATTTCCGACTTCGGTCGCCATGGGGGCTTTATGACGCCCGAAAAGGAGTGCAATTTCCGATTTCGGTCACTATGAACGCTTCATGGCGCCTGAAAAAGAACTTATTCCCTGTGTTCGGTCGCCTGGGGGCTTCATAACGACCGAAAAAGCGTACAGTACAGCAGCACGGTCGCCATGGCGCTTGTCCCGGATGAGCACGGGCACGGCAAATTTTTCGGGTGACCGGATGCCTGCATTGTCTGGCATTCTGCATAAACCGATCGGCGTTCGAATCATGAGCACACTTCGACGCTGGCCAAATAAATTCTCGATGAAACATTGCTGAACGGCGCACTCTATGCTATGATTTACGTTGGCAGATGCCTTTGAATCCGATGTTCCGCTTCGGCGGGAGAAAGCCCCCGTAAGAGCATCCGAGAAGAAAGGAGGAAACGAAAATGAGCAATTTGATCCGGGAAGTAAATAAATCTCAATTAAAAAATGACCTCCCTAACTTTCGGCCGGGAGATACGGTAGCCGTTCACGTAAAAGTTGTGGAAGGAACCCGTGAGCGTGTTCAGGTATTCCAAGGCGTAGTTTTAAAACGCCGCGGAAGTTCCGTGAGCGAAACGTTCACTGTCCGCAAGGCTACATCCGGGATTGGCATTGAACGGACATTCCCTGTCCATTCCCCAATCATTGACAAAATCGAAGTGAAACGCCGCGGCCGCGTCCGCCAAGCAAGGCTTTACTACTTGCGCAAGCTCCAAGGAAAAGCCGCGCGTGTTAAGGAACTTCGTTAATGATCGTGAGAAGAAGAGCTTGGACACCAGGCTCTTTTTTTGGTAGGAAAAGGCGGTTCATTGACACCATTAAAAGGGAAAATAACCCAATGAACGGTTTCATGAAACGTCTATGACACCTCCATAAGGAAAAAATCATCAATCTAAGGTTCCATAATAACTTTATGACACCACTAAACGGAAAAATAAGTAGATTAGAGGTGTCATGAACGATCCAATGCACCTCAAAAAAGGAAACAGCCCGAATCCGAGGTGCGTTAAAGAACCCGGAATGGGGTATGGCTGATAAACCGCTTGTTTTGGCTGATATATTAAGGTTTTTAGCTGATATACTGCAAAATTCGGCTGATATCCGTGCGTTTTCGGCTGATAAAACCACACCAGTCAGGAGGTGACACCAACATGACAATCCAATGGTTTCCGGGCCATATGGCGAAGGCGACGCGCGAAGTCCAGGAACTGATCAAACGCGTGGATGTCGTCGTTGAGCTCGCCGATGCCCGCGTCCCGCAGGCGTCGCGGAACCCGGTCCTTAACGAAATCCTTGCCGACCGCCCGAGCGTGCTCGCGCTCGTGAAAACGGACATGGCTGATGAATCCGTCACAAAAGCATGGCAGCACCATTTCGAACAAAACGGCGAAACCGTTGTCCTCATGAACGCCAAGCATAATCAAGGCACCGGCAAACTCGTTCAAGAAGTGAAACGGCTCGCTCAACCGAAAATGGAAGCCCTGCAAAAAAAAGGCATTCAAAACCGCTCCATCCGCGCGATGATCGTCGGCGTCCCAAACGTCGGCAAATCAACGGTCATTAATCGCCTCGTCGGCAAAAACCAGGCGAAAACGGGCAACAAACCGGGCGTGACGCAGGGCAATCATTGGCTGAAGGTAAGCAAGCAGATGGATCTTCTCGACACCCCCGGCATCCTCTGGCCGAAATTCGAAGATCCCGAGGTTGGCTACAAGCTTGCCATCACCGGCGCGATCAAAGATGAACGCCTCGTCTATCAAGACGTCGTCCTTTATCTTATCCAAAAGCTGCGCGAACACTATCCTGACGCTTTGAAGGCGCGCTACAATTTGTCCGAGCTACCGAGCGAAGGCGTGGAACTTTTTGAAGCGATCGGCCGAAAACGAGGGTGCCTCATCGCCGGCGGAGATGTGGATTTTGACCAGGCGGCGGAAGTGATCCTCCGCGATTTCCGCTCGCAAAAACTTGGCCCAATGTCACTGGAAGAACCAAAATAATAACCGATATGAAAAGAAAGAGGTGAACGCGGTGGGAAAAAACGTATCGATCGCGCAGATCAAGGCACACCTTTTTGCCGAGCAACGACCATCGGTCGATTGGGTCAACGCATTGCGCGCCGATGAACGAAAAGGCGTCCAGCAGCTGCTCGTGCGTTACGACCGTATCCTTGAACGGGAAGCGCAGTTAATCCAACAGTTTAGGGACATGCGCGCGTTTGAAAAAACATTCAGTTTTTCCGGCGCGCAAATCGCCGGCGTTGATGAAGTTGGCCGGGGGCCGCTCGCCGGTCCGGTGACGGCAGTCGCGGTTATTTTGCCCGAGCGATTCGAACTCCCGGGCTTGACCGATTCGAAAAAACTAACATCAGAGCAACGCGCGCGGTTTTACGAAGAAATTACCGCAGCCGCGGATGTGGGCATCGGCACGGCGACGTCAGACGAAATCGACGAGATCAACATATATCAAGCTTCGCGCCGGGCGATGGTACGCGCCGTCGAAGCATTAGCGAACCGTCCGGACCACCTTGCCGTTGACGCGATGGAATTGCCGCTCGATATTCCGCAAACGCCGCTTATCAAGGGCGATGCTAAAAGCGCGAGCATTGCCGCCGCGTCCGTCGTTGCGAAAGTGACCCGTGATACATATATGAAAACGTTGCATGAAAGCTATCCCGCCTACCGGTTTAACGAAAACGCCGGCTACGGCACGAAAGCCCATTTGGAAGCGCTGGACCGGGAAGGGCCTTCCCCGGAGCACCGCCGCTCGTTTCAACCTGTCATCACTCGGGAAGCGTAAGGAGATAAAAGATGGATATCGCCGCTCTCTCCGACCAATTAAATAACAACGGACAACCGAAACCGACGTTTCGCATTGGCCAAATGTTCAGCGGCACTGTGTCCCGTCTTTTCTCGGAGCAGCTTGCCACGATTGAAACCGGACAACATACGCTCGTGGCAAAGTTGGAAACCGCGCTCAGTGTCGGCGGCCGCTATCTTTTTCACGTTCAATCGATCGATGGGTTGCCGCGATTAAAGGTGGAGCCTTTATCGTCCGGCATTCCGGATGATAAATATGCGCGCGCTTTGGTCCAGCAGCTTCTTCGAAATGAAACGCCGTTTCGTTCGTCTGATCTCATGCAAGCGGCCGAACGGCTGAAGGGGGAAGGGCGTGTGACCGAGGTGCATGTGCAACTCGCGCACCGGGCGATTGAAAAGCAAATACCGCTCACCCCGGGTATTTGGCAGACGTTAAAAAGCGCCGCCCATCCTCAATCGTTAGCGGCGCAACTGAGCCATCAGAAAGTGGCGCAAAAACTATTGGCTCAGGGTACGATTCGAGCGGACGCGCCAGACACCTCCGGATTGCAAACGATGCTTGCTGCCCTCGGGCGCCCGGCGGAAGATGTGTTGAATCTGCGAACAGTCATCCAGGCAGATCGCCAGCAATTTCTGCCGCTCCTGCAGCAATCACTCGGCTTTCAGCTGCTGAACACGGACCCTTCGCAAGGCACCGGCTTTTTGCCGTTTAATCTCGATGGTTATTTAACGGACGGCTTTATCCAATGGCAAACCCACGCGCACGAACGGGGACAGGAGGACGCTTCCACACGGGTTTTATTTTTCCTGAAATTACAGCATTTAGAAGAGACGGTGCTTGATTTATTTATAAAAGAAAAGAACATTTCCGTGCACATTTATAATGATCATAAGGAGCCGGGAATTGTCGCGCATTTGAAGCCGGTGTTGGCGCAAAAGTTGGAGGAACAGGGGTTTCAGCTCGTCGCTTATCATTGGAATCAAACGGAGAAGCGTGCGGTAACGACGGAGCGGGAGGCGATTGGAAGAGGGGGATTTGATGTGCGCATATAAGGATAAACGTCGAACGGCAGCGGCGTTGACGTATCGGCAAGCGGAAGATATCGCGCCTGTCGTAAAAGCGAAAGGGCACGGGGCGATCGCCGAGGATATCATCGCGCGGGCACGGGAAAACGATGTCCCCGTCCGAGAAGATGAAACGCTTGCGGAGCTGTTGGACCAACTTGAAATCGGCACGCCGATCCCGGCTGATTTGTACGAAGTGATCGCCGAAGTTTTTGCTTTTATTTATAAAGTTGATGCAGAAATGAAAGACTAAAAAAGAAGGAGGTATACACATGGCGAAAAAGAATTTATTGGACGTGGAAGCAAGCCAAGCATTCGTCGATCATTACAGGGAAGAGATCGCGGGCGAATTCGGCTTCTTTCAGGCGACCCAGGTGCAGGACGCGGTGGCGAAAGATATGACAAAAAAAGTGCGGAAACAAAAAGACGAGGACGACAGCAACGATCAAGGATGTTAAGGACGAGCAGGTGCGTCAATGGATTGGCGCATCTGTTTTTTCGTGGTACGGTTGATGGAGAGGTGAACGTCCGATGACGGAAAAATATGTTGTGTTTTATGACGGCGAGTGTCCGCTTTGCCGGGCGGTAAAGCTTGTGCTTGGCAAGTTGGACTGGCGTGGCGCGGTTTATTGGTTCCCCGTGCAAGACGTGAGCGAGGCGACGCTCGACAAAGCCAACGCCTATAAAAATATGTACGACGAGATTTATATGCTCACCCCGGACAAACAAGTGTTGACCGGCTTTAATACCGTGCGCAAACTGCTCGCGTTGCTGCCGGTCACGTTTCCTGTTGCTGTTTTGATGCATGTGCCGGGCGCCGGTCTGATCGGCGGACCGGTATATCGCTTTGTTTCGAGGCGGCGCTACCGGTGGTTTGGGCGAGTGGCGCGGGGGTGAAGTTTCGACCGTTTGCCGTCTTTTCTTAGGGGATAATCTGGCATTTTTGGAGCATAATCTGGCACTTTTCAATGGTGTTCTGGCACTTTCGAGACTTTTTCTGTCACTTTCAGAGGATAATCTGTCACTTTCGCAACTTATTCTGGCACTTTCCTGTGAGCAGGGGGACATAACGGTGAAATTAGACCTCATCCCGAATAATCTGAGAGAGCGGTTTCGGTATCTGCCTCATAAATAACTTTACCTGTTTTCAAAATCTCTTCGGTCATTAATGGATCGATGTCCTGGTGAAAGGGTCGGGGCTCTAATGATGGATCTACGCCACTTTTCCATACATACCGATATAACCGTTGCCATTCTTTCAAATAGTGATCACTAAAATCGTTGGATTCTACAGCAATATCAATATCACTGTTATCTGTGGCTGTCCCCTTGGCATAAGAGCCATATAGGATGACTCTTTCGACACTTATTTCTTTTTTTAGCTCACCCACATACTGGAGGATTATTTCTCGGATTTCAGTTTCTGTTCTAGCCATTTTAGCTCCGCCTCCGTTCTTTTCAGTAATTCTTCAAATTCTCTCTTGGCTGTTTTTTTTAGTAAAATCTCTCTATCCCCGGGATATCGTCCTTCCAATTGAAACGGATTAAGATCCGCGAAAAAGTTAAATTGGGACTCACTAAGCTCATTATCTAGACTTCCTTTATTGGCTAATGATAATAAATTATGAATTTTTGGCGGTATTGTTTCTTTACGCTTGGCGATAAATGCTTTTAGCATTTTTTCAGTGGCTAAGTGACAAAAGAATGCTGTTTCTAACAATTTGCCGTTTCGATAAAGGACCTTTGCAGTGTCTAAATTTTCTTTGGACTCGCTCATCCAATACATCACTTTTTGATCCACCTAATTCCCCCCAAGTCGCCGTGCCGGTTTATTTAATTGCTATTATAACACACTGATCATAGCACTTGATTAACATCTGTGAATTCGTCGAGTCAATCTTGTTTTTTTAAATCAAAAACCGCCATTCTTGGACTCATCTACGCGCTTTGTTATACATCAATCTCACGGCTTCAATTTTTCCTGTGATACAAAATTGAATTAAAAAATTCATTTTTGTATCGATATCTGCATTTGTTCAACTAAACGGTTAGTATCCCACCATTTGAAACCGCTTTCAAGTTGGCGCGCTTATTGCATCTATAAAGCGTGACATCATTTTAGAAAGGAAGTGGGTATAAATGCGAGGAAACTCCAATCGAATACGAAGATATCGAAAGTTATTTCGCGGTTAGATGTAAATGCGAGCATGATGTTGGACGACTTTAAACGAGGTTTCCAAGCGATCAAAAATGAAAGCAGTATCAACAGTTATTGAAGTTTCGTGTTTAAAAAGTCAGCGACTTTAATGCATTTTTGTATGATCACGGTGAATCGGAACGCAGTCGTTGTTAAAACCGGTGCACTTACCGAAGACTGGTTTTTTTGGTCGATGAAACTTCCAAAAAAGAAGTGAAAAAAATTAAAATTTTAAAAGAGAACTTATCGTATCTAAGAAAACGAATTAGAGAGAGGTTGGTGCTTCATGGATGTTCTTGCACAACAACTGTTTAACGGACTCACGATCGGAAGCGTGTACGCCCTTGTTGCTTTAGGATTGACGCTTGTCTATGGCATTCTTCATGTACCGAACTTCGCTCATGGGGCTCTTTATATGGTCGGTGGCTATGTAACTTTAATGTCGATGACTCTCTTGGGAATGCCTTATTTTGTAGGCATGTTCATCGCTATTTTAGTCGTGGGAGTCATCGCCATTCTGATGGAACGTCTCGTGTTTAACCAGCTTCGCGATTCGCCACCTATTCACGATAAAATTGCGGCCATTGGATTGCTATTATTCCTGGAAACGCTCATACGCGTCATTTGGGGCTCGGACTATCGATCAATGACTACTCCCTTTAGCGACGATATCGTTTCCTTTCTCGGCATTACGGTGACGACGCAACGCATTTTAATCGTCGTGGCTGCGATTCTCGTCATGATCGCCTTGCAACTTTTCTTAAAAAAGACCATGGTAGGGGCATCGATCGTTGCCATGTCCCAAGACCGTGAAGGGGCATTTCTCCAAGGGATCAACGCGAACCGTGTGGCGATGTTGACGTTTTTCATATCAGGAAGTCTCGCGGCAATTGCCGCTGCCCTGAATTCACCGATTAATCTCGTTTTCCCTGACATGGGGCACCTCGTCATTTTGAAAGCATTTGTCATCGTCATTATCGGTGGGATGGGAAGCGTACCGGGCGCGATACTTGGCGGTTACATTCTTGGATTCTCGGAAAGCCTCGGTGCCACATTTATTTCAGCTGAATACAGCGACATCATTGCCTTTGTGTTGCTCGTCATTATTTTAACGGTGAAACCGCAAGGTCTGTTTGCAAAGGGGGCTCACTAGACATGCCTATGTTCAAAAGAAACGCCACGCCGCTCATCTTTTTGCTCATCGCCTTAGTCGTCCCTTTTGTCACAGACAATCAGTATTACTTGTATATATTGACGCTCGCCTTTATTTGGTCAATCGCTGTCTATGGCATGAATTTAATATCCGGTTATACAGGGCAGCTCACCCTCGCCCATGCAGGTTTTTTCGCGATTGGGGCGTACTCGCTCGGTCTCTTAACGGTGGATGTGAATGTGCCGTATTGGCTTGCGTTTGTTCTCGCTTGCGTGATTACAACGGTGCTCGGATTATTAATCGGACTCATTGCTCTCAGAACGAAGACGCATTATTTTGCCATCTACACGCTTTGTGTCGGGTATATCATCTATCTCATCATCTACCAGTGGGATGAATTAACCGGGGGCGTGCGCGGCCTTATCGGGATCGAGCCTCCCGGCGCGATTGGTCCGATTACATTTGACAGTGCCGAATCCAATTACTATTTGGTGCTCGTGTTTCTCGTATTGACGATCGTCTTTATGAAGTTCATCAGCGAATCGCTTGTTGGTCGCACCTTCGTCGCCATTCGTAATTCGGAGGATCTTTCTCAAACGATCGGCATTAACACGATGAAGCAAAAATTGCTCTCGTTTGTCATCTCCACCTTTTTTGCCGGGATGGCCGGGGCGCTGTACGCGTCATTCGTCC
Source organism: Salicibibacter cibarius (assembly GCF_016495725.1). Lineage (NCBI taxonomy): Bacteria > Bacillati > Bacillota > Bacilli > Caryophanales > Bacillaceae > Salicibibacter > Salicibibacter cibarius. The sequence goes on along the minus strand of NZ_CP054705.1, from coordinate 2,805,110 downwards.
AATTTATCGGACCGGAAATATCGTACACGATGACGATGTTTGATATGTTGACGTACTTGATCGTTGGCGGTATCGGCACGATGTACGGTCCGCTCGTCGGGACGTTTCTGATTGTTACGCTGACGCAATCGCTCCAATTTATGGAAGAGTACCGCATGTTGATTTTCGGCCCGGTCTTGGTTCTTCTCGTTATTTTTTACCCAAAAGGAATTGTCGGTGGCATTCAAATGTGGAAAGCGAAGCGGCAATATAAGAAAAAACAAAAACTGGAAAAGCAAACATCGAACACATCGACGTATGGGGGTGGAGATTAATGCTCATTGAAACGAAAGGCCTAACGAAAGCATTTGGAGGATTGACGGCTGTGGATAGCGTCGATGTCGGCATTCAAAAGGGAAAAATTACGGCGATCATCGGTCCGAACGGGGCTGGGAAATCGACGCTATTCAATGTGATTAGCGGGTTCTATCCAACGACAAAAGGAACGGTTGTCTTTAACGGCGAAGATATTACGAAGAAGAAAGCTTTTAACGTTGCGAAATTGGGGATTGCCCGTACGTTTCAGACGACAAACTTGTTTGAGCAGGCGACCGTCATGGATAACGTTATTGTCGGACATCGTTTGCGTACGAAATCCGGGGTATTTGACGCACTCTTTCGCACACCAAGATTGAAACGTGAAGAACGGGAAAGTCGTGAGAAAGCAGAGGAGGTGTTGCATTTTGTAGGGTTAACAAAGGAAGCGAACCGGCTCGTTTCAGACATTTCCCAGGAAGCCAAAAAACGCGCAGCCTTTGCCGTAGCGCTTGCCACCGACCCTGAGGTTGTGTTCCTCGATGAACCTGCCGCTGGAATCAACCCGGATGAAACAGACGGGCTGACGAATTTGATGCGTAAAATGATTGACAACGGCTTAACCGTTTGTTTAATCGAACACAAGATGCAGATGATCATGGAAATCGCCGATCATATCGTCGTTCTTAACCAGGGCAAAAAAATAGCGGAAGGAACACCTGAAGAGATCCAAAACAACGAAACGGTGATTCAAGCTTATCTGGGAGGGGGTGATGAAGCTGCTAACGCTCAATGATGTATCGGTGCGATATGGGCATTACGAGGCTTTGAAAGACATTTCCATGAGTGTGAAGGCTGGCGAACTGGTCGTGTTGCTAGGGGCGAACGGTGCCGGGAAAAGTACGATATTCCGGACGATCAGTGGGTTAAATAAACCGGCAAAAGGAAGCATCGAATGGAAGGGAAAATCGATTGGCGGTGTTCCTGCCAGTAATTTGGTAAAAGCAGGCATCGGCCACTGTCCGGAAGGCCGAAAACTGTTTCCGGAAATGAACGTTTCCGAAAATTTAAAAATGGGTTCTTATGTGATCAAGCGCAATAAAAAAGAAGTCTCGGAAACATTGGAGCGTGTCTACACTCTTTTTCCAATATTGGAAGAAAAGCAAAAGGCATCAGCGGGGTCGCTTAGCGGCGGTCAACAACAAATGCTAGCTATCGGACGGGCGATGATGTCACAACCCGAAATGCTTCTCCTGGACGAACCTTCGATCGGACTGGCACCGCTGATTGTTGAACAAGTTTTCGACGTCATTCAGGAAATTAACCGCGGCGGTACGACGATTCTTTTGGCAGAACAAAACGCCAATGCCGCTTTGAAAATTGCTGACCGCGGGTACGTCATTGAAGATGGAAATATTGTCGTGGAAGGGGATAGTCAGGAATTGTTTTCCAATGATGAAGTCAGAAAGGCTTATATCGGAGCTTAATCTTAATCTTAAACTTAAAAAAGGAGGCATCAGCACATGAAAAAGGTCAGTATGATAGTTGGTGGCGTCATGATGCTATTGACGGTCGGGTGTAACGGTGATGGTGGCGGGGAAGATGCAGATGTCACGGAAGCGGAAGGAACCCCTGCACCCGGCGCTCCCGATGGTGACGGTGGCGAAGAGGTCGACGTGGACACAGAAGTGGCCGAAGGCACGGAAGTGGTAGACATTGGCTTTAGCGGCCCATTAAGCGGTGCTGGCGCTTACTATGGAAACAATACGTTAAACGGCCTCACGATGGCGATTGAAGAAATCAACGAATCCGGCGGTTTCGAAGTGGATGGAGAAATGTATTCGTTTAACCTCGTGTCCCTCGATGACCAATACTTGCCGGATGAAACAGGTGCCAACGTACGTCGGCTCGTGCAAGAAAACGACACGCCCGTGATCTTCGTGCCTCATAGTGGTGGAACGTACGCGACGCAAGTATTTAATGAACAAGATGAAGTCTTGCTCGCCTCTTATTCCAGTGAGCCTGAAATCACGCAACAAGATAACGATTTAACGTGGAGAATACCTCCTACGTATGACAAATATATTGAGCCGTTTTCCGAATATCAAATGGAACGCTTCGGCACGGACTTAGCCATGTTGCCGCCAAACACCGAGTTCGGCATGGATTGGGCGGAAGCGTTGGCACCGGCTTGGGAAGAGATGGGCGGCAACGTCGTTCATGAAAGCTCAGTGGACTATGCCCAGGATACTGACTTTTACACGTTACTCACCAACGCGTTAGCTGAAGATCCGGATGTTCTCTTCGTCGGCGGATCATCGGAACCGACGGCACAAGTTATGGCCCAGGCTAGAGAACAAGGCTTTGAAGGAGGGTTTCTCATAATGGACCAGGCGAAACTCGATGAAATTGATAACGTCCTCGGCGGTGCGCCGGAAGTCATCGAAGGATCGGTCGGGGTTCCGCCCCTCGTCGATGATATTCATCAAGGAAACGAACAATTTATCAGTGATTATCAAGACACGTTTGATGCCGATCCCGGTTCGGAAGCCGGCTACCACTATTACAGTGTTTATATCCTCGCTGAAGCCATGAGTGCAGCCGGTGAAACCGAAGATGCTCATGCCATTCGCGAGCACATGGACGAAGGTTTACAGCAAGTGGATGATGACAAACACATTTATGAAGTCAGTGAGGTAGACGAAGACGGCGGAATGGTAACCGAATTGAGAATGGCTGTCGTTGAAGATGGAGAAGTCGAACTCGTTGATTTTGACGACTAAAATAGAGTCAAGCTAATATTTTCACAAGCTTTCAAGCCGAGAGATGAAGAGGTATCGAACACCTCCATCCAATCTCTTGGCTTTTTTTTCTTTGGTGTGCCGTGTGGATTTGTTGTCGATTCATATCGGGGTCGTTATTATTCATTTTTGAATCATCGCGCTCCCATATTATGACGCGATGTGTCGAAATCTACGTATGCCATTTCATTATGGGCTATAACAAATGGAACACGGGATACTATTTTTTGCTTTTGTATGAAATAATACAGGCAACCGTAGATTACCGCTTCCTTTCCACCCTGGAAAATAAATGCAAGCTTTTGTCTTATAGATACAATTTTGCATCAGTCACTCATTTTTATAGCAATACAGCTGGGATTTACTTATTTATAATAAAAGTGTAAAATCAAAATGTAAGCGCTTTTTATTCAGAAAGGTGACAATTTTAGAGGAGGGATAAGTGGTGGCAGAGATTGGTAAGCCGAATAAATTAAACGGCATTATTGATTGCGATGTGCACCCGATACCAAGGAAATTGGAAGAATTGCATGCCTATCTTCCTTCTCGATGGCACAAACATTATGTTTCATTTTCCAGGCCTTTTTATAATCATCCTCATCACGTTCTTCGGTTGGATGCGCTGCCTGAAAAAGGTGGTGCGCCAGGTAGTGATCCTGATTTTCTGCGGGAACAATTAATCAATCAATTTGGGATTGATTATGCTATTTTGCTGCCGATTCCGAATATAACGATGTGGCCCAACCCCACCATGGCCGCTGATTTGGCAAGGGCTTACAATCAATGGCTTGCCGACAAGTGGCTGGATAATAACAACTTCGATGGGCGATTCAAGGGTTCGATCACCGTAGCGCCCCAGGATCCACAGGCGGCTGTTCGCGAAATCGAACACTGGGCGAGCCATCCTCATATGGTTCAAGTTCTTACGGATTCCGGTTCGGACATGAATTACGGCCATAAACAGTTTCACCCTATTTATGAAGCTTGTGAACACTTTGGGCTTCCATTCGCGATTCATCCGACATCCGAAGGGTTAGGGATTAACTCACCGGCATCGCCAGGATATCCGACGACTTATTTTGAATGGTCGACTAGCCTTACATTCTCGGTTCAAGCCCATCTCGTCAGTTTTATTTCAGAGGGCGTTTTTGAACGCTTCCCGGGTTTGAAGGTTGCGCTTGTTGAAGGGGGATCCTCTTGGCTTGCTCCGCTTCTTTGGCGCTTGGATGAAGGATGGCGAGGCCTTAGGAATGAAGTGCCATGGGTAAAAAAACGACCAAGTGAATACGTCAGAGAAAATGTTCGAGTGACGTCCCAACCCCTACATTCGCCTGAAAATAAAGAACATCTTCTACAAATATTTGACATGATGAACGCAAAAGAAGTCATGATGTACGCGAGTGATTACCCTCATTGGGACTTTGATTCACCGATCAGAACATTCCCTAAAATGGACAAAGATCTAAAGAATCGTATTTTCTATGAAAATGCAAAGGAATTTTATAAACTACCTTAAAATCACCATCAAAAGACGGAGGATTCAAATGGCCGAACATGCTGTCGCGACAGTTGGTGAAATCCGAGAAGGGAAAAGAAAAATCGTTCAAATTGGCAAAATTTCTATAGGCGTTTTTAATATTAAAGGTGAGTTTTTTGCCATAAAAAATATATGCCCTCATAAAGGGGCGCCCCTATGTAAGGGAAGTGTTCAAGGCATGTATGTTTGCGGCGATAACTTGGATGACGTTCGCTTGATTAACGAAGGTGAGATTCTCCGTTGCCCATGGCATGGATGGGAATTTGATATTAAAAGCGGGAAGTCAATTATTGATCCCAATCGTTATTATGTTAAAAACTATGAAGTGACCGTTGATACAGACCAACCGGCTGACGCGCAGGTAGAAACGTTTCCGACGAGCATTCGTGAAAAAAATGTCATCGTACATGTCTAACACATTAGGATACAAAAATGAATCAAGTCATTCATTTTTGCATTGAAACACTCAAGCATAACTAACTAAATGGTTAGTATCCCACCGATAGAAAACGCTTCCAGTATTGGCATGTTTTTTGCATATATAAAAGCGAGCCATCATTTAGAAAGGAAGGAGCACAAATGCAGGAGAGCCTGAGCAAATACGCAGATATCGAAATACCTGAAATTTCGCTTCCCGAAATGTTCGAACAAAGCCTCAGCGACAATCGCCATAAAACGGCAATGACGTTCGGGGAGCTCACGTACACATATGAAGAACTGAGCAACAACATCCAGCGTGTGGCGAGCGCACTCTCCAAACGCGGGGTCCAAAAAGGGGATCGCGTCGCGCTCATGCTCCCGAATTGCCCACAGTACCCCGTGAGTTATTTTGCGGTGCTCAGCCTGGGCGCGATCGTTGTGCAAGTGAATCCGATGTACAAACCGCCGGAGTTGCTGCATGTGCTCAACGATTCAGATGTAAGCGCGATCATTATGTTGGACGACCTAAAGCCGATTTTCCAAGCGATCGAAAATGAAAGCAGTGTGAAAACAGCCATCGAAGTCTCGTTAAAAGGACCCGGCGAGTTTGATTCATTATTAAATGATGATGGCGAACCGCCGCAGACAATGATCGACGCAAAAGAAGACGTGGCCGTCATTCAATACACGGGCGGCACGACGGGACGCTCGAAGGGCGCGATGCTCACCCACTACAACCTGGTAGCGAACACGATGCAATCGGCTGCGACGCAAGCCATCAAGAGTGATGAGCAGGAACGGGTGCTCTCGATTGCGCCGCTCTTCCACGTCTACGGAATGACGAGCGCGATGAACATCACGCTCTATCGCGGCGGAAACATCATCTTGGTTCCCCGCTTTGACGTCGAGGAAGTCGTACAAATCATCGAACGGCTCAAACCGACCAGTTTCCCCGGGGTGCCGACGATGTACATGGCATTATTACAGCATTATCAAGCGCATCCATTTGATGTTTCGTCCCTGAACATTTGCACGAGCGGTTCCGCTCCACTTCCCGTTGAAGTCATTAATACATTCAACGCGATCACAGGCGCCAACGTCGCTGAAGGGTTTGGTCTGTCCGAAGCCTCGCCGGTCACGCACCGCAACCCTGTCGATGGATTGCAAAAAACCGGCAGCATCGGCATCACATTGCCGAATACGGAAGCGAAAATCGTCGATATTGCCACCGGGGAAGCAGAACAACCGACCGGTGAAGTCGGTGAGCTCATCATTCGCGGCCCACAAATCATGAAAGGGTATTACGGCTTGCCGGAAGAAACCGCAGAGACGCTTCGGGATGGATGGCTCTATACAGGCGATTTGGCAAACATCGACGAAGACGGTTATTACTTCATCGTCGGCAGAAAAAAAGACCTTATCCTCGCGAGCGGCTTCAACGTTTACCCGATTGAAGTGGAAGACGTCATCTACCGCCACCCGGCCGTCCAAGAAGCTGCCGTCATCGGCGTTCCGGACCCGTACCGCGGCGAAACCGTCAAAGCCGTCGTCGTAAAACACGAAGGTGCGGAACTCACGGAAGAAGGATTGATCGATTTTTGCAAAGAAAGTCTATCGAATTACAAAGTGCCAAAACTGGTTTCTTTTGTTAATGAACTTCCGAAAACCGCTGTCGGCAAAATACTAAAAAGGGAACTGATCGCATCCGAGACAACGAAATGAGGGCATACACAAGTGGAACTAGCAAGCGAAAGCCATTTTTTCAATCACGTCGGCTTTGAGATGACTGAAGCCGAAGACGGGGGCGTGACCGTCGTCCTCGATATCGACGAGAAACACATGAATCGCAACGGCATCCTCCACGGCGGCGTCCACGCCACGATGCTCGACAACATCCTCGGTGCGGCCCTCGCTCGACATACCGGGATGCCGAGCACGACCATATCCTTAAACGTCAACTACTTGGCTCCGGTGAAAAAAGGGCGGTTGACGGCGAGCGCCACGATTTTGCAACTCGGCTACAAGTCGGCAACCGTCGAAGGGGTGATTATGGATACGGAAGGCACAGCGATCGCAAAAGGGACAGGGACATTTAAAATACTGAGAAAAGGATGATTTAAATGGAAGATGTCGTTATCGTTTCTGCCGTACGGACAGCCATCGCCAAAAAAGGCGGAGCGCTGGCGTCCGTCGACCCGGCCGTGTATGGCGGTGAAGTGATTGGGGAAGCGTTACGCCGGGCGAATGTTGAACACGAAGCAATAGAAGACGTCATTTTCGGCAACTGCTTGAGCGGGGGAGGAAACATCGCGCGTGTTTCGCTTCTCGAAGCGGGTTTGCCGGTCGACATCCCCGGCCTCACGATTGATCGCCAATGCGGCTCCGGCATTAACAGTGTCGCGCTCGCGGCCGAGAAAATAATCGCGGGCAACGCCGATGTCGTTGTGGCCGGTGGCACCGAAAGCATGACGCGCAGCCCCCACCTTATGGCGGTGCAAGAAAGAGCCTATGACTTGCGCCCGCCGAAGTTTATCAATCGCCGGCTCTCGCCCGATGCTATCGGGGACCCGCCGATGGGCATCACCGCGGAAAACTTGGCGGATCAATATGAGGTGAGCCGTGACGAGCAGGATGCCTTCGCTTTACGAAGCCAGGAACGGATGGCGAACGCGGTCGACAAAGGGTACTTCAAGGATCAAATCGTGCCCATCGACGTGAAGACACGAAAAGGAACGGTCACCTTTGACGAAGACGAGCATCCGCGCCCGGACGTGACGAAAGAATCGCTCGCCAAGCTCCCGCCGGTATTTAAAAAAGACGGCAGCGTTACCGCCGGCAGTTCGTCGGGAATTAACGACGGGGCCTCCGCGTTGGTGTTGATGTCCGGGAGTGAAGCCAAAAAACGCGGGCTTAAGCCATTGGCGAGGGTTACGGCATCAGCTGTCGCGGGCGTGGACCCGAACATCATGGGCATCGGCCCCGTCCCGGCGGTGAAAAAAGTGTTGGAAAAAACCGGTGACAAACTCGACAATTTTGATTTAATCGAGATTAACGAAGCATTTGCCTCTCAAGTGCTCGCGTGTGATCGGGAACTTTCCTTTGACATGGACAAAGTCAACGTGAACGGGGGAGCGATCGCCCATGGCCACCCGATTGCAGCCACCGGGGGCATGCTCGTAACAAAATTATGCTATGAACTCGAGCGCCGCGGGGAGAAGAAAGGCCTAGTTACCGCCTGCATTGGTGGCGGCCAAGGCATCGCGCTTGCTGTGGAAAGAGATTAAGTGACAGATTCTGTGGCGAAAATGACAGAATCCGACTCAAAAGTGACAGAATATGCACCGGAAATGACAGATTAAATGCCAAAAGTGCCAGATAAAATTTACATGTAGGAGATGAAACCGATGGATTTACGCTTAACCGAAGAACAAAAAATGGTCCAAACAACGATCCGCAAATTCGTAGAAAAAGAACTGATGCCGTTGGAGAATGATGTCTTGCGCAATGAACGGGAAGGAAAACCGAGCCTTCCGGAAGGAAAAATCCGCGAACTGCAACAAAAAGCGAAAGACGCCGGTTTCTGGGGCATCAATACGCCGGAAGAATATGGCGGCGCTGACCTCGGCCAAGTCATGTACGCGATCGTCATGATGGAAGTGTCGAAGACGTTCGTCCCGTTCACGTTCGGCGGTTCCGCCGACAATATTTTGTATTACGGCAACGAAGAACAAAAGGAAAAATACTTGCTCCCGACGATCAGCGGTGAGAAACGATCTTGCTTTGCCATGACGGAACCCGGCGCCGGGTCTGACACGCAAAACATTAAAATGACCGCGGAAAAAGACGGTGATGAATGGGTGCTGAACGGCGAGAAAACGTTCATTACCGGCGGCAATGAAGCCGACTTTGTCATGGTGATCGCGATTACGGACAAAGAAGCGCACGCGGCAAACGGTCGGGACGGCACGACCTGTTTCATCGTGGAACGGGAGATGGGCTGGAAATCCGAATACATTGACACGATGGGCGAATGGGGACCGGCGGCGCTTATTTTCGACCAAGTGCGCGTCCCGGAAGAAAACATTCTCGGCGAGTTGCATCGCGGTTATGACCTCGGGCTTGAATGGATCGGCTTCGCCCGCTGGATTGTTGGGGCGCGCGCGGTCGGATCGGCCGAACGTTTGCTTAATATGGCGATCGAGTATTCCCAAGAAAGGGAGACATTCGGAAAACCGATATCGACGCGCCAGGCGATCCAGTGGCAAATTGCGGACTCCGCGGTTGAACTTGAAGCAGCCAAATGGTTGGTGCTCAATGCCGCTTTCAGCTTGGACAACGGCGAAGACAATCGCCACTATGCGTCGATGGCAAAATTGTATGGAGCGACGAAAGGAAATGACATTATTGACCGTGTGATGCAAATCCACGGCGGGATGGGCTACACAAAAGAACTTCCCATTGAACGCTGGTACCGGGAAGCCCGGCTTTGGAGAATCTATGACGGCACCGACGAAATCCAACGCCTGATCATTTCTCGTAACCTATTAAAAGGAAACGTTAAACTCGGGCAACACATCTAAGTTGTTGCCACGTGTTTGGTGCGGTTCTATTTTTCATGTAAAATATAATTAAATCTAGGATAGGAGTGGAAGATATGACACATTTTTCAGGACGAACAGCATTTGTAACCGGAGGAAGCCGAGGCATCGGGCGCGGAATCGTCGAGCGTCTCGTCAATGACGGCGCGAAAGTGGCCCTCATCGATGTCAATGAAGAGGCGCTGGCAGAGGTGCGGGATTACTTTTCCGGTCAAGATGTTTTAGCCATTAAAGCAGACGTCACGAATCGTGCCGAAGTGGAAACGGCGATGAAAGAAGCGCATGACGCGTACGGTTCCATCGATATTCTCGTGAACAATGCCGGTGTCATCCGCGACAACATGCTTTTTAAAATGAGCGAAGACGATTGGCAAACGGTGATGGATGTTCACCTTAAAGGCTCGTTCAATGCCGCGAGCGTGGCGCAAGGGTACATGGTCGAGCAAAAATACGGGCGCATTATTAATCTATCATCGACATCAGCGCTCGGGAATCGCGGCCAAGCCAACTATTCGACGGCGAAAGCAGGTTTGCAAGGATTCACGAAAACGCTGGCGATTGAACTTGGGAAGTTCGGCATCACGGCGAACTGCATCGCCCCCGGTTTCATTGAAACCGACATGACGAAGGCGACGGCCGAGCGCATTGGCGTTCCTTTTGAAAAAATGGTGGAGGCACGTGTCGCGGAAATTCCGGTGCGCAAAAGCGGCAAAGCGGAAGATATCGCGAACGCGGTGGCATTCTTCGCCGATGAACGTTCGTCGTTCGTGAGCGGGCAAGTCATCTATGTCGCCGGCGGACCGAAAGATTAAAGGAGGGTTGAGCTCATGTTTGAAGAGGCAATCGGAAAGGGATCAAATAAGGTGAGAAATACGGTCGAACGGGGCGCCGTGCGCAAATTCGCCGATTCGATCGGCGACGCGCACCCGATTTTCGTCGATGAAGAAGCTGGGAAGGCGTCCCGCTACGGGGACAACATCGCGCCGCCGACGTTTCCGCGCGTGTTTGATTACGGGGAAATTACCGGTTTGAACTTGCCGAGCAAAGGACTCATTCACGGCGAGCAAATCTATCATTATGAACGTCCCCTTCTCGTCGGCGAAGACATCCATTGCTGGACGGAAGTGAAAGATTACAAAGAAAAAGCAGGCAAAAGCGGCACGATGGGCATTCTCAGCCTCGAAGGAAAAGGCGAGGACAGCGAGGGGACGCTTGTTTTCCGCGCTGAACAAGTCGTGATTATTACCGAAGCGGTCAGAAAGGGGATGGAGGCATGAGCGCGATTGCAGAAAAACAGACCGGCGATACGTTGACGTCGATTACGTTGCCTCCGGTAACACGGCTCGACTTAATCAAGTACGCCGGCGCATCCGGCGATTATAACCCGATCCATACGATTGATGGAGAAGCTGAAAAAGCGGGGTTGCCCGGCATCATCGCCCACGGCATGTGGACGATGGGCAACCTGTCTAAACTCTTCACCCCTTACTACGAAGAAGGGTTCATCGAAACGTATCAAATCCGTTTTCGCGGCATGGTTTTTTTGGATGACGTAATTTCTTTGCACGCGGAAGTGAGCGAGCAAACCGAAGGGAAAATCACGTTTAATGTGAACGCGAAAAATCAAAAAGAGGAAGATGTTTTGAAAGGAAAGGTCGTTTTCAAGACTTACTAGGAAAAACAAAGAGGGGCTAATAAAATGCATGGTGCCCCTCTTTCTTCCAGCAGGTTTGAAAACGCTTTATTCTGATGTTGGAAGATTATAGGATGAGGTCATATATTTGATTGACATCTAGTGCAGAACGGCTGAAATAAGTGATCACACCGTTTCCGCCCCGATATGAGACTAACTGTTTTGAGGACCTAACGACTTCCGAAAACCAGAGTTAGGTCGCCAAAAGATGTCGTTGACGACCTAATGACTTCCGAAAGCCGGGGTTAGGTCGTCAAAAGCTCCCGTTGAAGACCTAACGACCTCCAAAAGCAGGAGTTAGGTCGCCAAAGCTCGCTCTCGTTAGTGATTTAAAATAATCTTCGAAAGCCGGAAGGAAACCGCCAATAGGCATAAACGAACCGAACCAATCATTAGAAGGTTTCAAGTGTGATTGAGCGATTCAGCCACGTTGCACTAGGGAGACGCGAACCCCGTTCTCGTCCCCCAAAGGAAAGATCCGCTCTTAGCCTAACTTCGAAAAGGTGGTGAAAGCATTCAACATGGAAAAATGCCGTTTATGGTTATCGACAGAAGAAATTAAACAAGAAAGCTTGCAGGGCGCGACGGTAGTTGTGATTGATGTGCTTCTCGCGACAACGACACTCGTCACCATTATGGAACGGGGTGCCCGGCGTATTTTTCCCGTTTCAAGCGTCGAAGAAGCGCAACAATTAAAAACAAAACTCGATCACTCATCCGTCCTTACCGGCGGAGAACTTGGCGGCCAGCCTGTTGAGGGGTTTGATATGGCCCATTTGCCGGACGAGTACACGCCTGAACGCATCAAAGACCATGATATTGTCTTTTTATCGTCCAATGGCACACGGGCAATTATGAAAGCAAAAGATGCGGACACGTTGCTATTGGGAAATTTGCGAAACGCATATGCGATCGCGGATCATATTAACCGGAAAGCTCCGGAAGAAGTTATCATCATCTGTGCAGGCTCGCTCGGTCAATTTTCTCTGGAGGATTATGTATGTGCAAACCTTATCCTTTCACAGCTTAACGTTGGGAATGCCCATCTGAATGATGCCGCTGTGTATGCGCGACACCAACGTTTTGATCCCGATCATGTCGCGCAACTTGTGGCACAAGGACGCGTTGGGCGTAATTTCGGGAAACTGGGGTTGGATGAGCTCTTCGAGTTCGTGGTAGACGTGGGGACCTCATCGTCAATTGTCGAGCTTCATAACGGAGTTGAATTAGGATTTACGTCCATCGGGGGTGAAACAAAATGAGCCAATCTGTGCGCAGCGGAGAAGAACTGGACATAGCGAAAGTAAAAACATTTTTGGACAAACATCTGGATGACATTCCCAAAGATGAACCTTTGCAAGTCGAGCAATATTACGCCGGAGCGTCCAACTTGACGTATCTTTTATCTTGCGGGGAGTGGCAAGGGGTCTTGCGCCGCCCGCCTTTCGGTCCGCTCCCTCCGAAAGCTCATGATATGAAACGGGAGTACGGGATCCTTTCTCGTCTCAACCCTGTCTTCCCGCTGGCTCCAAAACCATATGTACTCGGGGAAGATGATTCCGTCATGGATGCCACGTTTTACGTCATGGAACGAAAACAAGGCGTCGTCATTGATCAATCGTTTCCCGAAGGGGTACAGGTAACGGAAGCATTATGTCGGGAACTCTCCTACACATTTATCGATACGTTGGCCGACTTACACCAAGTAGACGCAGAAGCCGCCGGCCTTCATACGTTCGGACGTCCGAAAGGGTTCATGGAACGCCAGGTTCACGGTTGGCTGAAACGTTATGAACGTGCCAAAACCGAGGATATTCCCGAATATGAAAAACTGAAAAAATGGTTCGTGGACAATATTCCGGCGGACGGGGAGACGACAGTGATTCATAACGATTTCAAGTTTAACAATCTATTATTCTCAAACGATTTGCGTCAAGTTGAAGCGGTCGTTGATTGGGAAATGGCAACGATTGGGGACCCGCTCTTTGACCTTGGGGTTGTTCTTAGTTATTGGGTGCAAGCGGATGACTCGGCGTTATTACAGGCTCCGCCGCAAACAATCACGAAGCACCACGGGTTTTTAAGCCGCCGGGAACTGATTGATCGGTACGCCGAAAAAAGCGGGCGGGATTGTTCTTCGCTTCATTTTTATCAAATTTTTGCTTACTTCAAATTAGGCGTGATTGTTCAACAAATTTATTTTCGCTGGAAAAACGGACAAACGGAAGATGAACGGTTTAGAACTTATGGCGACAGAGCGACAAATTTAATCAAGTACGCTTGGCATATATTAAATGAGGGGTGAATTATATGGATTTCGGTTTGTCGGAAAAAGTGAAAGATTTGCAGAAGCGGGTGCGTGAGTTCAAGGAAAAGGAAATTGACCCGAATGAAAAAGTGTTTGAAGAACAATTAAGTCAACAGTCGACGCGTTGGCAGTCACCACCAATTATGGAAGAAATGAAGGCAAAAGCAAAAGAAGCAAGCTTATGGAATCTATTCTTGCCGGAAAGTGAATATGGCGCAGGACTCACGAACGTCGAATACGCGCCGTTATGCGAGATCATGGGACGTTCGTCGATCGCGCCGGAAGTGTTCAATTGCTCGGCGCCGGATACCGGCAATATGGAAACGCTCGTCCGTTACGGGTCGGAGGAGCAAAAGAAACAATGGCTCGAACCGCTTTTGGAAGGAAAGATCCGCTCCGCGTTCGCGATGACCGAGCCGAACGTTGCTTCGTCTGATGCTACAAACATCGAAACGCACATCAAGAGCGACGGCGACGAGTATGTCATCAACGGTCGCAAATGGTGGACGTCGGGCATCATGGACCCGCGTTGTGAAATCATGATCGTGATGGGGAAAACCGATCCGGATGGGCCGAAATATACACAACAGTCGATGATTTTAGTGCCGAGAGACACGCCTGGCGTTACGGTCCGCCGACACTTGCCGGTCTTCGGCTATGATGATGCTCCCGAAGGACACGGGGAAGTGGAATTCGATAACGTTCGCGTCCCGGCTTCGAATATTCTCTGGGACGAAGGCAAAGGTTTCGCGATTGCCCAAGGTCGCTTGGGACCGGGGCGAATTCACCACTGCATGCGCCTTATCGGCGTAGCGGAAAAATCGCTTGAAGCGATGTGTGAACGCGTCCAAGACCGCTCCACATTTGGTAAACAGCTCTCCGAGCAGGGTGTCATTCAGGAATGGATCGCCGATTCCCGCGTCGAAATCGAACAAGCGCGACTACTCACGATGAAAGCTGCTTACATGATGGATACCGTCGGCAATAAAGAAGGCCGCACGGAAATAGCCATGATCAAGGTCGTCGCGCCGAACATGGCCCTACGCGTCATTGATCGTGCCATTCAAGCCCATGGCGGCGGTGGAGTGACTGAAGACTTTTCACTTGCCAAATCATGGGCATCAGCGCGCACGCTCCGTCTCGCGGACGGCCCCGACGAAGTGCACCGCCGCACGATCGGGCGTTTGGAACTGAAAAAATACCAATAATTTGGGGGCCTTTCAATGACGACAATGGATTTATTTGACATAAGCAGCCAAACCGCGATCATCACCGGCGGCGGCCGGGGCCTTGGCGAATGGATGGCGGAAGCGCTCACCGACGCGGGCGCGAATGTTGTATTATGTTCCCGGAAAGAAGAGGCATGCATCGAAGTGAGAGACCGGATCAACGACAAAGGAGGCAATGCCTTAGCTTTTCGTTGTGACGTCACCGACGAGGACGACGTTCAGCAGGTCGTAGACGCGACGATGGACCATTTTGGCAGTATTGAGATTTTGGTCAATAACAGCGGCACGTCGTGGGGCGGTTTTAACCCTGAAGATATGCCGGTCGACAAATTCCAAAAAGTCGTCAACGTCAATCTCGTCGGCACCTTCATCATGTCTCAGGCTGTCGGAAGAAAAATGATCGAAACTAACACGCAAGGACGCATCATCAATATCGCGTCCGTCGCGGGACTGAAAGGTTCAAATCCCGAAGTAATGCAGGCGATCGGTTACAACGCGAGCAAAGGCGGCGTGCTCACCTTTACGAAAGATTTGGCCATCAACTGGGCGCGGCACGGCATTACCGTCAACGCTATCGCCCCCGGCTTTATCCCGACGAAAATGAGCAAAGACGTCATCGAACCGATCAAAGATCAAATGATCGCGAACGTCCCTTTGCAACGGCTCGGGGAAGCGGATGATATGCGCGGAACGATCGTCTATATGGCATCGCGGGCAGCGTTATTTATGACCGGCCAAACGATCGTTCTAGATGGCGGCGGGACGGCAAAATAGGAGGATTGCGAGATGAGATTGGAAGGAAAAACAGCGATCGTGACCGGCGCCGGCTCCGGCATCGGTCGCGCGACGGCGAAGGAATTTGCCCGCGAAGGAGCTAAGGTGATCGTCGGTGATATTGACGGACCATCCGGGGAAGCGACCGCCGCGGACATTGAAAAAGACGGCGGCGACGCACATTTTGTCAAGGTAAACGTCGCGGATTATGAAAGCATGAAAAACCTCGTCAATCAAGCGGTGGCGCACTTCGGCAAACTGGACATTATGCATAACAATGCCGGCATTAACAGCCCGCCCCACAGCGTAATGGACATGCCCATCGATGACTACCAAGATGTCGTGAATGTGAACCAAAATGGAGTTTTTTATGGCATTAAAGCGGCAGCGGGCGCCATGAAGGAAAATGGGGGTGTCATCGTTAACACTGCCTCCATCTACGCGTATATCGCGGATCGAAATCGCTTCGCCTACCATGCAAGCAAAGGCGCCGTTGTCTCCATGACGAAGTCGGCAGCTTTAGACTTGGCCCGGCATAACATTCGGGTAACGGCCATTGCACCGGGGCTTATTGAAACCGAAATCGTATCTGAATGGAAAAAGAACCCGGAAGTATGGGGCAAAATTGAAAAAGCACAAATGCGACGCAAAGCTGGAAAGCCGGAAGAAGTCGCGAAACTGGTGACATTTTTGGCAAGCGACGATGCCTCGTTTCTGAATGCCCATGTGCATTACGTGGACGACGGCGCGGCAGCGTTTAAACGATAAAAAAAGGAGTGGAATGAATGCGCGCGTGGCAAGTAAAAGAACTCGCGGATCCCGATCAGGCACTGGCTTTGGAAGAGGTCGAAAAACCTGCTCGGGAAGAAGGACAGGTGCTCATTAAAACACAAACAGCAGCATTAAATTTTTTCGATATCCTATTATGCCAAGGGAAATACCAAGAAAAACCACCGCTCCCGTTTACACCGGGCGCGGAAATCGCGGGAACGGTAGAAGCAGCCGATGACGGAAGTGCTTTTCAAGTCGGGCAAAAAGTATTGGCGAGACCTGCGATGCCCGCCGGCGGTTTCGCGGAATGGGTCTCGGTCCCGGAAGCCTCCGTTTTCAGCGTCCCGGAATCGATGCCCTTTGAGGAAGCGGCCGCCATGTACATCACGTATCAAACCGCTTATTATGCCCTGCACGATCGCGGAAACATCAAAGAGGGTGAAGTTTTGCTCGTTCACGCCGGGTCCGGCGGCGTAGGTTCAGCCGCGATTGAACTAGGGAAAGCCGCCGGCGCACGCATCATTGCAACAGCAGGCGGCTCGGAGAAAGTACAAGTATGCAAAGATCTAGGCGCCGACATCGCCATCGATTACAGAGCGGAAGATTTCGTCGACACTGTAAAAAAAGAAACAGATGGCCGCGGGGCTGATGTTATCTTCGACCCCGTCGGCAGTGACACCTTTGATCGCTCACGAAAATGCATTGCCTTCGCCGGCCGCCTACTCGTCATCGGCTTTGCAGGGGGAAGAATACCTGAAGCCCCCGCCAACCACGCATTGGTGAAAAACTACTCGATCGTCGGCGTTCACTGGGGTTATTTTGCCAGGCTTTACGAACAGGAAATGGTAAATATCCACAAAACCCTTTGTTCCATGTATGAAGAAGGCAAAATCAAGCCGTTGATTTATGAGCAGTATCGCTTTGAAGAAGTACCACACGCGTTAAATTTGTTGGCGGATCGGAAGACGTACGGGAAATTGGTTGTGAATGTGGGTGAATGATTTTGGATGGAAAAAGGTGCTTGAGCAGTCATTAATGCTGTTCAAGTCTTTTCTTTACAGGAGCTTTTAGATGAGTGAGGTAATAAAATGAGTGTGAACCCCGTATGGTTTCCAACTGAGGAAACAATGCAACAGTCGCCGCTTTACGAGTGGATCAAAGAACTCGGGTTTGAAAGCTATGAAGCGTTATATGAAGCTTCGATTCGGGATATCTCGTGGTTTTGGGGAGAAGCAGAAAAGAGAACCGGTATTGAATGGTTCCAACCCTATCAGCAAGTTGTGGATTTTAGGAAAGGAATGGCATGGCCATCTTGGTTTGTCGGCGGAAAATTGAATGTCGCACACAATTGTCTGGAGCGATGGGTTAAAGATCCCGAAATCGCTAATCGCCCCGCTATCATCTGGGAACGGGAAGATTATAAGCGTGAGACATATACGTATGCCGAATTGAACGACTGGGTGAATCAAGTTGCTAACGGCTTAAAACAACAGGGCATTTCTAAGGGTGACAGAATTGTCATCCAAATGCCGATGATTCCCGAGATGGTCGTTGCCGTTCTTGCGATCATTAAATTAGGTGCTATTTTTGTGCCCAGTTTTTCAGGTTTTGGTGCAGATCCAATCGCTAAAAGGCTTGATCATTCCCAGGCAAAAATGCTTATCACAGTAGACGGGTATTTAAGATCAGGAAACGTATTTCCGGTGAAAGAAGTGGTGGATGAAGCTGCTTCAATGGTTTCTTGTGTGGAAAAAGTCGTTGTAGTGACAAGGATGGGCAGAGATATCCCTTGGATGGAGAATAGAGATATGGAATGGGTCGAACTAGAAAGTGGCATAGAGCATTTTGAGGCGGAACCAATGGACAGCATGGATCCTTGCATGGTGATTTATACATCAGGGACGACTGGCCGACCGAAAGGTACGGTTCATAATCATGGCCCATATGCAGTAAAAGGAGCTTTCGGCAATGGCGATCGGCAACCGGGAGGCAGTGGCGGCGTGAATTTCTGGATAACGGATATGGGTTGGATAATGGGGCCTTCCCATGTTTTTGGCAGTCTGCTGAGTGCCTCAACGATGCTCCTATATGAAGGATCCCCTACAAAACCGGGCATTGACCGTCTATGGGAATTAATCGATCGCCATCAGGTTACCTATCTAGGGATTGCTCCGACGTTGATTCGTTCCCTCATGCAGTACGGTGAAGAGCCTGTGAAAAGACATGATCTTTCAAGCTTAATGGCTATTGGGTCGACAGGAGAGCCTTGGAACCCGGAACCATGGCACTGGCTGTATGAAAAAGTGATCAACAAACGATTCCCTATCATAAACTTTTCCGGTGGAACAGAAATCGGCGGGGTGATATTGACGAACATATCCCTCAAGCCGATAGCACCAGCCAATTTTAATGCACGAGCGTTCGGGATGGATGCGCAAGTCTATAACTCATCAGGGGAGCCTGTAGTGAACGAAACCGGGGAACTGGTACTAAGACAGCCGTGGTTAGGCATGACCGATGGGTTCTGGCAGGATCCGGAGAGATATGAAGAAACCTACTGGCAAAAATGGGAGAATACGTGGGTTCATGGCGATGCCGTGATTCAAGATGAAGATGGCTATTGGACGATTTTCGGTCGATCTGACGATACGATGAATATAGCCGGCAAACGTTTAGGACCGGCAGAAGTGGAATCCATTATTGTGGATCACCCCGCTGTCCTTGAATCAGCCGTTATTGGCGTACCGGACGCCGTGAAGGGAGAAGCCCCCGTTTGTTTTGTCGTGCTCAATCAAGGCAATGAAGCGACAAAAGCTCTAATGGACGAACTCATGGAGATGATTAGCAATCGTCTTGGAAAGGCTCTAAGTCCAAAGGCAATTCACGCGATATCCGATCTCCCCAAAACAAAAAATGAAAAAATTAAACACCGAACGATCCGGAAAGCTTACTTAAAGGAAGACCCCGGTGATTTAGATTTACTAGTTAACCCGCAAACGATCGAGGAGATAGGGGAAATTACAGTAGGGAGCGGGTAACCTGGGTTTTAATATTGTATGATCTTTATTGGCTGCTTTGTTTTATCAGTTCACACGATGTATTACACACCGTTGGAACAGTCCTTATCAGGAATATAGAACCAAAACTCTCTAGTAGGAAAAACCCATATGTACCATTAGCCGGTATATGGGTTTTCCTTTTAAAAATGTATATGTGTATCGTCAGTCATTCATATTTACATCATCTAACTAAATGATCAGTATCCCTCCGAAGTGGAGGTCGTCATCTATCGTCACTCGGTTACAGAAAACCGTCGACATTGGCGAATTATCATGATAAAACACTCGAGGAGCTGTTATTATGTCTCATTCTTTTGTATCCCCTCTAAAACTTGTATCAGGGGAAGGGGGGATCCGAAAGGTTCCGTCGCTCATTCATTCTTTTAATGCCAAAAAAGTAATGGTATACGCCGATCCGGGTGTTATTGATGCAGGTGTTGTTCAAAAACTTGAAACGCACCTACAAGAGCAGGGAGTAGAGTATCAAGTTTATTCAGAGCTTGTACCGGAACCTCCGTTAGATATAGGCAATAAAGCTTTACAGGCGGTAAAGGCATTTGATGCCGATCTTGTCATTGGAATTGGTGGGGGGAGTTCTCTTGATATTGCAAAGGCCGCCGCAGTATTAAAGGACCATGAAGGGAACGTGGAAGATTATTTAAATCTATCCGGCACAAAATCAATCAAAGCGAAGGGTTTACCGAAAATACTCATTCCCACAACATCCGGTACTGGCGCAGAAGTAACCGATATTGCGGTTTTTTCTTTAGAAAATACGAAAGATGTCCTCACGCATGAATATTTAATTGCTGATGTGGCAGTGGTGGATCCTGAATTGACCTATACGGTCCCACCGAAAATCACAGCTGCTACCGGCGTTGATGCACTCACCCACGCGGTTGAATCATTAACGTCTGTTAACGCGACACCTCTAACCGATGCGCTGGCATTAGATGCGATTGAGCGTATTTCTTCCAGCATTCGTACTGCTGTATGGAATGGGGGAAATATAGAAGCACGCAGTAATATGGCGTGGGGAAGCATGATTGCCGGTTTAAGTTTTTATAACGCCGGGGTGGCCGGCGTCCATGCACTTGCCTATCCATTAGGAGGCGTTTATAAAATTCCACATGGGGAAGCAAACGCAGTACTGCTTCCATATATATACGATTATATTTGGCCGTCATGCATTGATAAAATGACTGTCATGGCCGAAAAATTAGGGATAAATACAGAATATACGAGTAAACGTGAAGCAGCCATCGCCGCCGTTCGTGAATTGAGAAATATCGTGAAAGATGTTGGTATTCCGAGCAAATTACATTCATTTGGTGTTAAAGAAAATGATTTGGACTTGCTCGCGGAAGAAGGCATTAAACAGAAAAGATTACTAGATCGAAGTCCCATGCCATTTACTCAGGATGATATTCGGGATCGATATAGATCTGCTTTTGAGGGTGAATTAAAATTTGGTGAATAACTATTTGTTGTCTCCTATGCAATGAGCCAACCCCTTGAGGGCACTGAGAAAGGAATGGTTATAAAGATGTACAAAACAATCATAGAACCCAGAGTGTCTGAAACAGACGGCGTTGGCCATATCAATAACACCACCTTACCCGTCTGGCTGGAAGCAGCACGGAATCCAATTTTTAAATTGTTCACACCGGATGATTCATTTGCAGACTGGCGAATGATTATCCTCCATACATCGATTGATTATGTAAGCCAGATTTATTTCGGAACAAATGTTGACGTGTACACCTGGGTAAAGCGGATCGGGAAATCAAGCCTGGAATTATATGAAGAGATTCATCAAAGCGGCACGATTTGCGCCCGAGGAAAAGCGATTTATGTAAACTATAATAAGGAAGAACAGAAACCAGAGCCTATTCCAACAAGGATTAGGAAGGAGTTGGAAGAACATTTGTATGAACGTGAGGGTGAGCATTAGATTGACGATAAAACAGCCATGACCACCATGCTGCCAGGGTTATTGGCTGTTTCGTTTTGTCAATTCATACGATGCATACACGTGACTTGGATGTTAAAGATCACTGTTCATTTCCTGCTGAATTCGCTTGACTGTTTCCACATCAAGCTCTGTGCCTTTCGCTACATCGTTAATGTCCATTCCCATTGCTAAAAATCTACGGGCATTCGCTTCTTTTGCCTTTTTCTCACCTCTTTTTTCTCCTTCTTCCCTCGCTTCTTTTTTTTCGAGTTCTGCTTCACGCCGAGTGGCTTCCTCATCCATAATTTGTCTTGTGCGTCCTTCGTAGGCTACGCGTTGTTCTTTTGTTGAACTAAGCTCCTCCCAGTTTTGGAAAGCGCTGTGTAATGTGTCGTCTTTCATTGCAATCTCCTCCAGTTCCTTGTAGATGTCATCATAGACTTTGTGGTTTCGGTGATCAACCATTCCGAGCATTAGCAGCCATCTGGCAAGGACATCATTCCATGGGTCGAGTTTGTTAGCTTTCCAATCTTTGATTAGTTTGGTCATTTCGATAAAATGAAATTCCATGACATCGGTTAATTGGAATTTTGCCTCGTCTTCATATAAATGGTACGTAGTATGGAAGCGCTGGGTTACGTCAAATAAATCAAAATTGAGAATATTAATGGCGATTACCGGGCGTATAGTTTAGACTTCTGTAGCTAAATTGACGATAAAACAGCCATAACCCCATATAGGCAGGGTTATTGGCTGTTTCGTTTCAGACGCTGTATTATACACGCCCTTTGGTTGTGACTTGGGTGTTAAAGATCATTGTTCATTTCCCGCTGAATTCGCTTGACTGTTTCCACATCAAGTTCTGTGCCTTTGGCTATATCGTCAATGTCCATTCCCATTGCTAAAAGTCTACGGGCATTAGCTTCTTTCGTCTTCTTCTCACCTTTTTCTTCGCCTTCTTTCCTTCCTTCTTCCCTCGCTTCTTTTTTTTCAAGTTCTGCTTCACGCCGAGCGGCTTCCTCATCCATAATTTGTCTTGCGCGTCCTTCGTAGGCTACGCGTTGTTCTTTTGTTGAACTAAGCTCCTCCCAGTTTTGGAAAGCGCTGTGTAATGTGTCATCTTTCATTGCAATCTCCTCCAGTTCCTTGTAGATGTCATCATAGACTTTGTGGTTTCGGTGATCAACCATTCCGAGCATTAGCAGCCATCTGGCAAGGACATCATTCCATGGGTCGAGTTTGTTAGCTTTCCAATCTTTGATTAGTTTGGTCATTTCGATAAAATGAAATTCCATGACATCGGTTAATTGGAATTTTGCCTCGTCTTCATATAAATGGTACGTAGTATGGAAGCGCTGGGTTACGTCAAATAAATCAAAATTGAGAATATTAATGGCGATTACCGGGCGCAATTGTTTGTAGTTCATATTTTTTTCCAAGGGATCACGATAAATCCCTGCCCAATAATAAATCGAACGTTTAATCATGTCATACTTATTTGTAAATTGAATCTCTACATTAACAGATTCACCGGAATCTGTGGTCACTAACAAATCCAACCTGGACTGTTTATCATCGGCGTATTCTCCGCCTGCTTCCGTGTTTGCGAATGTAATATCTTTGATGCGATCTCTGCCTGTTTTTTGCAAAATGGCATTCAAGAAAACAACTGTAATGTGTTTGTTCTTTTCGTTGCCAAAAAGTTGTTTGAAAGCAAAATCTATCTTGAGGTCCATAAGCTGATCGAGTGGGATTCGTTTCAGTATTTTGGGTTGCATCCTTATGCCACCTTGTTATGGTCTTAGTGATAGTTATTATAACATAATTCAGAGATAAAGGATGAACGTAATTGAATGATGAATAGCGATTACTATTGCATTTTTTTAAACATTATTGTAATGTTGACATACTAATCGGTTAGTATCGCCGGGTGGCATCCAGTACGGGAAAGAAAGCTCTTAAACTCGACATCTTTGTGTTTCATAGGGACATAGGGATAGAATACACGCAATTTATGACTGTATGCTAATTTATTATGGGATATAACAATTGGATCATGAGACGCTATTTCCTACTTTTTTATGAAATAATTAAAACAACAATACAAAAAGTAGGGAACTGGCATGTTTATTTTACTCATAGTCCTTGGTTTTTTAGCAAGCGCTTACGGGATTATTGTTGGTGCGGGAGGCGGTTTTATTCTTGTGCCAATGCTTTTGCTCTTTTATAATATTTCTCCTCAAATGGCTGCCGGTACAGGATTAGCAATTGTGTTCCTTAATAGCGTTTCTGGTTTGTATCCTTATTTAAAACAGCAAAGAGTGCAGTTGTATGAAGGTACATTTTTAGGTTTAGCTGCTATTCCGGGAACACTTTTGGGAAATTGGCTGGTTAACGTTGTAAATGAACAAACGTTTTATTATGCTTTTTCCGTATTGCTTGTTGGACTCGGACTTTTTTTATCCATTAAAAAAACCCCTGAGATCTCAATGGATACAGAGGAGTTTCAACAAGAAACAGCAGCAGCTAAAGAACAAAAAAGTAGAAAGATTTGGCTAACTTTAGCGGTAGGTATAATGATTGGTGTTGTATCTTCATTTTTTGGAATTGGTGGGGGATGGTTACTTGTTCCAATTCTAGTGTATCTTTTTCAATTAAATATGCATAAGGCAACAGCAACATCTATTTATGCCTTATCAATCTATTCCTTAGTAGGTTTAGCTGCTCCCATAATACGCGAAGACATTGACTGGGAAATATTACTATGGAGTGGTATAGGGGTATTAATTGGATCGCAAGTTGGGGCCTTGATTTCAAAACGATTAACTGCTTCAACTATTACTAGAATGTTAGCTGTAATTGTAATTCTAATTGGCATAACCTTGTTAGTTTAAAGGGAGTTGAATGTAGTGAATTTAAAATTATTGGAATTATTTTGCTGCATAGTGGAAGAAGGGAGTATCAGCGGCGCAGCCAGACGAAACTACCTTTCACAACCATCCGCTACCAAAAGCATTCGATATTTAGAAGAAGAATACGGTGCGTTACTATTTAACAGGGAAAAAGGGAGCATATCATTAACAGAAGTGGGTAAGACTCTTTATCCACATGCAAAGGCGATAATACATGAGTATCATAATTCCAGAGAAGCTGTAAGATACAAGAACGAAAAAGTACAGTCACAATTAAAGGTCGGAGCATCATTTACGTTAGGAGAATATTTTCTTCCATCGGTCATCAGTGATTATATAGGCAATACGCAACTTGAAGATGCTGGTACCGTACAATTATTCATAGAAAACACTCCGAATATATTAGAGAAATTGGATGATAAAGAAATTGATGTAGCCTTTGTGGAAGGAGAAGTGGTTAATAATAATTTAATCAAGGAAGCTATTGCATATGATGAAGTGATATTGATTGTTGGAAGCACGCATCCATGGTCAACCGTCCCCCATGTTTTGACAAATGAACTGAAAAATGAAAAGTTGATTGCCCGAGAAAAAAATTCAGGAACGAGGAAAATCATAGCTGAGCATCTTGAAAAAAAAGGGGTATTAAAAGATATATTTTCTTATATGGAACTAAATACGACACAGGCTATAAAAAGTGCTGTTAGGTCAGGCTTAGGATATGGATTTGCTTCTTATTATAGCGTAAAGCAGGAAATAGATAACGGTCTTTTAATTAAAGTACCAATTGCCGATCTAACAATTTCGAGACCGCTGTGGTGCGTAAAAAAACCGCTAAACTTTGAAAAACCTGCTATTAAAATATTCTCGCGTATGGTAAAGGACTCTTTCGTGCATAATTAGGCCAAGGGATCATTCGGTATAGTTATACCCCATTCATAAATTTTAAGGCATAAACATGTTTATGAGAAATTTGATAAAATCAGTTTAAATTAATTCACTTGGCATAAGCATAAATGAAAGCGATTACCCAGGTTTGCGGAAATGAAATAAGGTCTACTTATAATCTGAATAGGTATAAAGAACAGCTATAGCAACTATAAAAGGGGAAATGAAACATGACTAATAAAATACAAAACCAAATTAAAGAAGAAAATTCACCATATATGGGTGGGGAAGTAAAAACGGCTACGCTGGCTAATGGAGCAATCGTCAATGAAGGACTTGCCTTTCCAAAGCGCGAACCTAAAATTGATGAAATCAGAGATGGTATTACTATGTTAAAACGTTTCTCCCTTGATAATACGGTTATTATCGAGGGGAAAGAAGGAGTTATTGTTTGGGATACAGGTGGCCATATGGAGGCAGGTAAGCGCAAATATCAAGCACTTCGTGAGATAACGAATAAGCCGGTTAAAGCTATCATTTATTCGCATAACCACTATACCATGGGAGCAAAGGCATTTGTTCCTGAAGGGGAAGAAGGAAAAGAGATTCAGGTCCTTTCTCATCCGGATGTTCATAAAAATAGAACTAATTCAGCCATTGAACTTGATCCAGCCGCAACAAGAAATGGTGCAATGCACTTTGGCTCCTACTTACCAAGTACGGGACCGGATGCTCATTTTGGAAGTGGGGCAGAAGGAGGTTCAAAAGCGGGATATATTGAGCCAACCTATGGTGTTCAGGATGGAGAAAAAATGAACATAGATGGGGTAGAAATGCAATTCTTCTATACGCCGTCAGACACTTACGACTCTTTAACATTATGGTTACCAAATTATGATACGGTAATTACAAATAGCATTTGGAATGTTTTCCCTAATATGTATACTTTACGCGGTCAGCCTTATCGTGATCCTAAAGGTTGGATAAAAGGAATTGATATCATTCGTGAGCTTAATCCTCAGTATCTTATTCCTGAGCATGGTAATGCAAGAAGAACAAAAGAGGAAAGCTATCAACTGGCGACGAATTATAGGGACGGGATGGCTTTTATTTATGCCCACGCTGTTCGAGGGATAAATAAAGGTTTGAAACCGGATGAAATTGCGGATAGTTTAGAATTTCCTGATCATTTAGCTAATCACCCTTGGTTAAAGGAATCCTATGGGGAACTAAAGCATCATGTGAAAGGAATCTATAGTGGTTTAATTGGTTGGTTTACTTTAGATGCTGCTGATATCAATCCAGTTTCGATTCCGTTTAGATCAGAACGAATTGTGAATGGATTTGGAGGAGCAAATAAAATTATCGATCTATCAAATAAGGCTTTAGATGATAAGGAATATGCATGGGCAGCAGAGTTAATTACACATGTATTAAATATCGATCCTGATAATCAAAAGGCCAGGCAGATTAAGGCCAATGCCTTGCGCCAAATGGGCTACGCAACACCCGCTTCATCTTCAAGAGGATTTTATCTAACGCATGCGTTAGTTTTAGAAGGAAAAGTGGATTTAAACCAAACGCCACATGGATTGACAGGACTCGGTGATGGGATTGAAAAACTTCCTGTAGAACAATTGATGAAATTGCTCGAATACAAGATCGATCCCGTTAGTGCAAAAAATATCGATAAAGTAATGGTTATCACTTTATCTGATCTGAAACAGGATTTTGGGTTGCATGTTAGAAAAGGGATTGCTGAAGTTAGTAATCACAAGCCGAAGAAGTTTGACATGACCATTGAGCTTCCGAGTGAGATTTGGAAAGAAATTGCTTTAGGGAAAACAAAAATAGAAGATGTGGTTTCTCAAGATCAAATTAGAAGTAGCGATATCAAGGAGACTATTCAATTTTTCAACTTATTTGAAATGTAATTAACATTTATAATGACTAGAAATTCTTTATTGAAAAAAGAATTGAAATTATAAATAGCTGAATCTGGAGAGGAAAGGATACAATTATGGTAGATGAAAAAAAAGTTGGGGAAGAGCATGAGGACTCGGAAGAAATATCGTTAACTGAAGGAAGACGAAGACAGTTTCGTGGGATCGTTTCCTTATTAATCACAATCCTTGCAGTTATATGGGCTTCTTACCACTTATATACCACTTATTTTGGGATGCCTGATACTTTAGTTCATCGATCAGTTCACTTAACCTTTGCGCTGATATTAACATTTATTCTACTTCCTCCATCAAAAAAGTTTAAACATAGTCGCCTGTTTTTAGGGCTGGATATGATATTAGTGGCAACAAGCATTCTTATAGCAAGCTATGTTATTCAAAATGCAGATACGTTTATTGATCGAGCAGGATTGCCTATTTTTAGTGATTATATTTACGGAACTATTGGTATTATAATAGTTATTGAAGCAACGAGACGAGTATTAGGTCTTGCCCTTCCAATTGTAGCGATTGTATTTCTTATTTATGCATATACGGGAGAATATTGGCCATCCATTTTTTCACATGCAGGCAATGACCATGGTCAAATCGTTAGTTCACTATTTTTATCATTAGATGGAATCTTTGGTATTGCGATAGGTGTATCATCTACGATACTTATTATCTTTATTCTTATGGCACAATTCCTCATGGCAACTGGAGCCGGCAATTTTTTCATGGATATGGCGAAGGCTTTGATCGGTTGGGTTCGAGGTGGACCGGCGAAGGTGGCTGTTGTTAGTAGCGGTTTATTTGGTAGTATCACCGGAAGTGCAGCAGCGAACGTTGTAAGTACCGGAGCGATTACAATTCCCTTAATGAAGCGCTTAGGTTACAGCCCTAAATTTGCTGGTGCTGTTGAAGCTACAGCATCGACGGGAGGACAATTAGTCCCACCAATAATGGGGGCAGCTGCTTTTATTATGGCAGAAACTCTTAGTATTCCCTATAGTCAAGTCGTTATCGCTGCTGCTGTACCCTCTCTTCTCTTTTTTGTATCACTATTATTTATGGTGGATTTTGAAGCTGCTAAAAATAATTTAAGTGGAATCCCTAGAAAAGAAGCACCGTCATTGTCAAAAACCTTCAAAGAAGGATGGTTTCATGCCTTACCATTATTATTGCTTTTTTATTTACTATTGGTGGTTGATTATTCACCAGCACGTGCAGGTTTCTTTGCGATAGTGCTTATCATTCTCATAAACATTATCAATAGAAAAAATCGTTTATCATTTAAGCAATTTATTAAGGTATTAGAAAAAGGTGCCATTGGAACTATGGAAATTGCCATAGCCTGTGGGTGCGCCGGGATAATTATCGGATCATTTGCTTTGACTGGCTTAGGTCCCAGAATGTCTTCTATTTTGATCGAGTTATCACAAGGTTATTTGTTACCCCTATTAATTTTAGCAATGATTGCTGCCATTATTATGGGGATGTCATTACCAACAATTGTTATTTATATGGTTCTAGCAGTAATGGTCGCACCGACCCTTGTTGATTTGGGTGTTACCCCAATGGCAGCGCATATGTTTGTATTTTATTATGGTGTATTATCTTCTATCATACCACCTATTGCATTTGCAGCTTTTTATGGTGCAGGAATTGCTGGGTCAGATCCGATGAAAACAAGTTTTACTGCTTTTAGACTTTCCATATGTGCTTTGATTATTCCATACATGTTTGTGTACAACCCCAATTTGTTGTTAATAGGCACTGGCTCTGTAGTAATGATATCCGTTATATTGGCTATCATAGGTGTCGGGAGTGTAGCCATAGGTATTCAAGGTTATTTATTTAGAAGTATTAAAATGTGGAAGCGTCTACTATTCTTTGCGAGTGGATTATTCTTGATAGACGGAAATTTCATGACAAGTGTTTTAGGGATTGTAATATTAACTCTACTAATTTTGCCTGAATATAGTTATCATCGGGACAATAAAAAATCCAAATTACAAAAAGAATTAGCTTAACTATTGATGAAAGAGTGACAGGGTGATATGGATGGAGATAATTTAAGTTAAAAAAACCTTATGAAAAAACACCTTTTGGCAATTAGATAGCATTGGGGGTGATACGAGCGAAAGAACAAATGAATTTATAGTCTGGAGAGACCCAAAACCAGAAGTGAAAGTCATTTGTGACAAAGGGACAGGGTAGAAATATTAGAAGTCGAATTATAAGCGAGGACAGGGTAGATGATCTTTTATTATTTATTGGGAGGAGTAAAAAATGAACGTGCTAAAGACACTGCCAATGATTGTGATGGGTGTGTTATTTGTTGCAGGGTGCGGTAGTGAATCAGATAAAGCGAGTGGGGAAGTAGATCATGCAACAGTGTATGCAATAGGCAGTACGAATAGCTATATGTTATCGTCA
This sequence comes from Salicibibacter cibarius, assembly GCF_016495725.1. Classification (NCBI taxonomy): domain Bacteria; kingdom Bacillati; phylum Bacillota; class Bacilli; order Caryophanales; family Bacillaceae; genus Salicibibacter; species Salicibibacter cibarius. The sequence continues at coordinate 2,775,490 of NZ_CP054705.1, read as the reverse complement.
GGAATCTCTCAATTAGCTAATGACATGGATGAACCCATTGATTATACCATTTCTGAAACAAATGGGGATATTGAGGGAATACGAATGGTGATGCAAGACAGAGGAGAATTCGTTGATATCTCTGGTACAAATGGAGTGTTTGCTCATGATGGTACTTATGTGTTTGAAGAGGAACAATATGAAGAGATTCGAGGCGTGGTTGCTCTGGAAGCCCCAATTACGCAGTTTATTGTAAGGGCTGATTCTAATATAGACACATTAAGTGACCTTGAAGGCGCAAGCATTGCTACATTTCAAAATACAGCTCAATTATCTGTTGAAAATACTCTAAATCAAGCAGGCTTGCAAGAAGGAGAAGACTATTCCTTAGAAACGTTGCCAGCACAGGAGCAATCTGATGCTTTAAGAGACAATAACATTGATGCATTTGTCACTTATAGTGCATACCCGTCAAGTGTAGTTCAAAGTTTAGACGAAACCACAAGTGTTAAAGTATTACCAGTAGGAGAAGATGTGATATATGGGGCAGGTGAAGAATTTAATCAAGAGGCAAACCCGGTGAAGCTTGAAGCTGATTCTGCTAAAGCATACAGTGGTCAAAGTGAAGATGTGACTACAGCACAAACAGGTAGGTATTTTGTAACCAGAGAAGATGTTGATGAAGATTTGGTTTACGAATTTACGAAATTTGTACATGAGCAGGCGGAAGAATTATCAAATTATCACCCTACAGCGGAAGAAATAACAATAGAGAATTCTATTGAAACAATTGATATACCACTTCACCCAGGGGCAGAACGATATTATCGAGAAGAAGGGTATATTGAATAGTAATATTCGAGATAGGGGACACGTACAAAATAGTTTTTCTTTTTAAAATGTAGAGCAAGGTGAATGATCCTATATTTATTTTACTACGAGGAGGGAGAAAAGTGAATGTGATAAAAACATTGTCAATGATACTTATGGGTATGTTATTTATTGTAGGGTGTGGTAGTGAATCAGGAGGAGGGAGTGGGCAAGTAGATCATGCAACAATTTATTCAATAGGGGGGACGCCTAGCTATATGATGGGGTCAGGCATTGCTCAATTAGCTAATGACATGGATGAACCTATTAATTATACGGTTTCAGAAACAAATGGGGATATTGAGGGATTACGGATGGTTATGCAAGAAAGAGGAGAAATAGTAGATATCTCTAGTACAAACGGAGTGTTTGCACATGAGGGCACCTATGTATTTGAAGGTGAACAATATGAAGAGATCCGTGGCGTTGTTGGTTTGGAATCACCAGTTATTCAATTTATTGTAAGAGCTGATTCTAATATAGATACATTAAGTGATCTTGAGGGAGCAAGAATCGCGACATTCCTAAATACAGCTCAATTATCTGTTGAAAATCATTTAAATCAAGTAGGTTTGCAAGAGGCAGAGGACTATACGCTAGAAACGTTGCCTGCACAGGAGCAAGTTGATGCTTTAAGAGACAATAACATTGATGCATTTGTTACGTTTAGTTCATATCCGTCAACTCAAGTTCAAGGTGTAGATGAAACCACCAGTGTTAAAGTATTACCAATAGAAGAAGATGTAATACACGGGGCAGCTGAAGAGTTTAATCAAGAGGCAGATCCGGTGGTACTTGAAGCTGATTCTGCTGAAGCATACAGTGGTCAATCTGAAGATGTGCTTACATCGGGAATGGGTAGGTATTTTGTAACCAGAGAAGATGTAGAAGAAGATTTGATCTACGAATTTACGAAATTTGTACATGAGCAGGCGGAAGAATTATCAAGTTATCACCCTACAGCGGAAGCGATAACAATAGAAAATTCTATTGAAACAATTGATATACCACTTCACCCAGGGGCAGAAAGATATTATCGAGAAGAAGGGTATATTGAATAGTAATAAATGTTAAAAAATATGATTGAAGAATATGGAAAATTCATTGATCATATTATCTTTATTACACAAATGTATAGTAGAGTTCCTGTGTAGATATCACCTTCATAAGTTGTTTTAGTTTCATTGACAACAGTGTTAGAACAGTAGGACCCATTATATGTATTGATACTTTAAAACGGAAACTTTTCATAATAATAATTTGGAGGATAGTTATGAACACTAATGATAAGCTTCAAAATAATTTTGCGATAGGCGAGGTTAACTGGAAACCCGGATCCGATTCGAGGTTAGAGAAGCTTGGCGAAGGTTTTTATAATGCAACTAACTATGGTTTTGGCAATGTTGGCATTGTGATTACAAATGAAGGTGTCGTGGTCATTGATTCAACTATTTCCCGTACAGGTGGGAAAGCGATAGTTGATGAGATTACAAAAATGACGGATCAACCTATTAAATATTTAATCTACACACATGGACATGGGGATCATGTTGGCGGAGCTTCAGTTTTAAAAGAACAAGGTGCGACTGTTATAAGTCACAGAAATGTGATTGAACGATTTAATCGATACACAAAATTAAGAGACCATCATGTTGCAATCAATAGTATGCAATTCAAAAGAAAACAAAAAATAAAGAATGAATATATATATCCTGATATAGTGTATGATTTTGAATATACTTTTGAACTTGGAGGTAAAACATTTCGATTACTTCACGGTAAGGGGGAAACAGATGACGCTACAGTAGTGTACATTCCCGAAGATAAAATTTGTTATAGTGGAGATTTTATTGTCTGGTCCTTTCCAAATATCGGAAACCCAAATAAAGTGCTCCGATATGAGCGAGAATGGTATGAAATGTTAGACCGTATTTTAAAATTGAATCCTAAAGCGATAGCTCCTGGTCATGGAAGAAGTCTATTAGGAAACGAAGAAGTGCAGGCATGCTTAAGTGATACATCTGCTGTATTGAAATATCTGCATGAAGAATGCGTTATGCATATCAACCAAGGTTCATCGCTTGACAAAATGCTTCACGAGATCAGTATTCCTGAAGAATTAGCGAATAGTCCATATATAAAACAGTCCTATGGATGTCTTGAATTTGTTATTCGGGGTATACATCGCAGGTATACAGGTTGGTATGATGGTAATCCGACTAATTTATCGCCGTCACCTATTAATGATGTTAATCAAGCAATTTTAGATTTGATAGGAAACCAAGAAAAAATAATAGAGAGTACGAGGTATTTTGTGTCAGAAGGAAATCTGCAATTAGCGCTCCACTTAATAGATTTAATTTTAACAGAAAATCCATCTGATAAGGAAATGCATGCTTTTAAAGGAGAGTTATTGGAACAAATGTCTGAGGTATCTAACAATTTATTTTTCCGTAACTTCTATACGGTTAGTGCAAACAATGAGAGGGAATTGGCGGAATAAGTATAGTTACCGGTTTATTATCAAAAGTTTTTAAACGGAGTGTGTAATGATGCCTACATTTAATTTACAGCCAATGTTTTCCCCAAAGTCAATTGCGATTATTGGTGCATCGGGGGATGAAAGAAAGCTCAGTGCTAGACCATTAGTCAATTTAAGAAATCAAGGTTATAAAGGCACTGTTTATCCAGTAAACCCAAAGTATGAAGACATTGCGGGATATAAATGCCTTGAAGATATTGAAAGCCTACCTGAAAATATAGATCTTGCTATTGTTTCGGTTAGTGCGAAGCAAGCTTTACCAGTCTTAGAACAATTGGCTGAGCGATTAGTGAAAAGTGCTGTTGTTTATAGCTCGGGATTCTCCGAAATTGGACAAGAAGGTAGCCATCTGCAACATGATTTAACTGATTTTATTAACCGTACTAGAATTCCCGTATGCGGACCTAATTCATTAGGTTTTTATAACCAGAGTGAAAAAGTGATTGCTACATTTGCTGCTGTAGATTTCGACATTGGTGATCCGGTTGCCTTCATCACCCAAAGCGGTGCTTTCGGTTCTTTTACCTATGCAATGGCTAAAGAAATGGGTTTAGGATACAACTATTTTGTATCTACTGGAAATGAAGCTGGTGTTGATTTTTTTGACTACGTGGAATACTTTGCTCAGAACGAGAATGTAAAGGTCATTGGTGGCTATATTGAGGGAGCAAGAGATTTAGAAAAAATGACCCAAGGTATTAGTGCCGCTGAAAAAAATAATAAACCAATAATATTAATGAAGGTCGGTTCTTCTCAACGTGGAGCGGAGGCAGCATCTTCACACACATCTTCACTAGCAGGGAATCAGTCTGTATATGAAAGTTTTTTTAAACAAAAAAACGTTGTGCAAGTATATGATGAAGAAGAATTAGTTGATACGTTAGCATTGTTTAATAAGGGCAAGATTTCCCCAAACCGCGGTGACGTTGGTATAGTTACCATCTCAGGTGGAGCAGGGATTGTTATGGCTGATAAATGTGAGGAATATGGTATTCAAACTGCTAATCTGACAGAAGAAACTACATCCAAACTAAAGGAAATATTACCGCCATTTGCATCTGTAAATAATCCAGTTGATTTAACAGCACAAATTATTCAAATGATTGACCATTTTGAAGAGAGCCTTAACATTGTTCTGGAAGATGAGAATGTAGAAGCATTGGTCCTTTATATGCAACTGGGCGATGCGATAGCACCTCAAATTATACCTAAATTAAAACAAATTAATGAACAAACGGATAAAACGCTAGTCATTTGTTGGGCACAACCTTCACAGAAGACAAAAGATGCACTTTTAGACGGTGGTTTGTGTTGGCTACCAACCCCTACCCGAGCGATTAAAGCTGTTAAAAATTTAATTCAATATAACGAGGGTCGCGAGCGTCGTGGACAGACTAAAAATGATTTACCAGAACAAAAAGTATCTGAAATTGCGGCAACAACTACCGACTTAAAGAACGCGAAGACGGAGTATGATATAAAACAGGAGTTAGCTGGCTATGGAATTTCTATTCCTAGAGGAGCTCTGGTTAAAAATGTTGATGATGCGATAAATTGCGTTGAGGATATCGGATATCCAGTCGTTCTTAAGGTCGCTTCCTCCGACATTACCCATAAAAGCGATAACGGGGGCGTGAAGGTTAATATAAATACAAAAGAGGAAGTAATCGAAGCGTATAAATCAATTATTTCTAACATGGAAAAAAATTATCCATCAGCTAATATTGAAGGTATTCTGATTGAAGAAATGATCAAAGATGGTATAGAGGTGTTTATCGGTTGTTTTCAAGATTCATTATTCGGCCCTTGTATAATGTTTGGATTAGGAGGGATCTATGTAGAAGTATTATCGGATGTCGTTATTCGAAAAGCTCCATTGAGTGAACAAGATGCCGAAGATATGATTAGAAGCATCAAGGGCTATAAAATTTTAAAAGGTACACGCGGAAAAGTGCCCTCGGATATTAGTGCATTAGCAAGTGATTTAGTTAAAATATCGGAGTTTTGCTGGCAGTATAAAGACTCGATAATAGAATTAGATATAAATCCTTTGGTTGTTAAGAGTAAAGGCGAAGGTGTTGTTGCTTTAGATGCAGCAATCGTAAGTTAACAAATTTAAGGAGGAATCACATCAATGAGTACGGAAAAATCTCTTCAAAGTATTGATCGGGTGATGGAACATACGGCTGGGAATTTGCAAAATGATATTAAGTTTATTGAATGCGCTAATGGTTATTACTATGTTAAAGGTTGGGCAAATGTTGGTGTCATCATCACATCTGAAGGGGTAGTTGTTATTGACACCGCTATGAGCAACAAACATGCCCAAAATATCTACCATGCTATTCGTGAAAGAACGGATTTACCCATTAAATACGTTATTTATACACATGGTCACTTAGATCATGTTAATTCCACTCATGTATTCAAAGAAGAAGATACTAGTGTGATAGCTCATGAAAATGTTAATGAAAGGCATTTTAAGTACAAATTATTAGAACATCATCACCATCGTATTAATTCTACGCAATTTCAAAATAAGCTAGGCAGCATGCGTTCGTATGATGTAATTCCTCCTGATATAACCTTCAATAAAGACCATAAGATTTCATTGGGAGGTAAAAACATTCACATCGTTCATGGTAAAGGGGAAACGGATGACCATTGTTTTATTCATGTTCCAGAGGATGATGTTGTTTATTGTGGTGATTTCTTTGTATGGTCTTTTCCGAACATTGGAAACCCGTTAAAGGTCATTCGATACGAACGGGAATGGTATGAAACACTGGAAAAAATTAAACGACTAGAACCAGAGATTCTAATACCAGGGCATGGGAAGATGATCAAAGGTAAAGACCAAGTGAAAATGGCACTGCAAGATGTAATTGATACGCTCAGATTTGTTCATAATGAAGTAATTGAACATATCAATAAAGGCACCCAGCTCGAAGATGCTTTGGAGTTAATACAATTACCGGAACATCTAGAAAACAGTCCTTACGTGAAACAGTCATACGGTTGTTTAGAGTTTGCAATTAGAGGTATTTATAGGCGTTACACTGGGTGGTTTGACGGAAATCCAACTCATCTAAGCCCTTGTAAACAAGAAGATGTGGCTGCAGAAATGTATTCTCTAGTTCAAGATTCGCAAGTCATTCTCAAAAAATGCCGATCTTTAATGGATGAAGGAAGATATCAGATGGCCCTACACCTTGTGGATATATTGGTTTTATCACAAAATCATGAAGAAGCGAAGGCGTTGAAAAAAGAGGCGAGTGAAAAATGTGCAGAAACGAATCAAAATTTTATTATGCGTAATATTTATAAACAATTTGTATAAAGTAACTGTCAAAATCACGACTATTACATTAATTAGTTCATGAAATATGGAAAGGGGTGCTCTCAGTTATAATGGGGAGCAACCCCACCATATGGAATAGTTGCCCCTCTTATGAATTAACTAATTTGTGTAAAATAGGATAGTTAATTCTTCGAAAAATAGAGGTCAGTGTTAAGGTCTAAGAGCCCGTCGAATCGATTAAACTAATAAAGTTTCTTCAATAACAATAAAGGAGATTCTATTGTACATGAAAAACAATGAGATTGGATTAAAAAAGAAGAATCAGTATAACAACGGGCAGGTAGAAAAAGTTACGATGCCAAACGGAGCGATCGTGAATAAACAAATGGGCGAATATTATTCACAAGTGAACAAACCTAAAGTTACTCATCTTACTAACAAAATATCTGTGCTTGAACATTTTTCCATCGATAATACCGTCGTCATCCAAGGGGATAGTGGTCTAATTATTTGGGATACAGGATTTAATATGGGCGTTGGAAAGCAAAAGTTCGAAGCTATTCGTAAATTCACGGATAAGCCGATTAAAGCAGTTATTTATTCCCATAATCACTACACTAGTGGGGCTAGACCGTTTGTTCCAAAGGGTTCTGAAGGGAAAGAGATAGAGGTTATTGCCCATCCTGATGTGCATAAAAATTTGCTAAGTTCTTCAGTCGAGCTCGGGAAAATGTTGAAAAAAACAACAGCACAGCATTTCGGTTTTTTCCTTCCAAAAGAAGGTCCTGATGCATCTCCTGTTTCATATGATGGAAGTAAAGAAGCTGACAAAACTTCTGGTTATGTACAGCCGACATACGGAGTGAGAGATAAGGAAAAGATGGAGATTGATGGAGTGGAGTTCCAATTTTTTCATACTCCATCAGACACTATGGATTCACTGACCGCATGGCTTCCGGAGCATGATGCGGTAATTACGAATAGTATTTGGCACGTGCTCCCAAACATGTATACGTTAAGAGGGCAACCATACCGTGATCCGCTCTACTGGCTGGAAGGAATAGATCAAGTCCGCAAATTAAATCCGAAAATATTAATACCTGCACATGGAGAGCCTGTATCCACAAAAGAATCAAGTTATGAATTGGCAACTAATTATCGAGATGCTATTGCTTTTATATATTCCCAAACAATTCGCGGAATTAATAAGGGATTAAAACCGGATGAGATCGCTGAAGAGATAACTTTACCAGAACATCTTGCAAACCATCCTCGGTTAAGTGAAGTATATGGTGAACTTACTCACCAAGTGAAAGGTGTATATAGTGGATTAATTGGTTGGTTTAGCCTTGACGCCGCCGACATTAATCCAATATCTACCCAGTATAGATCTGAGAAGATAGTTGAAGGTTTTGGAGGAATCGAGAAAGTAATACAGGCTTCAAAAAAAGCCTTGGAAGAAAGAGAGTATGCCTGGACAGCTGAATTGATTACTCATGTACTAAATATCCATCCTGACATGGAACAAGCTCGACTAATTAAAGCAAAAGCGTTAAGAGAAATGGGCCAAGCGACACCTGCACTATCATCAAGAGGATTTTATCTTTCTCAAGCTTTACATTTAGAGGGGAAGATTGATCTTAACAATGTATCTAATCCATATCTGCCAATCGAAAGGTCGATTAAATTATTAGAATACAAAATCGATCCGGAAAAGTTGGGGCAAATAGATAAGTTATTAAAAATTTGCTTTAGTGATTTAACTGAGTGTTATGGATTGCATATGAGAAAAGGTGTTGCTGAATTTTTGGAGGAGGAGCCAACCGACCCAGATATTACTTTGAAAATATCTAGTAATCTATGGATTACTTTTGTACTAGGAAAAATGGAAATTGAAGAGGTTATGAAAGAGAGTAATGTCCAGGTTGAAGGTGATCAATCAGTTTTAATAGAAGTTATGCAAGCTTTTGAATTATAGCGCCTTTCTAGGGAGTAGTGATATCTAGCGAGCGCGACTTAAAGAATTCAATCATTTGAGTTGAGCTAACTTAATTATGAGGGAAGGAGAGACGAATGATTCAAAAACAAACAATGGTATTAAACGAACAGAAGATTTCTTATTTCGATGAAGGCTCAAAAGATAGCCCTCCAGTGTTACTGCTTCACGGTGTACCAGAATCTAGCATGCTTTGGAAACATATCATACCCGAAGTCGTTTCAACAGGGTTTCGCGCGATTGCACCGGATTTACCTGGGTTTGGTCAAAGTGACCAATTTAAAACAAAGTCCACTTGGGAAAACTATCTTATTTTCATTAATAATTTTATGGAAACACTTGATTTAGACGAAATTCATCTTATTGTCCATGATTGGGGTGGGATAATTGGATTAAGATGGGCGTGTGATCATCCGGAAAAAGTATCGAGTTTAGTGATTAGCGATACTTCTCTAGATCCTGAATATAAATGGCATCCAATTGCAAGGAAATGGAGGACGCCCGGGGAAGGAGAAAGAATTATGGAAAAAACGGGCAATAAAACTTTATGGATGAAAAACATGAAAAACGAGGTTCCTGGTATAGACGAAGATGTTCTAGAAGACTTTTATTGCGTATATCAAACAGAGCAATCAAGAAACGTCATTTTAGACTTGTACAGATCAGCGAATCAAAAGTTAGTTGAACCTTATCTGAATCTGTCAAAAATTAAAACGTGCGTTACTATACTGTGGGGAGAAAAAGATCCATATGTAGATTATGAGTTTGCATACAAAACGCAGGAAAAGCAATTATCTCAAGCAAATGTTTACATTATCCCCAATGCAGGCCATTTTATTCATGTGGAAGTTCCTGAGAAGGTGAAGCCAATCATCGGTGATCATTTCCGTTCTATTATGTGTTAAGTGTAAAAATATTGGAGAGGAGAAAAACACTAGTGGATGAGAGACCTTTGAATGGACAAGTTGCGGTAATAACGGGAGCAGGAAGAGGAATTGGCAAGGCTATTGCGATTGCCTATGCAGATAAAGGGGCGGCAGTTGTCTGTGCAGCAAGAACTGAGATAGAGATTTTAGAAACATCAGAGGAGATAAAAAAGCGGAATGGTGAATCCTTGGCGGTAAAAACAGATGTTACACAAATGGAGTCGGTTAATAATTTAATAGAAAGAACAATTGAGCATTTCGGTGCTGTTGACATCTTAATGATAAACGCCGGCCTAAACGCTGATCGTAACACTGTAGAAGAGAGCAATCCGGAGAATTGGCGCAAAACACTGGATGTTAATCTAGTGGGACCATACTTTTGTGCATATGGCGTTATTCCATATATGAAAAAACAGGGTGCTGGCAAAATAATCACGATTGGTTCAGGAGCTGGCTATCGGGCAAAAGCCAGTTATTCGGCTTATGCTTCTTCAAAAGCTGGATTAGGGATGTTAACGCGAGTTTTAGCTCAGGAGCTTTGGCAATATAACATCAGCATTAATGAAATCATCCCCGGTCCGGTGCGAACACGACTTACAAATGGAGGCGAAGTATTTAAAAAGCAGAATGATGAAAAGTTAAAGAGTTTCGATAGTGAATGGATAAAAGATCCTGAAGACGTAGTCCCGTTAGCCTTATTTTTAGCTACACAAAAAGATGAGGGGCCTTCTGGTCAAAGTTTCAGTTTACTAAGAAGGGATAAATAACAAGAGTTAAAAATTCAACTTAATGAACACCCATTAGCGTCGTATACTTGAATTTCTTGAAAAATAGGCAAATTAAATATAGGGAGGAATATTTGAAATGAGTACGGAAAAATCTCTTCAAAGTATTGATCGAGTGATGGAACATACGGAAGGGAATTCAAAAAAAGATTTGAAGTTCATAGAGCTTACCCAAGGTTACTATTATGTCAAGGGTTTTGCCAACGTTGGTATTATCATGACCTCTGAAGGTGTCGTAGTTATTGACACAACTGTAAGTAATATTCACGCTGAAAATATTTATCGGGCTATTCGTGAAAAGACGGATTTGCCCATCAAATACATTATTTATACGCATGGTCATTTAGATCATGTTAATTCCACTCATGAGTTTAAGGAAGAGCAGACAAAGGTGATAGCTCATGAAAATATGAATGAGCGTCATTTGAAATATAAAATATTAGAAGAATACCATTTGAGGATTAACGGTGTACAATTTCAAAATAAATTAGGGTTGCGTTCATTTGATTTTATCCCCCCTGATATCACATTTCACCAGGATTATCAGTTTTCATTAGGAGAAAAGCAAATGCACGTCGTCCATGGTAAAGGAGAAACGGATGATCATTGTTTTATTCATATTCCGGAGGATAACGTTGTTTACTGCGGCGACTTCTTTGTATGGTCCTTTCCAAACATTGGAAACCCATTAAAGGTCATTCGTTACGAACGGGAATGGTATGAAACACTGGAAAAAATTAAACAACTAGAACCGGAGATTCTTATTCCGGGGCACGGGAAAGCAATCACAGGGAAGGATCAAATTAAATCTGCATTACAAGACGTCATTGATACACTTAAATTTGTCCATGATGAAGTAACTGCGCATATCAATAAAGGCACCCACCTTGAAGATGCGTTGGAGTTAATACAACTACCGGAACACCTAGAAAATAGTCCCTACGTAAAGCAAACATACGGCTGTTTAGAATTTGCCATTAGGGGAATTTACAGACGATACACTGGATGGTTTGATGGAAATCCAACGCATCTGAGTCCTTCTAAACAAGAAGATGTGGCGGCTGAAATAAATGCTCTTGTGCAAGATCCTCAAGTCATTCTCAAAAGATGTAGATCTTTAATGGATGAAGGAAGATATCAGATGGCATTACACCTCTCAGATATATTGGTTTTATCCCAAGATGATGAAGAAGCCAAGGCCTTGAAAAAAGAAGCTATCGAAAAACAAGCTGAAACGAATCAAAATTTTATTATGCGCAATATTTACAAACAGTTGATGTAAACGAAAGAATGTTATATCAAGTCACGGATAAGGCAGATACTCGCTTAAAGTAAGTTCAGTAACTCTATAACTATTTTGCAATTACCTAACAAAACAGCCATAACCCAATGCAGGAAGGGTTTTGGCTGTTTTTTGTAGAGTTGCGGCGTTAGAAAACTTGGCTTTACACCAAGCCTTTATGGCTAAAAGCTTAGTTGTACTTATGTGTATCTACTAGAAAAGATGTGAGTATTGCATTCGGTTTGTACCACCCTTGCAATCTTTTTTACCACCAAGTGCGGAGATATTTACCACTTATTGCGGAAGCCTTTACCAATACACCACCTCCTGTATACTTAATGGGCATGCCAAACGGCATGACATTAGGAATACAGGAGGTTTTTTATGTTCCCATATCGACAGATGCTGGAATTACATGACGAGGAAAGGAGTTTACGAAGTATCGCAGCTATGACCCGCCGTTCAAGGCAAAAAGTAACGGAAGTCATACGCTTGGCGGAGAAAAGAGGGTTGAAGTGTCCGCTCGATGAGGAAATGACAGATGCTTGGATTGAAGATTTTCTATATCCAGAGAAAAAGTTAGAAGCTTCTGGACGGCAAATGATTGATTTTGATTATTTGCATGAGGAGTTGGCCAAGCCCCATGTCACTTTGACATTGCTTCATGAGGAATATGTGAGGAAAGCCCGGGACCAAGCGAAGATTCCCTATGCCTATCGGACTTTTACGGAACACTACCACAATTTTGCCCAGAAGTATAAAGCGACCATGAGAATTAAGCGGAAACCAGGGGAATTGTTAGAAGTCGATTGGGCAGGTTCTACCCTATTTATCATTGATCCCGATACCGGGGAAAAAGTGAAAGTCTATGTATTTGTGGCAGCTTTACCGTGTTCTCAGCTTTCCTATGTGGAGGGCTCTTTATCCATGGATTTAGCTTCTTGGATTAAGCTTCATCAACACGCGTTTGAATACATGGGAGGCACCACCCAAATTATTGTGCCCGATAATTTAAGGACAGGGGTGACCAAGCATACCTCCAAAGAGCTGGTGTTAAACAAGACGTATGAAGAAATGGTCCGCCACTATCACTCCGTGGTCATGCCAGCACGCGTGCGTTCACCCAAAGATAAGCCGAGTGTGGAAAGTTCGGTGAACACGGTGTCGACGTGGATTATCGCTGCGTTAAGGCATGTCCAATGTTTTACGTTGGAGGAAATGAACCAAGAGATCCGAAAGAAGCTAGGGGAGTTTAACCACCGGCCCTTCACAAAAAAAGAAGGCTCTCGCTGGTCAGCGTTTATGGAAGAAGAGAAGTTCGCCCTTACTCCTCTTCCCGTTAAACCCTACGAGATGTCTGAGTGGCGAACCGCCAAGGTGCAGCCTGATTATCACATCTCTGTGAAAAGCATGTTCTACTCCGTTCCCTATGAATACATCGGAAAGCACGTCGATGTGAAAGTCTCAGATCATGTGATCGAAGTCTATTTCGATCACATGAGGATTGCCTCACATCAAACATTATATGGGAAATACGGCCAACATTCTACTGTGAAAGATCATATGCCGGATAACCATAAGCATTACGTGGAACAAACGCCGCAAAATGCATTAGATTGGGCTACAGATGTTGGGGAACATACGCTTTCCGTGGTGAAGTTCTTGTTGGAGAGCTACGGGGTTGAAAAACAAGCGCTGAAGTCTGTTTTTGCCTTAAAGAAATTGGAACGCACCTACACGGTTTATGATATCGAACGTGCGTGTAAAATGGTCCACCAGATCACGAATCGGCCTACAGTAAAAAGTATTCAAACGCTCATCAAGAACAATAAAAAAGCAGACGCAGAGAAAGCTTTCACACAGAAGCAACAGAACGTCAAAAATAAGCATGCGTTTACACGTGGGGCTTCCTATTTTGGAGGGAAAAACAAATGAACCAGCAGAATATTGATAAACTAAAAACATTGAAACTATCAGGGATGGCAGAAGCCTATGAATCTCTTTTCACGAAGGCAGAAAATAAAGAGATGGATTTTGATACATTATTCGGCATCTTAATTGACCATGAAGAATCCCGCCGGAAAAGTAATAAACTCAACCGTCTTCTCAAACAGGCAGCGTTTCCTGAACCGGCTTCAATCGAAGAGATCATGTATTATGATGACCGGAAACTAGACAAAGATTTACTCCAGCGTTTAGCCAGCGGAAGCTATATTCTGGATGGGCGAAATATTATCTTTAAAGGCGTGTCTGGAGCCGGGAAATCGTGGATGGCCGCCGCATTTGGCGTACAGGCGTGCCGACAGTTCTTCAAAGTACATTACACACGGCTTCCTGATCTATTAGAGGAATTTAAACTTGCAAAATATCAACAGGATGACAGCTATGTCAAACTCATGAGAAAGCTTCTAAAGGTAGATCTTCTTATTCTTGATGAATGGCTGCTTCACGCCTTAACCAATGAAGAAGCAGCTCTCCTTCTTGAAATCATAAACGCAAGACGTCAGGCAAAACAATCCAACATCTTTTGTTCTCAATTTGATATTGATGGATGGTACGAGAAACTGGGAGATGGCACCTTGGCAGAAGCCATTCTCGACCGAATTATTCATGATTCCTATGATATTTTCATTGACGGAAAAGTGTCGATGCGCGAACGTCTTGGTGTGCAAAAACAAACGGCAAACGATAAAGAGAACAACAATTTTTTATAAAAAACCTAGAAATGAAAGGGTGTTTAAAATGAGGGAATACATGACACTCGCGGAGACTCTCGATCTCCTACACAATTATGAGATTGACTGCGATGAATTAGATGTTAGAAAATGGATCGCTGAAGGTGAAATCGAAGCAACAGAAAATGGAGAAGATTTCAATATTACAGAGCCAGCAGTATTATCGTTTTTGGTCGATTTAAGTCGTGTTGGAACACCCTATGAAAAAGGAATTAGTGATAAAACCAAAATCGTAAGACTCGAGGAAAAAGTGGAAGAGTTACAAAAAAAGATTGATAAGCTGAAATGTGAGCTTGACTTTGAATTAGGGAGACTCCCATTTTAATGGCTAAAGATATTCCCCGCCCATGGGCGGGGAATATCTTATTTCAAGCCGTTCTTTTCATCTGTGGTAAAGGGATCCGCATTGAGTGGTACATTTTCCTGCAAAAGGTGGTAAAAAAGACCGCACAAGTGGTAAGAATTGTCCGCCGTACTCAGAAAAGATGAATTAAATACATCGCCTTATTCAGCATTCAAGGGTGAAATAATACTTATTGAAAATATTGCGTATCTGTTGTATTATTTTAAAAAGAGATCGAGCATACCAATCGGTCAGTATAATTTGAAGCGGTTGCTTATCAGGCGGACGATATTCGGAAAAGGCGCCGATATTATCTTCGATCCTGCCGTAAATGTATTGCCGTCGTCCACGGTTTTGCCGGGCTTTATGAAAAGAAAGCGATGAACATCCACAAATTCCTTTGTTCCATGTACGAAGAAGGGCTTTGAAGTAGTTCCGTATGTCTTAAACCTTTTGGGGGCTGGAGCTATAAATTTATAACTCGTTCCCACAGTTATATTAGTAAATTACCGGATTGGGGTGAACAAAGCAGATGTCTTATGCTGAAATAGAACGCACCCGTACTGTAGAGTTACCAACAGCCATTACTGATTACAAAGGAAAGATTGTAGAATATAATGAAGCTTTCGAAGAAATGGTTAAACGATCAGACGTTGGGAATTTAATTGATATTGAGAAAAAAATGAACAATCCTCGTAATCAAAGTCTACACATAGAATGCAATCATAGGTTATATCGTATTATAGAACAAAAATGTCTGAACAATAAGGGTTACAAGATACACATCATCTACGAGGATTCGGAACTTAATGAATTACAAAAGGAAATAAAAAATTTAATAAAAATAAATAGAGAACTCAATTACATTATAGAGAACTCTTATGATGGGATATCCGTACAAGATGAAAAAGGCGTTACGATTCGATTGAATTCATCGATTGAACGGTTGACAGGGATTCCGCGAGAATATTTTTTAGGGAAAAGCGAAGAAAAATTAATGACGAGAGGTTTTTTACAAGAATCTGTAACCTCCAAAGTTTTAGAAAGCAAGGAATCCGTGACTGTTTATCAAGGCGGGGTCGATAACAAGCAAATTGTGATGACCGGGGCTCCACTATTCAACGAACATAATGAAATTGAAAAAGTAATCATTAACATTAGGGATGTTACAGAACTTGTTCTCCCTCAAGAAATGAAAAGTGAAGAATCAGATAACCATCAAAAAAACAGAGGTACCAGACAACACGGATTCATATGTAACGATGAAAAAATGATCGAGATTTATAACGTTATCGAACGGGTTGGCAATGTCGAAGCTTCTGTTCTCATAACAGGGGAGACGGGTGTAGGCAAGGACATAATCGCGAGAGAGCTATTTAATAAAAGTGATCGCCAAAAAATGGGGCAATTCGTTAAAATTAATTGCGGAGCAATACCAACCGACTTGCTTGAATCAGAATTATTCGGATATGAATCAGGTGCTTTTTCCGGGGCGAATCGTTCAGGGAAACCCGGACTATTTGAATTAGCGAACAAAGGCATGGTTTTTTTAGATGAGATCGGTGAGCTTCCATTAAAGTTACAAGTGAAATTACTTCAAGTCATCCAAGATAAAGAGATAAGAAGAATTGGCGCAACCAAAACACAAGATATTGATACGAGGATCATAGCAGCGACAAACAGCGATTTGAAAGAAATGGTTAGAAATGGGGAGTTTAGAGAGGACCTTTTTTATAGATTAAATGTTCTCCCAATACACGTTCCAGCACTCCGGGAGAGAAAAGAAGATATTTTACCTATCGCACATTTTTATCTACAGACGTTTAATAAAAAATACAATACAAACAAATGGATGTCTATAGGTTTGCAGGATTTTATAAAGCGACATGAATGGTCAGGGAATATAAGGGAACTGACTAATTTCATCCAACGATTGGTTATTATCGTCCCCACTAATGAGCTCTCTACCTCTGATTTACCGGAGGAATATCGACCTTCTTTTCATTTAGAAAATAAGAATCGTAATCTTCTAAATGAAGCAGCTGAGAAAGCTGAAAAAGATTTACTTCAAAGTGCCGTGAGCCATTATAAAACGACACACCAAATTGCAGAGGCCTTAAATTCAAGTCAGGCGACTATTGCGAGAAAGCTCAATAAATACAATTTATGATTAAATGTAAGGGGTTTCATATCGCGCGATTGCTTGAAACTATTCACTATTGAATTAACTTAACTCAAATGTAAGAAAGTGTGCGTCGTTCATAAAATTCAAAGACTGATTTTAAGCAGATTTGTTATTGGCATAAAAATTGCTTTATTTATGATAATAAGGATTATTAATAGGCATTCAAATATTGTGTGAACAGGAGGGAAGAATCAATAATGACTTCTTCTTTAAAGAAAAGTTGGTCACAAGGGGTTCCGGAAACATTAAATTACCGACTTGGGGAAAGACCGTTGCATGAATAT
Organism: Salicibibacter cibarius; assembly: GCF_016495725.1. NCBI lineage: Bacteria > Bacillati > Bacillota > Bacilli > Caryophanales > Bacillaceae > Salicibibacter > Salicibibacter cibarius. The sequence continues at coordinate 2,758,262 of NZ_CP054705.1, read as the reverse complement.
CTCATTCAAAATGCCATCGATCAGCCAAGACAGACAGCCTACAATTTTTACGGAAATGAGATAAGTTGGAGTCAATTAGTGGACCAAACGCTCCGATTGGCTAAATTTCTTCAAAACAAGGGAGTGGCGAAAGGAGATAAAATCGCTTTATACATGCAAAATTGCCCGCAGTATTTATTGGGCCATTATGCGATACAAATGCTGGGTGCAACGGTTGTTCCTTTAAATCCAATGTATAAGGCGTCGGAACTTGAATATTTCATAAATGAAGCTGAAATAATGGCCATTATTTCAGGCGATGAATTGTACGACCAAATAGGCGCTATCAAAGATAAAACACCCTCCCTTCAATTTTTTATGATTACTAATTATGCGGATTTTCTCTCTGAAAAACTTACGTTGCCTTTGCCTGAAGATCTTCAAGGAGAAAAGAAAGCGATGGATGACGCTTATGATGTATTAAATATTGTAGACGTTACAGCTCCGCTTGAAGAGACAGAAGCGATTGATGTCTGGGAAGATGTCGGACTAATGGTATTTACTTCCGGTACGACAGGAAGGCCTAAAGCAGCGATGCTCACGTTTGGGAATGCATTATTTAAAACAGCTGCTACAGCGCATGGGTACCAACACCAACAAGAGGATCGCACGCTAGCGGTGGCCCCGCTTTGCCATATTGCCGGCATGGTTATGGGGGTTAATCTTCCCGTCTATAGTTCCAATTCTTGTATTTTACTGTTACGTTTTGATCCTGTGACGGCAATTCAGGCCATTGAGCGTTACAGAGTGAACAAGCTGTACACGGTAGCTACAATGAACGCAGCGATATTGAATGAAGCGCAGTCAGGAGACCATGATTTGTCTTGTTTGGAAACCAATTTCGCGACAAGCTTTGGATTGGCTGTCGATGAGTCACTAGCAGATGCGTGGGGGAAACTTACAGATGGATGCCTTCTTTTTGAAGCGTCTTATGGATTAAGTGAAACGCATACATGTGACACGATGATGCCTATGGATAAAATCAAATATGGAACATGTGGCATTCCGACTTATCAAACGGATATTCGCATCGTAGATCCGGAAACCGGAAAAGATTTGCCACCGGGAAGGCAAGGCGAGATTGCCGTGAAAAACCCCGGTGTGTTTAAGGGGTATCTTAACCGCCCAGAAGCAACAGCGGCTACCTTACGCCAAGGATGGGTGTTCACAGGGGATATTGGCACGTTGGATGATGAAGGCTATTTAACTTTCAACGGTCGGGTCAAAGAAATGATCAAGGCATCCGGTTACAGCGTGTTCCCGGAAGATGTGGAAGCATTAATGAGCGACCATGAAGCCATTGCTCAAGTGGCTGCAATAGGTGTTCCGGACAGCAAACGTGGCGAAAGTGTAAAAGCTTTTATCGTCTTAAAACCGGAGTATGTTGAAAAAGTCACTGCAGAGGCAATTATTGCTTGGAGCAAGGAGCATATGGCGGCTTATAAATACCCGCGCGAAGTCGTATTCGTTGAAGAATTACCGGCAACAAGCTCCGGGAAGGTGTTGCGAAGGCTTTTAAAGGAATAGAAAGGCTCACTTCGACCAAACATCACCAAAATCACATCGGTATGGGTAGGGAGTTATATATGGATAAAACAAATATGGAGATGGAACTCAAAGAATTATCAAATCGGAAAGAGCGTGCACGCTGGGGGGAGGCAAGGAAAAGATTGAGCGCCAGTACGAATCGGGGCACTACACCGCAAGGGAGCGCATTGACAAACTCGTCGATTCGGAATCTTTTTTGGAATTGGGAATGCTCGCCCATTCCGATCAAGACGGGAGTGAAGAAAAGAGTGCAGGAGACGGTGTCATTATCGGACTGGCAAAGATAAACGGACGGCCGATTGTCGTGCAGGCAGCCGATAAAACCGTTTTTGCCGGAACAGAGGGAAAAGTATATTTCCGAAAATCGCAAGCTGCTCACAACTTTGCTTTGAAACGGGGTTTTCCATTTCTAAACCTCATGGAAGGCGGAGGTTTGAGAATGCCGGATGGGATGGGTTCGGATGGCATAAGCCAAGTGCTTTTTCCGAATGAGCTTCTCACCCATCACCGGGAAGTGCCGATGATAACCGCCATTTTAGGTGACAGTTTTGGTGGGCCTACTTGGACGGCGGTTTCCTCGGATTTTGTGGCACAACGTAAAGGGACTTCCATGGCAGTGGCCGGCCCGCGCATGCTTGAAGTCGCTACAGGGGAGAGAGTTTCAAACGAGGAACTTGGCGGCTGGAAAATACATGCGAATCATACTGGGCAAGTGGACCAATTCGCGGAAAATGAAGAAGAAGCGATCGCTTCAATAAAACAATTTCTTGATTTTATGCCACAAAATGGGGGTGAAGAACCCCAATTCAAAGAGACAAATGATGATCCTTTCCGCAGTTTGGATGAGATCGCCAATCTTGTCCCCACCCGGAGACAAAGAGCTTACGATATGAAAAAGGTCATTGAACACATTGCAGATGATCATCACTTTTTTGAACTGAAATCTTCTTATGGGACAGCACTTATCACTGTTCTAACGAGAGTGAATGGACGGACAGTTGGCATCATTGCTAATCAACCGATGAAATTTGCAGGCGCCGCGGGAGATAAGGAATGTGAGAAGGCAACCGATTTCATTGTAATGTGTGATTCATACAATATTCCACTTATTTTTTTACATGATACGCCCGGTTTTCGCGTATCGAGTGAGGCTGAGAAGATGAAAATGCCAACGAAAATTATGGTGTGGAACCAAGCCCTCGCTCAGTCAACCGTGCCCAAGATTTCGATCATCATACGCAAAAGTATCGGAGCAGCTTACGGCAATATGTGCGGGCCAACTATGGGGGCGGATTTTGTTGTGGCATGGCCAACGGCTGAAATTAACTTTACAGGACCGGAAGTCGGTATCAACGTCGTATACGGACGTGAGCTTGCACAATCGGAACAGCCGGAGACAGACCGAGCGGAACTGTTGAAATCGTGGAGTTTTGACAGTTCCCCATATAAAGCAGCCGGTAAGTATATGCTTGATGATATTATCGACCCAAGAGAAACGAGGAAGTTCTTGTCGCGAACGTTAGAGTATGCGTGTGGAAAAAACGGATCAATAAGCGAGCGTCGCCTTGCCAATTGGCCAACGGGGTATTAAATAATCGGAAAGGGTGGTTGTTTTGCGCTTGCAAAACAAAGTTGCCATTGTAACTGGTGGCGGAGGAGATATTGGCAGATCCGTCGCGTTGCGTTTTGCACAGGAAAACGCCAAAGTCATGATATCCGATGTGGATGAGGATGCCGGCAAAGAAACCGCAAATATGATAAATGAAAATGGCGGAAAAGCTGGCTTCATTCGTACGGATATCACTAAACCGAATGAAGTGAAAACGATGATCGATGAAACCATCAATGCCTTCGGATTGCTGAATATTTTATTCAATAACGCAGGTGTCAATTGTGATGAGAAAAAAATGCCTGATGTTTCTTTTGAAGAATGGCAACACGTGATGGATATTAATATCAATGGCGTCTTTCTTGGTATGAAGCATGCCATTCCTCATATGGAACCGGGGAGTTCAATTATTAATACTGCCAGCATAGCTGGAATAAAGGGACAAAAACTTGTTTCCGCTTACTCGGCCTCCAAGAGCAGTGTTATCGCACTTACAAAGACAGCTGCAACGGAATATGGAAGGCAAAATATACGTGTGAACGCGATTGCTCCGGGAATTATCGATACGAAAATGACAGACGACTGGAAGGAAACGGATAAGTGGCCGATTTTATCTAAAGCAAATGCTTTACGAAGACTCGGACAACCAGAAGAAATTGCGAATGCCGTGTTATTCTTAGCTTCCGACGAATCATCTTTTATTACAGGAGAAACGTTGGTTATTGATGGAGGGACGTTGAATCTCTAGGTTAAGCCATTTGTTTTAGTGCGTAACATACTAATCGTTAAGTATCCAAGTGGAATGAACGAACATTAATGGATAAAGGTGGATAATGATTATGAGCTGGCAGCCTGAAATAGATGAACTAAAAAGATTGGAAAGTCTTGCCCATAAAATGGGAGGGGAAGAGAATGTTGCGAAACATCATTCAAAAGGGAAATATACTGTTAGGGAACGTGTAGACAAGCTTTTAGATACGGATACATTTCACGAAACAGGGGCATTAGCCGGGAAAGCTTCTTATGATGAAGACGGGAAAGTGAAAGATTTTCAACCGGCAAACTTTATATTAGGGACAGGAAGGATAAATGGCCGTAAAGTTGTCGTCGGTGCAGACGATTTTACTGTTCGTGGCGGCGCTTCCGATGGAGGCATTCATAAAAAGCAAGTGTACTCCGAATTAATGGCTCACGAACTTCAGTTGCCCATGGTTCGATTGGTTGATGGCACGGGCGGTGGAGGTAGTGTGAAAAGTCTCAACGATACAAGTGCGACGTATGTTCCCGTTAACCCTGCCTGGGATCATGTCGTGAACAATATGGGAAAAGTTCCGGTTGTCGCGGCCGCGATGGGCTCAACAGCCGGCCTTGGCGCTGCAAGGGTAGCGGCTTCCCACTTTTCCATCATGATCGAAGACACTTCTCAATTGTTTGTCGCTGGCCCGCAGGTGGTGAAGTACGGAAGAGGATACGACGTATCAAAAGAAGAATTAGGTGGCGCTGATGTGCACCGTTCGAGTGGCGCGGTTGATAACATCGTTCAATCTGAGGAAGAGGCTTTTGAACACATTCGAACGTTTTTGTCCTATCTCCCGAATAATGTTTGGGAGCTCCCTCCTTATCAAACGACGACTGATCGAGTGGATCGCAAAGACGAGGAGCTTCTATCGGCTATACCGAGAAACAGACGGAAACCTTATAAAATACGAAACATACTCGAAAAGGTATTTGATCGCGAATCGATATTTGAGATAGGCAAGTACTACGGAAGAGGGACTGTCACCGGCTTTGCACGGTTAAACGGTTACCCGGTTGGGTACTTGGCATCTGATCCCTTTATATTAGGAGGCGGTCTTACGGCAGAAAGCAGTGAAAAAATCGAACGTTTCGTTGATTTGTGCCAAACGTTTCATGTACCGATCGTTAATTTCGTCGATCAACCCGGAATGGTGGTAGGTGTGGAAGAGGAAAAAAAAGGGACGATTCGAAAAGGGGTACGGGCTATTTCAGCTATTTACCAAGCAACGGTCCCAATGATTGAAATTATTCTTAGAAAAGTCTTTGGAGTCGGTGGGGCAGGTATGATCAACGGCCACGGGCTTCATCAACGCTACGCGTGGCCTTCCGGTGACTGGGGTTCCTTACCGATCGAAGGAGGCGTGCAAGTCGCGTATCGAAGGGAACTTGAAGCGAGTGAAGAGCCAGAGCAATTACTAAAAAGCTTAATGGACAACATGGAAGAAATACGCTCTCCATTTCGGACAGCAGAATCATTTGGGATTGAAGAAATCATTGATCCTCGTGATACGAGACCGCTGTTATGTGAATGGATTGATGATGCGTATCGACTTCTGCCCCAACATTTAGGCCCCTATTCACATACGATGAGGCCTTGAGCTCCTTATGGCTAAATGCTAAAAAATAAAAGCTAAAGAGGGGGAGAGTATAAATGCTCTCATTCTATCAAACAAAATGGGAAGCATATGTAGGTATACAACAAAATGAAGCTTACCAGTTGATAACAGAAATAATGAGAGAGCAAGGGGTTCATTTCAAAATCAATAAAGCTCCTCCACATTTCATGTATGACAGTAAACATGAGCAAATAATTATTACATCAGATGAATTAACGATGGTATTAATCTATGTGTCAGCCGATCCATTAACCCGTTTTTTTTCGTTTCTCTTGAACGCTAAACAAAATTTAGGTGGGATCACCTTCTTATCTATTCAATATGATTCCAAGCAAAAGTTGACTTCGTTGTTAAAAATGTTTAACGAACGCATGAAAGTTGCTCCCTGGAAAATACGGGCGCACCCAAGATTTCAGTTTGCGTTTCTGCTGGAGCTTATTAATAAACGAAAATGGAAGCGCATTCAACAGAATTGAATGAGGAGGAAGATCATGCCCACCAAAGAGAAAAATTGGTTCAAAATGCCATTTCGAGAAGGATTGCTCATTATTCTTATCGTGTTGTTTTTACTCGTTTTTATGCTGCCATGGAGCTATGATATAACCTTTCTAAATATATCGTTAGTTGCTTGGGGAGGGCTTTCTTTACAGCTGATCATTCCTCTGTTGGCTATTGTCTTGACTTGGGAGAACAAAAAAAGAAGCCTGGATAAAGGCGAAAATTGAATGTACCTAAAGATTTTTAAAAATCATAGGTTGGTGAGAATGGCATGAAAATAATTGAAATATCTATCATGCTTTTGTATTTTCTTTTTCTTATTATTTTGGGGAAGTATTCACAAAAGCGTGTAACACAATCTCAAGCAAGTACGGACGAATATTATGTTGCGGGGCGTCGTATTGGGACCGGTGTTAATGCTTTAGCTATGATGGCCGCTTTAGGAAGTGGAGGTTCATTCATGGCCGGTGTTGGTACTGTTTGGGAACTTGGATTTCCTTTTCTGTCATGGATGACACTTGGGTCAATCGCCGGATTTGCAATTGCGAGTGTTTTAGTGGCAAAGCCCATGCGTAATTCGCGTAAGTTCACTGTCACTGAATTTTTGGTGGATCGTTACGAGCATCGTTTGTTTAAGGTAGCTGTACCGGTTGTGATTATTATTGGCTCGGGCATGTACCTCATGTCACAAATGACGGCAGGTGGATTGATCGGCTTTTATGTCACCGGGTGGTCCTATCAATGGGGAGTCGTTATTATTGCGATTGTTTTCATCCTCTACGTTGCAATGGGCGGAATGTTAGCTGTTACTTGGACGAATATATTGCAAGGTGCTATGGTCATTCTCCTTATATTAATTGTATGTATCGGAGCTCTTATTCATTTGCCGATGCCTTATACAGATTTGCTCCTGAATGCAACAAACGAAAATCCGGGTCTCGGAGCAGTTGGGGCCACGATGCCGGTTACAGGATATATAGGTGCATTTACTACTTGGGCAGTAGCCGTTTGTGTTATCCCTCATTTGTTAATGCGAGTTTTCACGGCAACGGATGATCGTTCGGCAAAATTATCGATGAACATCGGGATGTTTACTTATGGCTCTTTAATGGTAGCCTCTGCTTTATTAGTTACACCATTTATCCCTTTGTTAAGCAATTCATTACTTGAAGCAAATCCATCTGATATGTGGTTGCTTCTAATTGCAGAACAATTTTTTGGTCCTATCATAATGGGGGTGCTGGCTGCAGGGATAATGGCAGCGGTTATGTCCTCCGTCGATGCTTTGCTATTAGCATTAAGTAGTGCAGTTGCCTTTGATTTATATAAAGGTTGGCACAACCCTGAAGCAACCCAACGTCAAATTTTAAAAGTATCAGCTATCTCTACATGGGTCATTGGTTTAGTCGTAATGCTTCTTTCACTCAATCCACCGGATTTTCTAGTTGTACTTTATACAGCAGCTGTGGGGTTTATGGCAGCAGCTTTATTCGCCCCCCTTGTGTTGGGGATATGGTGGAAACGTGCCAATGTTCATGGAGCAATGACCGGTCTTGTCGTGGGTGCTGTTAGCTTTCTTATTGCCTTTTTTGGATTTGAATTCCCCTATAATGCAGAGATATTGGTTGCCTTACCTTTGTCTATCGTTGCAATGATTAGTGTGAGTGCATTGACTGAAAAGCCTTCTCAAGAAGCTATAAATCGAATGGCAACCTATCATGAGAGGGAGATTTAAATTTAAAATATAACACATTCAAACCATAATGATGGAGAGCGAGGAAAAGTATTATGACAGAAATAAAAGCCGAAATGAGCGGAACGGCATGGAAAATATTAGTGAAACTAGGGGACGAAGTCCAAGCCGGTGATGAGCTTGCCATATTGGAATCAATGAAAATGGAAATCCCTATCGAAACAGAAATCGCAGGTCGTATTCATACGATATACAAAAATGAAGGTGACTTTGTTAATGAAGGTGAAACGTTGATTGAGATTGAATCATGAGATTTAGAATGGAGAGGAGCATTCCTCATGAGCCTATTTGAAAAATCTTTAAATACGGACGAAGAAATGGTCACTAAAAAACTTGAACAATGGGCAGAAGAGATAGGCGACAAGACATTTTTCTATTACGGAGAAGAGGATCAATATTTTTCATACCGACAATTCAATGAAATAGCGAATAGTATCGCCCATTATTTACAAAATAAAGGGGTTCAAAAGGGAGATCGGATTTCGGTCTTTCTTATGAACCCATTTGTAAGTGCCTTGTCCATGTTTGGCATATGGAAAGCGGGAGCTATATTCAGTCCTATTAATTTTAATTACAAAGGATCCCTATTATCTTATCAAATCAATGATACCCAACCAGTATGGCTCATTACGGAGCGTCGGATGATCCCGATACTCAATGAAGTTGCAGACGATTTGCCGCCGCTAACCGCGCTTATTCATGATCCGCAACCGAATGAACACGATTATCATGAAGACGTTATAGACATTAAGGCAGATCATTTTCATGTGATTGATTTTAATAACACACTTAAAGGCCCGAAAACAACCCCTGATGTGAAACTTTACTATTCGGATACGGCAAACATTATTTATACCTCCGGTACAACAGGCCCGGCAAAAGGGGTAAAACAATCGTATAGGTGGATCCATGCCTACACGTACTCTTTTCAACAATTTACAACCCAAGATGATGTCGTATATAACGACTTGCCAATGTATCATGTTGGAGGTGCTTTTGCTCTTTTGGCAAGGGCTGCATTCGTTGGCTCCACGGTAGCCGTTTGGGATAAGTTTAGCCCCACCGATTTCTGGAATCGAATTGAAAAGAGTGGTGCATCAACGGCGATTCTATTGGATGTTATGATTCCTTGGCTAATGAAAGCACCCAAAACATCCAAAGATCTAAACAACTCGCTTAACAAAGTATATATGCAACCATTGCCGCGGTATCACCACGATGTTGCTAAACGCTTCGGCTTTGATTTTGTTTTTTCCGGATTTGGTCAGACCGAGGCAGGCAATGGGTTTGTCAGTGTTATTGATGAATTAGAAAGAGTAAATGGCACTCCGCAGGAACTATATAAAGGATATTCGTATAGAGAAACGCTTAACACGGCCCAACAACTTGAGATTGAAATTAGAGAAGGAAAGGAGACATTGGGAAAAGGATTTATGGGTAAGCCGTCCTCTTTTCTGGAAGCAACCATATTAAATGAATGGGACGAAGAATGTGCAGCAGGTGAAGTTGGTGAATTAGCTTTTCGACCGAAATATCCCAGTTTACTTTTGGATGAATATTACAATAAACCTGAAGCGACGATTAAAACTTCCACAAATTTTTGGTTCCATTCGGGAGATGCTGCTTACAAAGATGAAGAAGGCGTATTTTATTTTGTAGACCGTCTGGGAGATGTAATCAGAAAAAAGGGAGAAAATGTATCTTCCTACCAAGTAGAGGATTTGCTAAGCGATCACGAATCAGTAAACGTTTCTGCCGTTTTTCCTATTTCTGCAAGCGAGGGAGACGAAGATGATATCGTTGCCTGTGTGGTTCTAAAAGAAGGAGAGCATATTTCAGAAGCAGAGCTTGAGGCTTGGATAAAAGAGCATATACCTAAATTTATGCAGCCGTCAATTGTTCGGATCGTTTCGTATTTACCTCGCACAGCAACCAATAAAATTGAAAAATTTAAGCTGAAAAATACGATATTAACAGAGTGGAAGAATTAGAGGGGGAAAGAATCGTGAAAAAAATATTAATCGCGAATCGCGGGGAAATAGCAAAGCGAGTCATAATCACATGTGAAAAATTAGGATTGGAATCAGTCGTCGTTTATTCTCAAGCTGATAAAAATCTACCATATATTCGTGAAGCAACGGTTGCCTATGAGATTGGTGAACCTCCTGCTGAACAATCCTATTTGAATCAGGAAAAAATCCTCGACGTAGCCAAAAAAGAAAATGTGGATGCGATTCACCCCGGCTATGGTTTTTTATCGGAGCATGCAGGTTTTGTCCGTGCCGTTGAAGAAGCAGGGATTACGTTCATTGGTCCCGATGCAGAGGTTGTTGAAATGATGGGGGATAAAGTTAGTGCACGGCAAATGATGCAGTCAGCGGGTGTTCCGGTCGTACCGGGCAGCGGTGGAACTGTCAGCGATATTGATGAAGCTGCAAAGATTGCCGGAGATATCGGCTATCCCGTCATGTTGAAAGCTAGTGCCGGTGGGGGCGGAATCGGGATGCAACGGTGTGAGACAGAAGAAGAATTACGAAAGGCCTTCACTTCCAATCAAAAGCGGGCGCAAGCCTATTTTGGGGATTCGGGTATGTTTGTAGAAAAAATGATTGAAAACGGACGTCATATCGAAGTTCAAATTTTTGGTGACACCTTTGGGAGTGTTGTTCATTTGTATGAACGTGATTGCTCAATCCAAAGACGAAATCAAAAAGTCATTGAGGAAAGCCCATCCCCGTTTCTGTCAGAAGCAACAAAAGAAAAAATGCTTACTTTAGCAAAAAAAGCAGCGCAGCATGTCGGATATGTAAATGCAGGGACAATTGAGTTTATTGTTGACCATAATGAAAATTTCTATTTCCTGGAAATGAACACGCGCTTGCAAGTCGAACACCCCGTGACGGAAATGACGACTGAACTTGATCTCGTCGAATGGCAAATCAAGGTAGCTAATGGAGAAAGGCTTCCTCTCAATCAAGACGATTTTAACCAGAAAGGTCATGCAATCGAATTTCGCCTGTATGCAGAAGATCCGAAACGTTTTCTTCCATCACCGGGCGATATTGAAGCATTTATCTATCCAGAGGAACAAGCAGGCGTCCGTGTTGATACAGGAATGGAGAGCGGTACGAAGGTGACACATTTTTATGACCCGATGATTGCAAAGATTATTGTAAGCGGTTCAAATAGACGAGCAACGGTTGAGAATGCCAAACAATTTTTCTCATGTTTGGAGTTATCAGGTATTAAAAACAATGCCCCGCTATTCGAGAAAATATTGTTAGATGACAATTTTATCCGCGGAAATTACACGACAACATTTTTACAGAACTTATAACGGGGAGGGGAGCACGTGATATGCCGAACGCAAACAAACCATTATTAGAAAGCAAGGTTCATCCAAATTGGATCGATTATAACGGTCATATGTATGATGCTTCATATGCGCATGTGTTCAGCTTAGCCGTGGATCGTTTAATGACAACAATTGGCATCGATCACGATTTTCGTGAGAAGCATCAGTATACGATCTATACACTGGAGACGCATCTGCGCTATTTGAAAGAGGCTTATAATGGTCAGGAGATTCACGTAACGGTACAACTTTTAGATCATGATACGAAGCGATTGCATGTATTTTTTGTTATGAAAAATAAAGAAGGCGAACGGTTGGCAACGAGTGAGCAGATGCTTATGGGTATAAATATGAAGGAAAGACGTTCCGCCCCTTTTCCGGAATCGATTGTTCATTCAATTATAGAGCTTGCGAAGGCGCATGAAGGAGCACCTATTCCTGATGAAGCGGGTCAAAAGATAGGAATTCGACGAATGAAGGAGTGATTGGGAATGCGTATCCAAGATTTATTTTCGTTAGAGGGTAAAACAGCCATTGTTACCGGAGGCGGTCGTGGATTGGGCGCCCAGATTGCAGATGTATTTGCAAAAGCCGGAGCGAACGTGGTCGTTTGTTCCCGAAAACCGGAGGCTTGCGAGGAGAAAAGTGAGGAGTTAAAAAAACGCGGCGTTGCTTCGTTGGCATTTAAGTGTGATGTAGGAAATTACGACGATGTCAAACATGTTGTGGAGACGACGCTTAACCATTTCGGAAGCATTGATATTTTAGTGAACAACAGCGGGGCAACGTGGGCGGCGCCGGTTGTAGATATGCCGGTTGAATCGTGGGAGAAAGTGATGAATGTCAACATTAATGGAACCTTTTATATGAGTGTAGAGGTCGGAAAAATAATGATGAAACAAAACGCAGGCAAAATCATTAATATATCTTCTACATCCGGTTTTGGCGGCACCGATCCAAATGTTATGGACACGATTGGTTATAACACGAGTAAAGGGGCTGTCATGACGTTCACTAAGGACCTAGCCGTAAAATGGGGGACATACAATATTAATGTCAACGCGATAGCACCGGGTTTTTTTCCTACAAAAATGTCACGTGGATTGCTTGACAAAGGTGGCGACGCCATATTGGAACGAACGCCTTTAAAGCGATTCGGGAGTGATAATGACTTAAAGGGCGCAGCACTGTTTTTGGCTTCTCCGGCTTCTGATTTTGTAAGTGGAGAAATCTTAACAGTAGACGGAGGGGCGCATGCATACGCTTAATCCAACATCGGAGGGGACTTTATGAGCAAAGTGTGGCTAGACCATTATCCGGATCATATAAAAAAAGAGATTGAAATCCCTAATAAATCGTTGCCGCAAATGTTGAAAGCGTCAATTGCTAACTATGGAGGTAATGTAGCCTTACATTTTTACGGGGAGGAAATAACGTATCGGGAACTTGGTGAATTGACCGATTCGTTTACGACGGCTTTGCAAAACGCTGGGGTGGAAAAGGAAGATCGCGTCGCGATTATGCTGCCAAACTGCCCGCAATTTGTCGTTAGTTTTTACGGATCATTACAGGCAGGCGCGATTGCGACACAGATCAATCCAATGCTAGTCGGGAAGGAATTGCAGTATATTTTAACGAATGCCGGTGCCGAGACGATTGTGATTCACGAGCCTTTGTTACCGGTGTTAGATCAAATCATCGGAGACACGTTTATTAAAAATGTTATTAAGGTGAATTTAGAAGGACGGGATACGGATCAAGATATTGCTATAGGGTTTAATCGTTTCCTGGAATCGGGGGGTGATCTACAGCCTGTTCGGATTAACGCGAATGACGATGTAGCCGTTTTGCAATATACAGGGGGAACAACCGGGCGTTCCAAAGGCGCAATGCTCACGCACCGAAATTTGCTGGCCAATGTCTTGCAAGCGGCTGAATTTTTCGGAGATGCTTTAGAGTTTGGGACTGACAGGTTTCTTACAGTTATTCCTTTATTTCACGTTTATGGAATGTCAAATGGCATGAATTTATCCATCTATACCGGCGGAATGAATATTTTATTGCCTCAATTCGATCGAAAGGAAGCATTAAACGTCATCACAGATTTACGGCCAACCGTTTTTCCGGGCGTACCGACGATGTATATCAACTTAATAAGCCAACCGGATTTAGCCGATTACTCGCTTGATAGCATTAGAGCGTGCATAAGCGGGAGTGCTCCGATGCCGAAAGAGATCATGCGCACGTTTGAGGAAAAAACAAGCGCTACAGTATTGGAAGGGTATGGCCTTTCGGAAACGTCACCTTCCACGCACGGGAATCCGTACTTTTCTCGTAGAAAACCTGGAAGTGTCGGGATAGGGTTGCCTTCGACCGATTATAAAATCGTTGACTTGGTTAATGGTGAAAAAGAGATGGCGCCCAGCGAGTCCGGCGAGATCATTATTAAGGGTCCTCAGGTCATGAAAGGTTACTGGAATATGCCGGAAGAAACAGCGCACGCGCTTAGGGATGGCTGGCTGTACACAGGTGACATCGCTTATATGGATGAAGATGGTTATTTGTATATTGTGGATCGAAAAAAAGACCTGATTATTGCAAGCGGTTACAACATATACCCGCGTGATGTTGAAGAAATCCTCTATGAACATCCAGCTGTGCAAGAAGCCGTCGTTGTAGGTGTTCCGGATGCATATCGAGGCGAGACCGTAAAAGCCGTTATCGTATTAAACGGCGATCACCAAAGTAGCGAAGAAGCATTAATTGCGTACTGTCGAGAAAATATGGCGGCTTATAAAGTGCCGCGTGTGATTGAATTTAGAGAAGAGTTACCAAAAACAAATGTCGGAAAAATATTACGGCGGAAAGTTAGGGAGGAGGCACAGTAGGTAGGGAGGGGGAGTTTTATAGACCGGGTAATCCCTCGGACGGGGATCGAGCGGTCCTGGGAGGAACAAGAGAAGCGAAGTAATCCCTCGGACGAGGGTCGAGCTGTTCCGAGAGGAACAAGAAGAGGGAAGTAATCCCTCGGACGGGGGTCGCGCGGCGCCGAGAGGAACAAGAAGAGGGAAGTAATCCCTCGGACGGGGGTCGCGCAGCGCCGAGAGGAACAAGATGATCAGGGTGAAGCCCCGTCCCTCTCAGAATAGGTATAGTACCATCGGGAGGAAATATAGGTATAGCGAACAATTGCAGGACTGATTGGTAATGAGTATCGTTTATCAGCCGAAAACAGGAATATATCAGCCAAAACAAACGATTTATCAGCCAAAGTGGGATAAATAGATGTTAATCCCGTGTTTTCAGAGGAGGGGCCAAAAGCCTATGTTAGAACAAAGCAACCAAGAAGAATCAACCGATCAAACCACCCCAAAAATAGAGCAACCGGCAAGAAAAGAAATGTGGGGCTATGCCACATCTGCTTTTGGCATTTTTGCAATTTGGACGTTAATTAATACGTTTCTTTCCTATTATTACACGGACGTTGCTGGGTTAGCCGCGGGAGCAGTAGGGACATTGTTGTTAGTCGCCCGTCTTTTTGATGGCATTACGGACTTAGGCATGGGCGTGTTTATTGACCGGACGAGATCAAAGCATGGATCCGCCCGTCCGTGGTTATTATGGGTGGCCGTGCCTTTTGGAATCATAACCGTATTATTGTTTTCAGTTCCCGATATTGGCATGACAGGGATGCTCGTTTATGCCTATGTTTCCTATTTAGGTTTTATTTTGATTTACACAGCTGTTTCTATTTCTTACAAATCCTTACAAGGGTTTATGACCGCATCCCCGACCAGTCGTTCCGTAACAAATACGTATGCCGGGATATTAAATTTTTCGGGCGCGCTTGTCGTTACGGTCCTCTCCCAGCCATTAGCAGGGGTCATTGGATGGACAACAACCGCGGCATTATACGGCTTGATCGCGATTGTTGCTATAATCATTACGTTTAGATCCGTAAAAGAACGAGTAGGGCCGCAATCATTAAAAGCAGATGAAAAAGTACCGTTCATTTTGGGATTTAAATCATTATTAAAAAATAAATATTGGGTTATTATGACGCTTTTCAGCATGGTTTTGTATGCGCTGGTAGGAATGAGCCAAGGATCGACCATTTATCACGCGCAAGTCATATTAGAAAATGTTGATGTATTCCCTATTCTGGGACTTGCTACTACGCTCCCCATGATTATCGGTTTATTTTTTATGATCCCTGTCGTTGTTAGAATCGGAAAACGAAATACAGCGCTTATAGGTTTGGGCATACTCATCACCGGCCAAATAATCAGATTTATTGACCCGGCTGATTTGACGATTTTCTTAATAGGCACCGTCATCGTTGGTTTCGGGATCATGGCACCACAAGCGTATGTTTACGGCATGATTAACGATACGATTGAGTACGGAGAATATAAAACTGGCATACGATCAGCGGGGTTAATAAACAGCGGCGTGAGTTTTGGGATGAAAGTCGGTTCAGGAATCGGACTCGCGCTCATCGGCTGGTTATTAAGTTTTGGCGGCTATGTAGGCGGACAAGTGGAACAGACGCCATTAGCCACTGAAATGATATTGGCGATCAATATTTATATTCCCATATTTATAAGTGTGATCCTCATCATTCTATTATTATTTTACAAACTCGATAAAGAACATCCAACCATCGTCGCTGAACTGCAAAAAAGAAAATCGTGATGGAGGAACGTGTAAGCAAGCCTTTCGAATTTAATGAACGGCTCATCCTCGTTTTCTGGAGCATCGGGGTGTTGCTCATAACGATGAATACGACGATGTTTAATGTCGCGCTGCCCACGGTCATCACTGAATTTCAAATCAATTCATCGATGGCCACGTGGATTGTATCCGGTTATTCAATCGTGTTTGCGTTGTCTGCGATAACATTCAGCCGGCTATCAGACTACATCCCCATCCGCAGACTCATCAGTATCGGACTCATCGTTTTAGGTACATCATCACTGATTGGATTTTTTTCCAACACTTATCTCGTTTTACTCCTCGCCCGCCTTTTTCAAGCGGTTGGCGCAGGCACGCTCCCGAGTTTAGTCGTTGTGCTCGCGGCAAAATATATCCCGGTAAGCAGGCGCGGAAAAGCAATGACAGTCATCGCGACCTCCGCGGTCGTAGGGTTCGGATTGGGACCGGTCGTCGGCGGCATACTCACGGAGCAATGGGGATGGAATTACCTGTTTCTCGTCCCTTTTGCAGTGCTGTTGATTCTGCCGGTCATTCGCAAACATTTGCCTTCCGAAGAAAATAAAGCCGTGAAGTTTGACATGCCGGGAGCGTTGCTCGTCGGTGTTTCCGTGGGCGGATTATTATTGTTTGTGACAAGTGGCGTCTACATTGCGCTTATTTTCTCGGTTCCTGCAATGGTCCTCTTATGGAAACATCTCCATAAGGTTGATAGTCCATTCATCCAGCCTGAACTATTGCACAATCGAAGCTACTTGCTGTTACTGCTCATGCCGTTTACAGCTTTGTTTATGAACTTTGCAACATTATTTACAGTTCCGATTCTTTTAGCTGAACTTTTTAATAGAAGTCCGTTGGAAATTGGGCTCATAATGTTTCCGGGAGCGATTTTAGCAGCTTTTGCTACAAACCTAACAGGGAGAATGATTGACGGCAGAGGATCAATGGTTATCCGGGCAGGCTTAATGCTTCTCGTCATCGCGTTTATGTTGTTTGCATTTTTGGCGAACGTATCGCCATATGCTTCACTCGGCATCTTAATCATTGCATTCGCCGGCTCGAACATTTTGCTTGCAAGCGCGAATAATGAAGTATCTAAAATACTGCCGGTACGACTCATTGGTGCAGGAATGGGCGTCGTCCAATTATCCCAGTTTGTGGGAGGCGCATTCGGAGCCGGCGTTGCCGGAATGCTCATTACCGTTCAGCAGCACTTGCCTCCGGAAGAAATCTTCCGCAATCTATTTTTTGTATATATCGGCTGGATGGTTGTTGCCTATGGTGTTTTTCATTTGTATTTACGTTCGGAGAAGACTGATCGTAAGCATATACCTGATAACACCTCATCTAATTAATTGTAATAAAGGAAATTAAGTGTATCCGTCGAATTTTAAGATTAAGAAATTATAATCATAGAACGGGAGGTGGTGATTTCATGGCTAAAAAAAGAAAGTATGGCGGCATTCAGCCTGGAGTCAATTGGGGACCGTTTACAACACGACTCCCAGGTGTTCATGTCGATGTTTCCTGGCCGGTGGTTATCCAAGGAGCGATCATTGCGGTAGCCAATGGGGGTGCTTTGGCTCCCTTAATGATGGAATTCTTTGATGTACCGTTTGAGGTGGCATGGACGACCCTTGCCATTCAAGGATTTTGGGTATGGGCTCACACATTTTTATTTGGAGAGCCCCATGTTCCGGGATGGATCACGCCTGCATTACCTTTGATCATTGTGTTTCTCGGAGGGTTCACTCCCGGCACTGAAGCGGTGCACGCGATGATGGCCTTAATGATTGGCGTGTCAGCCATCTTTCTGTTTTTTGCCGTCACGGGTTTAGGCGAAAGATTCAATCGTCTCGTTCCGGACGCGCTGAAAGCGGGAATTATTATGGGTGCAGCTATCGCTGCTTTTATGGATGAGTTTGAAAGAGTCCAAGAGTTGCCCTTTACATTAATTAGTGCCTGGATAGTTGTACTTTTGATCATGTATTCAATTCCTTTCCAGAAAATACCGAAAGGTAGAATTAAAGCATTATTGGCCGCAAATGCTTTACTGGCAGGATTTATTGTGGCAGGAATTGTAGGAAGCATTACAGGCGAGATTCAATTCGACATACAATGGGGCATATTTGTCCCGCAATTTGGAGAAATGTTTGCTACGTTAACACCCTTTGGCGTTGGTTTGCCGTCTTGGGAAATGATTATGACAGCCATACCATTGGCGCTAATCATTTATATTTTGGTTTTCGGAGATTTGCTAGTTGCCGATAGTTTGATTAGAGAGGCCAGTAAACATAGACCGGATGAAAAGATTGATATTAATTATACACGTTCACATTATTCTTTAGCTATTCGCAATTTCGGCTATTTATTTACCGGAGGCGCGTTTGTTCCTTTACACGGCCCCATTTGGACAGGTTTACAGGTGTTTGTTATTGAAAGGTACAAACAAGGGCAAAAAGTGATGGATTCGATATTTACAGGTACAATAAATGTTTTTTGGCTTTCACTGCCGTTAGGCTTTTTAATGCCTGTTATCACCTTGCTCGTTCCAATATTGGACGTTGCGCTATCATTGACTTTACTGCTCACAGGTTTTGCCTGCGCCTATATCGCCATGAATATGGTTACAACCAACGTGGGCCGTGGCATAACGTTGTTCATTGGAACGTTGACAGCGCTTGAAGGCCCGGAATGGGGGCTTGGCGCAGGGATAGTGTTGTATATCTTAATGATAGGCATTGATAGGAAGAATATCAATCATAAAGAGGATGCAAACAAAGGTGAAGAAATGTAGGACGTCTAATAAGAAATAGGGGGGCTTGAAAATGAATTGGATTGAGCCGAATAGCATTGATGTAAACCCGATACAACAATTGAATGAGCAAGGTGTGTTAACAGGGGAAACCAGTATTTCTGATGAAGATAAGCTAGAGGTTTATAAATGGATGGTGAAAGCCAGACGTTTTGATGAATTAGCGGTTAAACTTCAGCGTCAAGGAAGAATTGGCACCTATGCACCGCTTATCGGTCAGGAAGCGGCTCAGGTGGGCAGCGCGTTTGCCCTTGGGGAAAAGGATTGGATTTTTCCAAGCTACCGGGAAGTAGGAGCATGCTTTGTGCGAGGTACAAGTCCTTCGTCGTTCTTTAAGTACGCGATGGGGCATTTGCATGGCGGCATCTTAAAAGAAGAAGGCATATTTCCCGTCCAAATTATTATTGGCGCTCAAGCTTTGCACGCTACAGGCAGTGCTTGGGCAGACCAGTATAAAACCAATGATGCAGTAAGTGTCGCCTATGTCGGGGATGGAGCTACATCCCAAGGAGATTTTCATGAAGCACTAAATTTTGCGAGTGTGTTTCAACTGCCTGTCATTTACTTTGTGCAAAATAACCAATGGGCAATCAGTGTGCCGTACGATAAACAAACCAATAGCCAATCGATTGCCCAAAAAGCCCTTGCCTACGACATGACAGGAGTTCAAGTCGATGGAAATGACGCGATTGCCGTCTACGAAACTATGAAACAAGCAAGATCGCTTGCAAGAGATGGGAAACCAGTACTGATAGAAGCGCTAACTCATCGTATGGGACCTCATACAACTTCGGATGATCCGTCCAAGTACCGTGCCAAAGAAGGGGAGGAGGAATGGGGGGATAAAGATCCGATCTTTCGTTATCGTAAATGGCTAGAAGACATGCAGCTATGGTCGGAGGAGGAAGAACAGGATTTAAATGCTTCGATAGAAGAGGAGTTGAAACAGGCGTTTAATGAAGCTGCAGAGACAACGACTGCTTCACTTGGTGATGCTCTTGGGCATGTGTATGAAAAACCGACGAATCGTTTGAAAGAACAAATATTGGAGTGGGAAGGATCGGGGGAGAGCAAATGACTGAGATGACTATGATCGAAGCCATTAATTTCACGCTTAGGCAAGAGATGGAGGAAGACGAAAATGTGCTTATTTTAGGTGAAGATATTGGAAGAAACGGCGGTGTTTTCCGGGCGACGGATGGACTTATCGACACGTTTGGAGAACGGCGAGTGGTGGATACGCCCTTGGCGGAATCGGCGATTATTGGTACAGCGGTTGGGATGGCCGTTCGCGGACTTAAGCCTGTCGCTGAAATTCAATTTCTGGGATTTATCTATGAAACGATGGATCAAATTGCTGCACAAGCCGCGCGCATTCGTTTTCGTTCTGCCGGTAATTACCATGCGCCTATGGTCATTCGGGCGCCTTACAGTGGCGGCGTGAAAACACCCGAGCTGCATTCGGATAGCTTAGAGGCTCTATTTATGCATTCGGCAGGCATTAAAGTCATTATGCCGTCCACGCCAAGAGATGCCAAAGGATTATTAAGCGCCGCGATCGCGGACCCTGACCCGGTTCTGTTTCTTGAACCAATGAAGCTTTACCGTGCCTTACGCGAAAATGTGGAAGAGAAGCGTTTCAAGATTGAGGTAGGAAAGGCAAACGTTGTAAAAGAAGGATCGGATATCACCCTTATTAGCTGGGGTGCGGCGATGGCCGAGACGAAAAAAGCCGTGCAAATGCTTGAGGAGAATGGCTACTCGATAGAACTTATAGATCTTCGAACGATCGTCCCGCTCGATGAAGAGGCGATTATTGATTCGGTGATGAAAACAAGTCGGTGTGTCATTGTTCATGAAGCTGTTAAATCTGCAGGCGTAGGAGCGGAAATATCGGCGATTATTAATGAAAAAGCATTGTTTTATATATCTGCGCCGGTGCTGCGTGTGACCGGTTACGATAGCCCGTACCCGGTGGCGACGGTCGAAAATGACTGGATCCCATCCATGGATCGGATTGTACGGGAAGTCAAACATGTCTGGGAATTATCGCTGGATTGAGGAGGGGCATCAAATGATTAAAGAATTCAAGCTTCCGGACATTGGTGAAGGATTGCAGGAAGCGGAGGTCGTCACCTGGTTTGTGAACAAAGGGGATACAGTCAAAGAAAATGAAAATATAGCAGAAGTACAAACCGACAAAGCTGTCGTGGAAATCACGACCCCGTACTCTGGAGTCGTTTATAAAAGAGGCGGGGAGGAAGGAGAGAGTATCAAAGTCGGTGAAACACTGATTTCAATAGAGACGGAAAGCGAGGGAATGAATGATGCAGGGGGCGAGAAAGAAGCATCCAATGCTCCTCCTCGAAGAGTAAAGGCCGCGCCCACAGTGAGAAAGCTGGCAAGGCAACTTGGGGTTATGATATCTGAAGTCACCCCAACGGGGAGGGCAGGAAAAGTAACTGCAGATGATGTTCGTCTTCATGCAAAAGGTACTGAAACGCCAAATCTTTCTGATTCTTCAAGTGAACCGATCAAAGGGGTCAGGAAAAAGATCTTTGAAAATATGACCCATTCCATGAATGAAATTCCCCAATGCACGGGGATGGATGAAGTGGATGTGAGTCGTTTAAGCGAATTTAGAGGTTTACTAAAAAATGAAATGCAAAATGGCACATTAACCTATCTTCCTTTTATTGTAAAAGCTGTAGCATTTGCATTGAAGCAGAACCCAAGATTTAACGGCAGAGTTGATAAAGCGAACATGCTTTTTCACTATCAAGATGACATTCATATAGGGATCGCGACTGCGACGGAAGATGGTTTGATCGTTCCAGTTCTTAAATCAGCAGATAAGCTAAGTGTGGAGGAGATTGCCAGTAGTATTGAAGACCTCTCCACACGAGCACGCGCAAAAAAGCTAAGATCAGACGAACTGTCGGGAAGTACGTTCACTATTTCCAATACAGGAAAAAGCGGCGGTTTTTTCGCAACCCCTATTATTAACCCGCCGGAGGTCGCTATTCTTGGGGTCCATGCCATCAAAAGAAAGCCAGTTGTTAAAGATAATGAGATTCAAATTGGTGATGTAATGGGAATGTCTATAACCTTCGATCATCGTGTGATCGACGGAGAACATTGTGGTCAGTTTATGAGTTCTCTGGAAGCTTATTTGGAAAAACCTGAGTTGTTTATATTCAAAGGAAAATAAAAAGGAGTGGATATCCATGAACACGAAACATTATCCGTCTTGGCCGGACCGGTTGCCGAAAACGTTGACAGTGCCGGGGACGACCGTTTACGATAACTTGTTAGTGAGTGCGAAGCGTTACCCGGACAAAGTGGCCGTTCATTATTACGGGGCTTCGTATACGTATACCGATTTATTTTTAGAAGTGGAAGGGCTTGCAGGTTTTTTGGAACATTCGTTTAACGTTAGGAAAGGCGATCGCGTGATGCTGTACATGCAAAACGCTCCGCAGTATATCATTTCTCTTTTTGCCATTTTACGGGTAGGGGCGGTTGTTGTTCCGATTAATCCGATGAACAAAGAGGCTGAATTGGAATTTTGCATTAATGATTGCGGGATCAAGGCAGGGATCGTCGGACAAGAAATCTATGAAAACGTGCAAGGGTTAAAAGCGAAAACGACGCTCGAATCTATTCTCGTTGCCGCGTATTCTGATTATTTGCCGGATCGGGAGATATTTACGGATTTGCCTGACGCGGTTATTGCGCCCGCCAAAAGCCATTCTGACGTGAAATGGCGTGTCGCGCTTGCCGAGGCCCGCGTGCCGAGTGAATATACCGGAAAGCAAGGAGATATGGCTTTTTTACCGTATACGTCAGGGACGACAGGTATGCCAAAAGGGTGTGTTCATACGCATTATTCCTATCAAGCCAATATATTTGGGGGCATCCACGCGAGCAACGCCGCCAATAGCGCCGTCCATCTTTCTGCATTGCCGTTCTTCCATGTGACAGGGGTCATGGCTTGTTTGCTGGCGCCTTTAACGATCGGGGCTTCGATTGTCATCTTGACGAGGTGGAACCGGCAACACGCATTGGAAATGATTGACCGTTATAAATGTACAAATTGGGTATGTATCAGCACGATGTTGGTTGATTTTCTCGGGAATCCACATATTCAAGACTATGACATCTCTTCTCTGAGAGCGATTTCAGGAGGTGGGGCGGCGCTTCCGGAAGCGGTTGGGAAGCGATTACACGAATGGTTGGGGCTACAATATTTTGAAGGTTACGGGTTGACCGAAACCATTGCCCAGACGCATTTTAACCCGCCGCAAGCGCCAAAATTGCAATGTTTGGGCATTCCTGCGTTTGACGTCGATTCCCGAGTGATTGACCCTGTCACCTTGCAAGAACTGGGGATCGAAGAAGTTGGGGAAATTATCATCAACGGACCGCAAGTGTTTCAAGGGTACTATAACCGTCCGCAAGAAACAGCCGAGGCCTTTGTTGAGCTCGATGGCAAACGTTTTTTCCGAACAGGGGATATGGGTCGCATCGATGAAGATGGGTACTTCTTTATGGTGGACCGGATTAAGCGGATGATTAACGCGTCGGGCTTTAACGTTTGGCCGTCGGAGGTGGAGTCGTATCTTTTCAAACATCCCGATATTCAGCAAGCATGTGTCATCGGGGTACCGGATCCTGTACGAGGCGAGAACGTGAAAGCATTCGTCGTTCTGCATCCCGAATCGGAAGGGAACGTCACCGAAGAAGAGATAATCGCTTGGGCAAAAGAACAAATGGCCGTTTACAAATACCCGAGATTAGTGGAATTTCGCACATCGTTACCGACCACAGCCAGCGGAAAAATTTTATGGCGTCAGTTGCAAAATGAAGAAGCGGAGAAGAGTAAGTCATTGTAGGAGCATAGTTAATAATCATGGGGACAGGTGGAAGAAGTCGGGCACTGACGGACAATTTAGCGCATCATGGTGACCGAAAAGGCGGTCGGTTCTCGTGTTCGGTCGCCATAACCGTTTTATGACGACCGTAATGGCTTGAATCGTAAGCGTTCGGGCGTCATGGCTGCCTCATGGCGACCGAACGAGCGATTAGCTTTCGTTTTCGGTCACCATGAACCGTTTCATAGTGACTGGGGGATCCTGCTTCGTGGCGGTTTAATCCAATCGCGCACTAACCCCAGTTTGAAGCTCTAATCCGGACTTCCAGCCTCTAGTGGGGCAAAATCGGCTTGTTGAACCATTGGCCCACTTTCCCTAAGGGGCAGCTCGACCTTCGATAGAGGAATTACTTTGCTTCTCTTGATTCATCTAATGTGGGAAATAGTTGTAAGCGTTTCATTTTGTTATAATATAGTTACGTTTCACATTTGAAAGGGGAGGTTACGCGTGAATACGAAACATTATCCATCATGGCCGGGCCGATTGCCGAAAACGTTGACAGTGCCGGGGACGACTGTCTATGACAACATATTAGTGAGCGCGAAGAGATACCCCGACAAAGTGGCCGTTCATTATTACGGGGCTTCGTATACGTATGCCGATTTATTTTTAGAAGTGGAAGGGCTTGCAGGTTTTTTGGAACATTCGTTTAACGTTAGGAAAGGCGATCGTGTGATGCTGTACATGCAAAATGCGCCTCAATATGTCATTTCAATGTTTGCCATTTTGCGGTTAGGCGCAGTTGTTGTTCCGATTAATCCGATGAACAAAGAGGCTGAATTGGAGTTTTGCATTAATGATTGTGGGATCAAGGCAGGGATCGTCGGCCAAGAAATCTATGAAAATGTGCAAGGGTTAAAAGCGTCAACGACGCTCGAATCCATTCTCGTTGCCGCGTATTCTGATTATTTGCCGGATCAGCAGCCATTCACGAATCTCCCTGACGAAGTCGTCGCTCCTGTTAAACAACATTCTGACGTGAGGTGGGGTGATGCACTTGCCGAGGGCCGCGTGCCGAGTGAATATACCGGAAGCCAAGAAGACGTGGCTTTTTTACCCTATACATCAGGGACGACAGGTATGCCAAAAGGGTGTGTCCATACGCATTACTCCTACCAAGCCAATACGTTTAGCGCTGCCCATTGGAGCGGCGTAGCCAATAGCACTGTCCATTTGGCCGCATTGCCGTTTTTCCATGTTACCGGTGTGATCCATAGTCTCATTATGCCGTTAACGATCGGCGCTTCCATTGTGATCATGACGAGATGGAACCGGGAGCACGCGGCGGAAATGATTGAGCGTTATGCATGTACGAATTGGGTGAACATCAGCACGATGGTCGTTGATTTTCTTGCAAACCCGCGTATCCAAGATTATGATATTTCTTCTTTGACATCGATTTCAGGTGGCGGGGCGGCGCTTCCGGAAGCGGTTGGCGAGCAATTACATGAATGGTTGGGATTACGATACGTTGAGGGTTACGGATTGACCGAAACGATTTCCCATACGCATTTTAATCCGCCGGATGCGCCAAAATTGCAATGTTTAGGCATTCCTGCTTTTGACGTTGATTCCCGGGTGATTGATCCTGTCACATTACAAGAAGTCGAGGTTGGGGAAGTGGGGGAAATTATCGTCAACGGGCCGCAGGTGTTTGAAGGCTATTATAATCGCCCGGAAGAGACAGCCGAGTCTTTTATTGAGATCGAGGGCAAACGTTTTTTCCGGACAGGGGATATGGGCCGAATCGATGAAGATGGGTACTTCTTTATGGTCGATCGGATTAAGCGGATGATTAACGCGTCGGGCTTTAACGTCTGGCCGTCGGAGGTGGAATCTTACCTTTTCAACCATCCCGATATTCAGCAAGCATGTGTGGTCGGGGTTCCGGATCCCGTAAGAGGCGAGAGCGTGAAAGCGTTTGCCGTCCTTCATCCGGAATCTGAAGGAAAGGTTAGAGAAGAAGATATTATTGATTGGGCAAAAGAACAAATGGCCGCTTACAAATACCCGAGATCGGTGGAGTTTCGCACATCGTTACCGACCACGGCCAGCGGAAAAATTTTATGGCGTCAGCTTCAAAACGAAGAAGCGGAAAGGAGCAAGTCATGAGCGAGGCAACTGTACAAACCGTAACGGGGCCAATCGACGTTGGGGCAATGGGCAAGACGCTTGTTCATGAGCATTTTATCTTTGGTTACCCGGGTTTTCAAGGTGATCAAACGCTTGGCCCTTTCAACGAGAGCGAATATCTGGAAGCTGCCATTGACATTGCTAACGAAATGAAGGCTGAAGGTGTGCAAACAGTTGTGGATCCGACGCCCAATGAATGTGGTCGTGATCCCCGTTTCTTGCGGAAAGTGTCAGAAGCGACGGGGCTGCAAATCATTTGCGCGACCGGGTATTATTATGAGGGAGAAGGTGCAACGCCGTATTTTAAATTTCGTCAATCACTCGGTACGGCGGAAGATGAAATAGAGGAACTGTTTAGGCACGAAATAGCCGAGGGCATTGAAGAGTCAGGCATAAAACCGGGGGTGATCAAGCTCGCGTCCAGTCGTGATGAGATCACGGCGTATGAACGGATGTTTTTTAAAGC
Organism: Salicibibacter cibarius; assembly: GCF_016495725.1. Lineage (NCBI taxonomy): Bacteria > Bacillati > Bacillota > Bacilli > Caryophanales > Bacillaceae > Salicibibacter > Salicibibacter cibarius. The sequence continues at coordinate 2,731,985 of NZ_CP054705.1, read as the reverse complement.
AGCGGCAAAAGTCCAACAAGACACCGGAATCGTATTGTTAACTCACACCCAGGAAGGAACTATGGGACTGGAGCAAGCAGAACTGCTTTTGCAGGAAGGGGCGGATCCGAATCGCGTGATTATCGGCCATATGTGCGGAAATACCGATCCCCGCGTTCATCGACAAGTCATGGATAAGGGCATGAAAATCGGGCTCGATCGCTTCGGCTTGCAGGGGTTGGCAGGGACCCCTTACGATCAGGAAAGGATCGACGTTTTACTCACGCTATTGGACGAAGGCTACGAGGATCTCATGTTGCTTTCGCATGATAAGGTCAACCTTTGGCTCGGCCGTCCCCCGATGATGTCCGATGAGTTAGCAAGCTTAATCGAAAACTGGCGACCAACTTATCTTTTTGATACCGTCGTGCCTGAGCTCAGAGAACGTGGAGTAAAAGAAGAGCAAATCGAAAAATTGTTCACCGATAATGCACGGGCATTATTTGCCGGTGATAAAAAAGCAAAAATTGGGTGATAGGGTTTCGGGAGGGGTGGGCAAAATGATAGGATTCAGAAATTCTTTCCGCAATCAAGCGTAACAACCGGACACATTGGAAAGCAGAAAAACTGTCCGGTCCATTAAGTGACAGAATATCCATCCAAAGTGACAGAATAAGTCGGAAAAATGACAGAATAACTTCGTGAAGTGACAGATTATCCACGTAAAATGACAGAAAAAAGACCGAAAGTGACAGAATAAGTCGCGAAAATATCTAACAAGTGTAATTCGGGCGTGCTAATTCATGCGACTCACTTGATGGAAAACATTCTAGTACACGCCACTATTCACTTTGGCTGATAAATCGTTTGTTTTGGCTGATATTGCCGCGTGTTCCGCTGATATCGCCGCGTATTCGGCTGATAAACGGATAAACGATACAACCGCCCCCTATGCACTACGCATCTAACATTTTGTGCTATGCTGAAGATAAACAGATAAAATGGAGGAACGAAACCTATGTCAAACATCCCATCAATACTTAAAGGCCTACGCACCCCTGTCATCGGCGCACCACTTTTCATTGTAAGCAACCCTAAGCTCGTCATCGAGCAATGCAAAGCGGGGATCGTCGGGGCCATGCCGGCCCTCAACGCCAGGCCTGCTTCCCAACTTGATGAATGGCTGGCGGAAATTACCGAGGAGCTCGCAGCGCATAACGCTCGCCATCCCGATAACCCCGCTGCACCGTTCGCCATTAACCAAATCGTCCACCGCTCCAACGAACGGCTCGAACACGACATGGAAATCTGCGAAAAATACAAAGTGCCGATCACGATCACCTCTCTGGGCGCACGCGAAGAAGTAAATGCCGCCGCGCACAGCTACGGAGGCATTGTTTTGCATGATGTCATTAACAATCGCTTCGCCCATAAAGCCATAGACAAAGGCGCGGACGGCCTGATTGCCGTTGCCGCCGGAGCAGGAGGCCATGCCGGATCGAAGAGCCCGTTCGCGCTCGTCCAGGAAATTCGCCAATGGTTTGACGGCCCGCTCGTTTTGTCCGGGTCGATCGCGAGCGGCGACAGCGTGCTAGCGGCTCAAGCGATGGGCGCCGATTTTGCTTACATCGGATCGCCTTTCATCGCGACCCATGAAGCGCGCGCCGCGGAAGAATACAAGCAAATGATCACAGAAAGCACATCCGATGACATCGTTTACAGTAATCTTTTCAGCGGGGTACATGGAAACTACCTTGCCCCGTCCATCCGCAACGCCGGCTTAGACCCTGACGCCCTTCCGGAAAGCGACCCATCGAAAATGAGCTTCTCCGAAGATAAAAACAAGAAAAAAACATGGAAAGACATTTGGGGGAGCGGCGAAGGCATTGGCGTTATTAATGAAATCACCCACGCGGCAACATTGGTAGACCGACTCGACCGGGAATACACCGCCGCAAAAGAAAGATTGTTCACCAACGAATTAGTGACTGGACAGAAAGGGGAAGCATGATGAATAAAAACCGCCAAATTTTACTCGCGAACCGACCGCAAGGCCTCCCGGATCAATCAACGTTCGAGTTCACCGAAACAACCGTCCCGGAACCCGCGGCCAACCAAGTGCTCGTACGCGCCCACTACCTCTCCGTCGACCCTTACATGCGCGGCAGGATGAACGACGCAAAATCGTACGCCGCCCCTTTTGAGGTAGGCAAACCGCTGACAGGCGGGGTTGTCGGCGAGATCGCGGCATCGAATCACGACGATTTCCAGCCCGGCGACTACGTTAGCGGCAATCTTGATTGGGCAGACTACACGATAGCAGAAGGGGAAAATTTACAAAAAATAAACCAGGATAACACGCCAATGACAACTGCCCTATACGTCACAGGTATGCCCGGTTTAACGGCTTACTTCGGATTAATGGACATCTGCCAACCGAAAACCGGTGAAACAGTCGTTGTTTCCGGAGCGGCAGGCGCAGTCGGCATGATCGTCGGTCAGATCGCGAAACTACACGGATGTCGGGTCGTCGGCATCGCCGGTTCGGAAGCGAAAATCAATTACTTGCGGACTGAACTCGGCTTTGACGCGGCGATTAACTACAAGACGACAAACAATATCCGTGAAGATCTGAAAAAAGCCTGCCCGAACGGCATCGACGCGTATTTTGATAACGTCGGAGGCGAAATCACCGACGCCGTCCTTTTTCAGTTAAACTTCCATGCCCGCGTCGCCCTTTGTGGGCAAATCGCCCATTACAATGCAGAAAAAGTGGAACAAGGCCCGCGAATCTTGCCGTATTTACTCACCAGAAGCGTCTTGCTAAAAGGATTTATCGTCAGAGATTACACCGATCGGTATGAAGAAGGCATCAATGATTTATCGAAATGGCTAAAAGAAGGCAAAATAACATACGAAGAAAACATCATCGAAGGATTGGAAAACGCCCCCGAAGCCTTTTTAGGCCTATTCCGAGGGGAGAACCTAGGCAAACAACTCGTTAAAGTGATCGAATAAAAAAAGAAGCGAGCAGCCGCGGCTGCTCGCTATATTTTTTTCTCACGTTTTATATCCGTCTCGCCATTTTTTATCACGCTCATGTATATCTGCCCGGATTATTCAATCGCTCCAGAAGTCGGCGTGATTGCTTCATACGGACACATTTGCGAAGAACAACGATAAAATTGTCCGAACCTGGGTTGGGTTCGGACACATTAGGACGGAAATGCGCAATAAGTGTCCGAACTAGACTCTAGTTCGGACACTTGTACAGAAAAACAAGCCAAAAATGTCCGAACCCGTTGGGGAGAGCTAGGAAAGAGCAAAAAGGAAGCGAGCAGCGCAGCTGCTCGCTAGTTATTGGAAAAAAGGCGGGGGCGTGCAGTATCGAATATTTATTTTGGCGACCTAACGAGGGAAGTCGCAAGGCGTTAGGTCACCAACCGTCGCGGTTGAAGCCCTAGCGTAGAAATCCGGACAGAGTTAGGTCGTCAACCTAACCGATTGAAGCCCTAACGCCAGCAATCGGAGCCCGTTAGGTCACCAACCGAGGCAACTTCGCCGATATTATCCGGCGCCTTGCGCTTTGAAGCAATCTATTAAGCTTAATCTGGCGTTTTCCCCAATTAATCTGGCACTTTGCACACGTAATCTGGCACTTTGGGGCAATAATCTGTCACTTTGCACACGTAATCTGTCACTTTCCCGAAAAAAGACCGCCCCTGCCCGGGCGGCCCCGGCTCACCTCAATCCAACTCCAAATGCTCCCTCAACTCATTCGTCACTTCCGCGCGCACTCCTTCATCAATCAGCTCGTAATAAATCCCGTCAATCCGCGTTCCTTCGCCGGTCAATTCCAGCTGATCAATGTTATGCCTGGCGGATTCATAGCCGAGCAAATCTGCCAGATCGCCGGAGTCCGCGCTCGTCTGCACGTTCGAGCCGACCGAATCCAGAATCGCACCGACGCTTGTCAAAGAAGAGAATTGCGCGCCTTCGTTCAGCAAGCCTTCAATTACTTCGCGCTGGCGCTCGGTGCGGCCGGCGTCGCCTTGCGGGTCTTCATCGCGCATGCGTACGAAGGATAACGCTTCGTCCCCGTTCAATTCCACTTGGCCTTCCGGAAAATGATGGCCGTCTTGCTCAAATTCCATGCTATTTTCCACGGTTACGCCACCGACGGCATCCACCATTTCTTCGAACCCGTCCATGTTAATGGTGGCCATATAATCAATCGGCACATCCAAAAAGTTTTCCACCGTGTTAATCGCCATTTCCGTGCCGCCAAACGCGTGGGCGTGGTTGATTTTATCTTCCGTTCCCTGTCCGACGATTTCCGTGCGCGTATCCCGCGGGATGCTCACCATTTTCATCGAATCATCCTCTGGATTGACGGTAAGGACGATCACTGTGTCCGTACGTCCGGATGTTTCATCTTCCGAGTCAACCCCGAGGAGTAAAAAAGAAACCGGTTCTTCGTCCTCGAGATTGGTCGCACCCTCGCGCAAATCGGAATGTTCCCGTTCCAGCGGTGAGTGCATCTGGTCTGCGGTAGAGGTGACGGAAAAATACAGATAGAGGGCGAAGCCCCCGACGACTAAAACAATAAGAGCTAGAAAAACGCTAATTGTAATCAGAAATTTTTTCATTTTATTATGTAATCTCCTTTTTGAAAATATCCTTGCATAATGGTACCATAGAAAACGTTATTGTATAATAAAAAATATATTTTTCGTGAAAATGGTAGCATTTGTCCTAGGCATATAGTATAGTGACGATGGAAATTAGCGGAACTGGAGGACATCATGGAAGAAACGATTAGTTTAAAAGAGATTTTTGAAACGTTGAAAAAACGTTGGCGCATGATTGCAGGCATAACGATAGGTGCCGTCCTCTTGAGCGCGATCAACTCCACCGTCTTTAGACGGTATAAGCTTTTAGCCTTGCCTTTGAATGTCCATACTTAAACCGAGGTTAGAGTATGGATGAATACAAAAGAAGTAGTCATGCGGTCTATGACATCAAATACCACGTTATATGGGTGACAAAATATAGATATCATTTGTTACGTGGCGACATTGCCCACCGAGTAAGGGAACTAATCCGACAAGGGTGTGAAGCGAGAGGGATTACGATACTACAAGGTAGTGTAGGCAAAAACCACATTCACTTATTATTGTCCTGTCCGCCGAGCATAGCACCGAGTAAGATATTGCAATATCTCAAAGGGAGATCATCAAGGTTAATCCAAGACGAATTCCCCGCCCTGAAGAAAAGATATTGAGGCCAGCACTTATGGGCGAGAGGATATTTTTGTGCAACAGTAGGGAATGTGACGGAAGAAATCATTAGAAATTATATCGAAAACCAGACGAGCGAGAAGAGGAACGATATATTCAGGATTGATGATTGAGTTCCAGTCAAAATCAGTATGCTTGAGCTTAAGGACTTTCAGCAGACTTCAGTCTGAAATGCGACTTTCAGTCGCGGACATTTTATGTCCAAATCCACCTGCTTTAGCAGGTGGGTCGTTTAAGTTGCATTTGACCGATGCGAAGGCACGTTGAACTAAAGCTGCGCTCTTATGAGGACCGGCATTATGACCAATGATTTCACGGCTATATAAATCGACGAGAACGCAGATATAATGCCATTTCTGTTGGACACGAACGTAGGTTAAATCACTCACAATGACCTTGAGTTCTTGGTCTTGGTCGAATTCTCGGTTTAACGTATTCCCAATCTCCGATTCGTTACAAGCTGTTTTAGACGGTTTAAACTGGGCGGCCGTATACGTTGAAACCAGCCCTTGTTCTTTCATAATACGCCCTATACGGCGGCGTGAAACGATCCATTTCTTTTTTTTAAGCTCTATCTTGATCTTTCTTTGTCCGTAAACATGTCGGTTGCGTTTAAAAATGTCTACGATCAACGTTGTTAATTCTTCATCTTGGTTATCACGAGCTTTTGCTTCGTAATAATAAGTGCTTCTTGGGATTTGTAGGACGTCGCACATTGCTGATACCGAGTATTTGTGACAATTGTTCCGGATCACATCTACTTTCGTCCCATGATCAGCGCCGCTTGCTTTAAAATATCAACCTCCATCTCTAACTGTTGATTTTTCTTACGAAGAGCAATGAGTTCTTCTTCTTCTGGAGAGCGATTGTCTTTTTCTGCAAAAGAACCGGTTCCTCGATGTTGACGGACCCACTTATCAAAGGCAGATGGCGTCAGCTCGTATTCTTTGATAATTTCGACTCGAGGTTTTCCCGAAGCATGCAACTGAACGATTTGTTCTTTGAATTCTTGTGAAAAACTTCTTCTGGTTCGTTGGGTCATATGGGGTTTCCTCCGCTTTTATTTGAACCAAGTTTATATGACCTTAACTGATCTGTCCAACTAAGTGTAACCTATTCATATGGTGGAAAAGGAGAGGTGTGATGGGATTGTTGAGGCACTACTATACGAAGGAGGAGAATTAAAGGATCCAGGTATATGGCTATAGGCGTATTATTTGTATATAAGTGGAATTGGTGGTATAATTAGTGTGTATGTAGTGATAGGTTTGTAGGAGTTGTATGATCTGTTGTACATGCACTGTGGAATCAACAGGAGTGGTACAAACAGTTCTAAACAAAGTACATAGTTTTAGAACAGTGATGAGGTTAGAGCCACTTCGATTATGTATTAAGGCGTGCTGAATAGGTGATGGAAATAGAGTCATTACCATCTCAGGTGGAGGCGCCCTCGTCTCTAACGATCCGGAGGCACTGGATCGTTTCGTTTTTTGGCCACTCAAGACCGTGAGTTGGCGCTTCATTATCAGCACAGCGGAGTCGGCTGCAACTATCGCATATCGTCATTGGTGTTGGGGCTGGGTAAATGGAAGTGCTTGATCAGCAGTTTGAACAACGCCGCCATGTTAATGTTTTCCAGAGATATTATGATGCGTTGAGTGGGTTGTCGGTGTTATGTTTATGCTGGAACTGAATATTGCATTCAGTTTTTACCGTCCTTGCAATCTTTCTTACCGCCAAGTCCTGAAAGGTTTACCACCTTTTGCTGAAGCCTTTACCAGTTGTGACTGCTAAACTAAAGTAGACAGTTTTCGCTAAATAAAAATGAACACTTTCTGGTAAGGGAGAGCAGGGAATGGAGAGTTGCCCGAGGGGTTTACCTTTGACAGGTGCTCGCTTCCGCATAAGGTATCATTGATTAGACATTTATGAATAATGTGAATAGGACAAATCTAGTGGCTCTCATCCATCATTCGACACAAAATGGGCATGGGTATGGCTGATACATGATTATTGACGATGGTGAAAGAAGTGGGAGCTTATTGGATGTATGATTATTGGATGTTACTAAGAGCTATGCAAGGAATTCCAGTGATTAAATATGTATGTGGATGGGATTGGGATTTCAGGTAGTATAACCTTAAAAAATTTCATATAACAAGAAGGAATTACTCCGTTACCGTTATTCGGAAATTGTAGAGACACTTTATTTGGGAGGTCATATGATGTCTGACTTTGTTTATGGTGAATATTGTGGAGAGCCGCTCCCAAGAAAAGGAGCAGATTATGACTCGATTGGGATTTATAAAGAAAATGGTCTTTTGTTGGAGTTGCGAGTATCAGGAACGGCATTGGCAGCAACGGAGGAAACCGGAATAAATCATGAGAATTCTTATGAATGGTTGTGGAAGACCGCACTCAACTTTATTGAGGAATTAGATAACGAAAAGAAAATATTACAAATATTGCCTACAGATGTTCGGTCTGGAAAGTTGGTTACACAATGGCATGAACTTAGAGTAGAGGAATAAAGCTTTTCTAATAAAATGAGTGACACATTTATTTAATCAAAAGAAGGTGGAGTTTACATGAGTAAATTTAAAAAACGTATATCAAATATGAGTAATACAACTACAACTAAACCTATTAATCCAACAGTTATTTTTAAGCATTTAACACCGCCAGAGGAAGGGTATGGTTATTTAAGAGACGTCCAAACGGAATTTTTGGACAATTGGAGTGGTGTCCGAGGTAGAAGAGATATCGTAGGGAAATTGAATACAGGTGCCGGAAAAACACTTATTGCTCTTTTAATGTTAAAATCCAAATTAAATGAAGGGTACGGTCCGGCTGTATATCTATGTCCCGACAGGCAATTAGTGAAACAGGCTGTTGAACAAGCTGATATATTTAATATACCTGTAAAGACAATTCAATATTCAAGTAATGAGAGGGCAGAATTTCCAATTGAATTTTTGAATGGAGAAGCGATATTGATTTGTACGTTTGAGCGCTTATTCAATGGCAGATCTATATTTGGTGTAGGTGGCTATTATACACGTGAAATACAAGAGATTGGAACTTTAGTAGTTGATGACGCACATAGTTGTATAAAAAAAGCCAGACAACAATCTACAATTACGATTCCAAATACTTATGATGCTTACTCGAAAATCTTCAGCTTGTTTGAAGACGACCTCCATCAGCAAGGAGCTGGATTGTTAGCCAGTATAAAAGCTGGTGAGTCGTCGATTAGCCAAATGATTCCTTACTGGTCATGGCATAAACAAAGAACAACAATTATTAATATATTGGGTGAATTGTTAAAGGAAGAGGACCCAGCTGTATTATATTCATGGGGAATAATTGGGGATGAATTAAATCAATGTGAATGTTATATTAGTTCGAGTTCTATAGAAATTACGCCAATGAAGCTGCCTATACAGCAAATTCCATCATTTCATCAAGCTAAGCATAGGTTTTTTTTATCAGCTACATTTAGTGATGATTCAAAGTTGTTAAATGAATTAGGCGTCGACCGATCAGCGATTGAAAATCCTATTGAACCTGAAGACAAAGGCGATGTTGGAGAGCGTTTAATTATTACGCCTAAAAGATATCATATGGAACTAGAAGATTATAGGATGAGAGCGTTCATTGCTGATTATGCTAGGGATCAAAATGTTGTTGTCATTGTTCCAAATATGGAAAAATCCAAAATGTGGGAGAAATTTCATGCGAAAGTCGTTACCAAAGACAATATAAATGACGCAACTGAAAGGTTAAAATCTTCAGTTGGAAATTTAATGATATTTGTAGCGAGATATGACGGTATTGACCTTGCTGGTGATGCGTGTAGGGTGTTGGTACTAGACGGGATGCCAACAGCAACTACAAATAGGGATAAGCATCATCAAATTGTACGTCAAGATTCCCCGATATTTAATGCACAAGTAGCTGAAACGATAGAACAAGGACTCGGACGGGCTGTGCGTTCCGGAAGTGATTTTTGTAATGTATTTATTCTTGACAATGCGCTTATAAAATTTATGTTTAATAAGAATAATCAACCATTTTTTGCTCCTGAAACACTTGCACAAATTAAATTTGGGCAAACAATTTTTGACGGTGAACAACCTGAAACTAGCGAAGAGGCGTTGGAAGAAGTTAAAAGTGCTACAGAGTCTGTTTTAAATCGAGACCCTGAATGGAGGTCTTTTCACAAGCAATTGATATTGGATGTAAATAAAGATCATATGGAACAGAATTCGTTTTTATTAAACTTAGCAGAAAATTTTTCTAAAGCAGTTGATTTATTTATTGATGAAAAATATGAGGCAGGAACCAATGAATTTTTGACCTATATCGATCAGCATAAAGAGCTATTAAGTGATATCGATAAAGCATGGTATACACAAGTTGCTGCAAGTTTTATTTATCCAGTAAACTCATCAAGAGCAAATGATTTGCAAGTGAAAGCAAAAAATCAATACCGTCGTGTATTAAAACCTCTTACTCCAAATTATTCAAAGCTAACAAGATCGAGAGGGAAACAATCTGAGATCATAAAAAAATGGCTAGAGAATTATGGTGATGGGTCAGACGTTTATATTGCAATAGAGGATATGATCACGAACTTTCGGTTTTCACCAGATATTGTATACCACGTTTTTGAAAAAGCAGTACATGATATTGGGAGTTTTTTAGGCTTTGGAAGTGCACAACCCGAGACTGATGAAAATGATGGCCCCGATAATTTATGGATCCCAGAAGGTGATGAAAACGTGTTAATTGAGGCGAAATCTCAAAGCATAGCTGACAAAATACCGAGAGGCGATGTTGGACAATTACTTCATTCAATAGAATGGTATAAACAACGATATGGAGCTAAGCAAGAATGCATTCCTATAATAATACACCCATCCAATAAAACTGAAGATAATGCACACCCTCCAGAAAATGCAAGAGTTATGGATATGAATAAATTAAATGAATTTAGGCAATCATTACTTGCATTTGGAAAAGCCCTGTCAAGTAAAACCCCTTCTACCTGGACGGAAAAAGAGATTCATCAACAACTTGTAGAACACAACTTGCATGAGGGCAATTTGTTTAAAAAGTATACTAAAGAACTTAAATAGCATAAATACAGGCGTATAGGGTAAAGCAATGGATTCATGTGGCTGATATTCCCATGAGCTTTTTCCCAGCCGCCTGTACACAACACAACAGCCATCAATGGCGGCTCTCGGGTAAACTTGTTCAAATAAGGGACTAAGGTGTCTACGTCTGACATGACCGTGCCCACAGGTTCCTAATGATTGGAAGTGAAGGAATGCCGTTCGTAGTAATTGGCAATCTTCTTCAACACAACACCAAAAACCCCTGAGCAAATGTTACTAAAAGGAACAATGCTATTTTCGTATAGGAGCCTGCAGTGCTCACTGCAGGCTCCACTTCTTAATTATTTTACATATTTTCTTAGTTTTGCAAGTGCTCCTTTCCGCCAACTTTTTACCGTTTCGACGGAAACGTTGTACTTGGCCGCGATCATGCGCGGGGCTGATCATGCACGGCGTGCTCGATGACCCAGCGTTGTTCACGGTCGGATAACATGTTCAAGTAAGGGGCTAAGGTGTCTGCATCTGACATTCAGGATTCTGACATGGTTATGTCCACAGGCTCCTGATCATTGGAACTGAATGAATGCCGGTCGTAATAATTGGCATCCTTTCTCAGCATCGTCAACATTTCTCCTCTGACACGAAGGAAGGCATAAGCGGGAAATGGTCCTCTTTCACTATCGTGGTGTTGGTATGCGAACCAAAGTCCTATATAGCCGGCTTGCAAAAAGTCCTCGTGGTTGCTGTGAATGTGGAGGCGTTAAGCATCACATGCACTAACGGTGTGTACTTTTGGTAGACTTCTTCGAATGAATAGTCCTGACGGGCCGAGTGATAGTTGTTCACGAATAACCCTTTTCGGATCGGCGCAACTCTAAATATTATTTTTTGGTAAAAGAGCTTATATGCCAAACACGTGTTGATGATTGGAATTGTTGCGGGGAAATGTAGCGTTGGTGCCGGTGTTATGTATTATATTTATGATGAAAGGTTTGCCCTTGGCGCACCGTGAAAACCGATGAAGAATTATAAATAGAGATGGGATGTTATTATGTCAAAACAACAAGACTGCATTTTTTTATAAATATACATACAAGAAGCGTTTGACTTGAATTGGATCGCGCCGTTGGGCAATAACGTTAAGGCATTTGAGGCGGCGTTGGCGGAGTACAACGGTGTTGCGGGTGCGGCGGTGCTGAGTTCGGGGACGGCGGCGATTACATTTGGCGTTGCGGCAGCTTGGTGTGGGCGAGGGGGATGTTGTGTTTTGTTCTTCGCTGACGTTTGTGGCTACTGCGAATCCGATTTTGTATCAGGGTGCGCGGCCGGTGTTTATTGATTCGGAGCCGGCGACGTGGAATATGTCGCCTGCGGCGTTGGAGCGGGCGTTGGGTGATGCTGATGTGTTGCCAAAAGCTGTTATTGTGGTGAATTTATACGGGCAGAGCGCGCGCATGGATCGGTTGATGGAGGTTTGCCGGGCGTATGGTGTGCCTGTCATTGAGGACGCGGCGGAGTCGTTGGGGAGTGAGTATGGCGGCCGGAAGAGCGGTACGTTCGGCGATTTTGGTGTGTTTTCGTTTAATGGGAATAAAATTATTACGACGTCGGGCGGGGGCGCGCTCGTGTCGGGTGATTTGGAAGCGTTGGAGCGGACGCGGTTTTTGGCGACGCAGGCGCGGGAGCCGGCGCTTCATTATGAGCATAGCGAAATTGGCTACAATTATCGGATGAGTAATATTGTTACCGGTGTCGGGCGCGGGCAGTTGGACGTGTGGGATGAGCGTGTGGCGCAGTGGCGGACAGTTTTTGTGAGGTATTATGAGGCGTTGAGTGGGCTATCGGAGGTGGCGTTTATGCCTGAGTTGGAGGGGAGTAAGTCGAATCGGTGGCTGACGGCTTTGACGGTGGATCCTGAGGAAGCGGGCGTGAGTCATTTGGATATTATTGAAGCGCTGAGTGCGGAGAATATCGAGGCGCGGCCGGTGTGGAAGCCGATGCATCTGCAGCCGTTGTTTGAGGGTGTTGAGTATTATGAGCATGAAGAGGGTTGGAGTGTGTCGGATGAGTTGTTTCGTTATGGACTGTGTTTGCCTTCGGGGTCGAGTATGACGGAGGAGGAGCAGAGTAGGGTGATTGGGGTTGTTGAAGGGTTGTTGTGAAGATCATTATCCTGGCTAAAGAATATTTACTTACCTCGCCATTTAGGCTGTTTTAGTGACCCATCGTGGTTTATGGTCCCTGTTCAACATACAAGAAAACTGTCTAAATCTAGCAGTGACTTGTCTTTATATGGTTCTGGAGTAACTAACACATAAAGAATATGCCAGTACCTTAATATTTAATTTAGTTATCTTCCGATGTTTTGAGGTTCATAGAGGGCTTAACGTGCCCAGTCAAACTTTATCCGTCGAGTAATTAATACAACAAAATGACACGAAATTCACAAAAACTATTGACAATGTGACAATCAGTAGTTTATTTTAATATACAACGGAATGCGAAACACCATTACGCATAGTGAAATATACTAGAAAATTAATAAGATCCTACTTACAACATTGTTTTTTTTAAAAAGGGGTTGATTTATTGTCAACAGATAAAAAAGTTGCTGTTGTTACTGGGGCGGCACAAGGGATTGGATTATATATCACTGAAAAACTAGCAGATGACGAAACTATTGTAATAATGACTGATGTATTACAAAAAAAAGTGGAAGAAGAATCTAAACTGTTGCGTGGTAAGGGGAAACAAGTAGTAGATTATGTACTTGATGTAGGTGTGGAAGAAGAAATAAAAACTTTTTTTGATTATGTTAGGAATGAATATGGACGCCTCGATATTTTAGTAAATAATGCAGGAATTTCACCGAAGCATAATGGTCAAAAACGGATGATTGTCGATACCACTCTTGAAGAATGGAATAGAGTGTTAAATGTGAACATAACTGGTTCATTTTTGTGTGTACGTGAAGCATTATCTTTGATGATGTTGAATAATTGGGGAAGAGTTGTGAATATGTCTTCCCAAGCCGGTCGAACATTAAGTCGTGTGGCAGGTGCTCATTATTCAACAAGTAAAAGTGCTTTAATTGGTTTTAATCGGAGTATTGCATCTGAATATGGAGAGTACGGTATAACGGCAAATTGTATTGCGCCAGGAAGAATTATATCTCCCATGGTGAATGAAGTCTCATCCGAAGCGAATGCTGAATTTATAAGGATTTCTCCACTAAATCGCTTGGGATATCCCGAGGAAGTTGCCGCTGCGGTCTCGTATTTATGTTCGGAAGAAGCAGCATATATTACTGGAGCAACAATCGATGTTAATGGTGGGATGTTTATGGATTGATAAGAAAGTAGCAGCAATTATCGTATATTTTTTAGGTCCCATATTTTTAAGTAAAGGTGGGTTTTTATTGAAAGCGCTATATAAAAAAAGCGAAGAAGCTTACAATATGGCATTAGAAAACAGTGAAGATCTAATACCTGAGGATGATGAGGTTATTGTAAAAGTGGAGGCTGCTGGAATTTGCGGAACAGATTTAAAAATGTATCAGGGAAAATATTATAAATATAATTTACCAATTATTTTGGGTCACGAATTTAGTGGTTATATAACATCAATTGGAAAAGACGTAAAAAATTTATCTAAGGGAAGTAAGGTTACTGGCCAACCGGCAGCATCTAACTGCGGTCAATGCAACATGTGTATAATTGGTAAAACTAATATTTGTAGTAAAAAAAACCGATTAGGGTTTGAGCAAAATGGAGCATTCGCTGACTATGTAAAACTAAATCAACGTCAAATACATGTACTCCCAGATGAAGTAGACATCTTATCTGGAGCATTAATAGAACCACTTGCAGTAGTCGTTCATGCGTTTCGTAAAATAAAAATAAGTCCTTCTAACGTTATCCACGTAATTGGATCTGGAGCTATTGGTTTGATTGCGATGTTGGTCGGTAAAGCAAACGGTGCGTTTGTATCAATATCCGGATTATCGAGAGATCATGAAAAACTTTCATTAGCTAGTAAATTAGGCGCTGATTTAGTTGTTGAGGCTGACAATGAAGGAAGCGACGATGTCATAATGCAGCATACCCAAGGAAATGGTGCCGATATTGTACTGGAATGTACAGGCACAGCCGCTGGGGTTAATACAGGTTTGGAATTATGTAAGGCAAGTGGTCAATATGTTCAAGTCGGGACATGGAGTGAGTCTTTAAATGTTGACTTTATGAAAATTGCGTATAAGGAAATACAAGTAATGGGCTCATATAGTCACACTAAAATTGATTGGCTAGATAGCATTAAATTGATACAAAAGAAAAAAATCAATGTATATCCATTAATACAAGATATTTATTCGTTGACTGATTGGAAAAAGGCATTCAAGAAAGCAGAAACTGGAGAAAAAGTGAAGGTAGTTTTAAAGCCTTAATAATTTAATATTACTATTATTGGTAAATAGCTGTAATTTTAGTAGAAGAAATTGGGGAACAGAAATTAACACAGCTATACAGTGTGGGTAGCGGAAGTGAATCTAGATACATTAAAGAAGATCAGGAGGTAAGAGCATGAGTACACATAAAGAAACCAATGCTGAGAGAATTGCTAGAGCGCTTAAAAAAAATGGAGTTGAATATTTATTTGGTCAAAGCAACCCTCAAACAATTATGCTAGCAAGTATGGACTTAGGAATTCGACAAATAGGTTTTAGACAGGAAAATGCTGGTTCTTATATGGCTCAAGCATATGCAATGTGTTCAGGAAAAGTGCCTGTGGTAACAGCGCAAAATGGTCCAGCGGCAACTTTGCTTGTACCAGGTTTAGCAGAATGTTTAAAAGCGTCTCATCCAATAGTTGCTCTGGTTGATGAAGTTCCAAGAGACCAAGAAGATAAAAACGCTTTCCAAGAACTTGATCATAAAGAACTTTTTTCAGGTGTAGCGAAATGGGTTAAAAAGATCCCTTCGGAAGATAGAATAGAGGATTACGTTGATATGGCATTTACTGCGGCTGCAAGTGGAAAGCCAGGTCCAGCTGTTTTACTTTGTCCGAAGGACTTGACATATGATACAAACAAATATCCAGTTAAATTTAATAGAAATGTAAATTTGGGGAGTTATCCGTTAGACAGATCAATTCCAGACCCAATAAAAATTGAAAAGGCAGCAGATTTACTTGCTAATGCCGAACGGCCAATCATACATGCAGGTGGTGGAGTTATTTCTTCAGGTGCTAAACAGGAACTTCGGCAAATTCAAGAGGAATGTTCAATACCAGTAGCGACGACAACAATGGGAAAAGGGTCAGTTGATGAAGAACACCCGTTAACAATTGGTCCAATTGGTTATTACATGGGAAAAAGAGGAGTAACTAAATTTTTAAGGCCCATGATTGAAGATGCTGATGTGATTTTATTGGTAGGCAATCGAACAAATCAAAATGGGACAGACTCATGGACCTTGTTACCAGAAAATGCAACGTATATACACATTGATGTAGATCCAACCGAAATAGGGAGAAATTACGAATCCCTAAGATTAGTTGGTGATGCAAAACTGGCATTAAATGAATTAAAAAAATCATTATTTAATTACGATTTAAATATACAAAAAGAAAAACGCTCTTTAGTAGAAGAAAAGATCGCAAACGCTAGAGTAGCACATAAAGAAGAAACAAAAAGTGTTAAAAACTCAGATGAAAATCCTATTAAAATTGAAAGATTTTTAGCTGAACTAGAAATGCAATTATCTTCTGATCAAACTATAGTAACCGATGCAAGTCTTTCGTCCGTATGGGTTGCAAATTATATTAAAGCAAAAGGTGATCGAAAATTTATATTTCCAAGAGGTTTAGCAGGATTAGGATGGGGTCTCCCCTTGGCGATGGGGGCAAATATTGCAAAACCTGAAGACAAGGTTTTGGCCTTTGTGGGTGATGGGGGTTTTGCTCACGCCTGGGCTGAATTAGAGACATGTAAGAGGGAAGGAATAAATGTAGTTACTGTAGTTATTAATAACCAAATCTTAGCTTATCAAAAATTGGCAGAACAATCACGTTGGGGAAGGTATACATCTGTCTGTGATTTTACCGCTGTTGATCATGCAGCTATAGCAAGAGCATGTGGAATAAAAGGGATAAGAGTTGAATCACCTGAAGAAATTGAGAAAGCCTTACAAGAAGCTTTTTTGGCAAAGGGTTCAGTTGTAATTGATTTACTTACGGACCCAAATGATATTCCACCTCTCCCTTTTATGGAAAATCTAAATTAAGGAATTTACATGCCTGTATAAAATATAGAATAGTTACAGCCCTATAAATAGTTTAAATGGGGCTGTAACTAAAAAAGGAAGACTTTGTAAATGAGTGAAGAAAGAGATAAAACAATTATTCGTTCTTTAGAAAAGGCGAACAATATACTGAAGCATTTCTCAAAGAGTGAACCGTTATTATCATTAAATGATATAGCTCAAAAATCCGGAAATAACAAAACTACTATATTGAGGTACTGTAACACTTTGGAAAAGATAAAATTCCTAGAAAAGATTTACATTGGCAATACACCTTATTATCGTTTAGGAATACACCTTTTTGTAATTGGAAACCAAGCTTTGCATGCAATTGATCTACCAACTAGGGCAAGACCTTATATAAAAAAAATGGTTGAAGAGACTAATGAAAACGCTTATTTGTTCATTGAAAGAAACAATAGAGCCTATTGTGTAGACACAATAAAAGGTGGGCACGTCATAAATGCTAATACTACACATGTTGGAGATTCGTATCCATTAATCAAGGGAGCGGGTCCATTAGCTATACTTGCATCAATGGAAAGGGAAACACAGAATGCTGTTTTGAGTGATCTTGAGTTAACACAGGATGAGATAGACAAACTTTACGCAAGGTTGGAATTCATCTATTTTAACGAGTACTCTATTAGCCATAATGAAACTTATAAGGGTACCGTTGCAGTTGGCGCTCCGGTTATGAACCATGAAGGTGATGCTATAGGGGCTTTAAGTTTAGGGGGGATTGAAAGTCGTTTTACAGAGGATGAGTTGCCAAAAATCATCTCTGTAGTAAAGAGTGCTGCTAATAAATTATCTAAGGAATTGGGGCAGGAGGGATAAAAATGAGGGAAGGAAATATTTATTGGAGAGAGAGATATATCTATATTTTTTTAATAATAGTAAGCCTACTTCTTTTATTTATTATTCCTCAACAAATTGAAGAAGGGGCACCTAGAGCTCTCCCGTACTTTAGTATTTCTATTGTTTTGATATGTTCCATTGGTGGTCTGGCAAACTGTTTTAGGAAAAAAGAAGTTGTTATTTCCTTCTCCAAGTCACTCTTGTTAAAACTAGGTAGTGGCATCTTCCTTTATTTCCTCTATGTTTTTTTAATAGAATATATCGGTTACTACAGCCTGAGTGTTATTTTTATTGTGCTAGCTTTATATCTATTCAAAACCAGGAATATAAAAACTATGATTTTTAGCGGGGTTATAATTCCTTTGATGCTTTATCTGTTATTAGAGCAACTTCTTGGGTTATTTATGCCTACGGGTATTTTGATGTGAGCATACGGGGGGTGTAAATTGTGTTTGATATGGACGATGTGCTAAGTGGTCTTTCAATAATACTAGAACCAACAACAATATTAATAGCTATTGCGGGAGTTATTCTCGGCTCTGTGCTTGGGGCAATTCCAGGTTTATCAGCGACTATGGCAATAGCCCTATTAGTACCTTTTACCTTTACATTGAATCCTGTACAGGCGATTGTGCTGTTAACTGCAATGTATAAAGGCGGAATATTTGGAGGAAGTATTGCAGCTATTCTATTGAATACTCCTGGAACTTCGGCAGCTGCTGCAACTGCCATAGATGGACATCAATTGGCAAGGCAAGGAAAAGCACGCAAGGCAATTAAAATGGCTGTTGTTTCCTCTTCCTTGGGAGATTTGTTTGCTGTCATAGTCTTAATTTCTATAGCCGGAGTTATAGCAAATTTCGCTTTAGAATTTGGGCCTCCAGAGTATACGGCTTTAATACTGTTTGCTTTTACTGTGATTTTAGGAATTTCACAAAAGTCCATTATGAAAGGGATGTTAGCAACTGTATTAGGGGTGTTTATAGGAACAATAGGTTATGATCCTAGTACAGGCGTGCCTCGTTTATCTTTTGATTCCATGGAATTATCAGGTGGATTAGAATTGGTACCTCTTTTAATAGGTCTTTTAGCTGTTTCGCAAGTATTTATACTAATGGAAGAAACGTTTTTAGGAAAAAATACTGGTAACGATATAATGAAACCAGATGATAATTCTAAATTGACGTGGCAAGAATTTAAAGATTCTCGATTGATTTATTTACAAAGTGGAGCAATTGGCACATTTGTAGGTGCCTTACCTGGACTAGGGCCAACTGTAGCAGCTTTTTTAGGCCGAAATGCTGGAAAAAGGCTTGCTAAAAACCCTAAAAAATATGGGAAAGGAGCACTTGAAGGTGTAGCTGCTCCTGAAGCCTCTAATAGTGCAGTGGGAAGTTCGAATTTAATTCCGTTAATATCTTTGGGCATACCTGGAGATGCTGAAGCGGCATTGATTCTATCAGTGCTTATAATCCATGGAATCACTCCTGGCCCTACAGTATTTGACACTGACGGCCCTATTATATACGGGATATACTTTGGTATTCTTATTTCAATTTGTGTTCTGTTCTTATTTAACTGGTATGCTTCTAGATGGGTGGTTAAGGTACGAAATATAAATGTAACCTTGCTTATTCCCGCAATTTTAGTTTTGTGTGTAGCAGGATCATACGGTATGAACCAGAATATGTTCGATGTACAAACAATGTTTATCTTCGCGGTTATTGGTTACTTAATGATTAAATTTCAATTTCCAACAACAGCATTATTGATTGGTTTCATTTTAGGTCCCATATTTGAAACTTCTTTCAGGCAAAGTATGATACTTTCTAATAATAATCCAATAATCTTCTTTCAAAATCCAATATCTTTGGTTTTTATCATCATCACAATAATGATAGTTATCTTTTATATTGTTAGGGAGGTGAAAAGCCCAAAAAATGAAGATCAAACTAGTTGAAGATATTGATTCCTTTTTATTTCCATTAAATTGAAGGAGAGGTTTTAAAATGATTAAAAAGATTGGATTACTTTCTTTTGCTCCGTTTTTTGCTATCTTTGCAACAGCATGCGGTGATCAAGAGGTTGATGTGGAAAACTATCCTGAAGAACCAGTAACATTTTATGTGAATTATTCATCTGGTGGTAATACAGATGTAGTCTATCGTCAGTTTGCTGATGTCGCAGAAGAGTACCTAGGTGAGGAGATTATAATTGAAAATGTGGATGGTGGTGGTGGTACAGTTGGGGTATCTGAATTAGCTAATGAGGAACCAGATGGCTATACGATGGGAAATCTGTCAATGGCTCCTTTAACAGTTTCACCTCATAACCAGCAAGTACCATATAGTACAGATGATTTTTCTTATGTTGGCGGATGGGGGTTGCAAATGTATGGGCTTGTTGCACCTGCTGATGCGCCCTATGATGATCTTGATGATTTTGTAGAGTATGCTAGAGAGAATCCAGGTATGAGTTTTAGTGACCCTGCTCCTGGAGGACTTAATGGTTTGGCTGTTGATTTATTAGACAGAGAAGAAAACGGGGAACTTCAAATTGAAAGTGTTCCATATGATGGGGGCGGTGAATCGACTTCTGCTGTATTAGGGGGGCATGTAGATTTTACGTCGAATAACCCATCTGCAGTAGTATCTGGTTTGGACAGTGGAGATCTTAAGTTGATCGCTTCAATGAGTGACGTTAGGTTTGAGGACGAGCCTGATGTACCTACAGCTGAAGAACAAGGGTATGATGTGAATGTTACATCATGGTTCGGAATAGGCGGACCAGAAGGCCTTCCAGAGGAAATAATAGAAACTTGGGAGGAAGTTATACAACAAACTTTGGATGATCCAGAATTCCAAGAGTCTGCAGAGTCTTTAGATACGCCGTTAGAATGGATGCCTGGTGATGAATATGAAGAACTTATTGATGAGAATTATGAATTATACGGTGAGATAATTTCTGACGAAAATTAACTTGTGAGATGAATAATCAGATAGTACACACATGACTTTTAAGCCCGCTTTTTAAGTGGGCTTCAATCAAAATGTATAGTGGTTTCAAGACCATTGGATGGTTCCATGCACTCGAAGTAGTTAATTAAGCTAAAATAATAAAATTTCTAGAATTGGAACCATTTTGTCGCACGTTTCCATTCGAATAACGAGTTTTGGGAAAACATAAGTAATGAGGTGTTATATAAGTGAAAGCAGTATTAATAAAAGATAGTACTCATGATTTATATGTTAGTGATATTGAAGATCCGAGCTATTATGAAAACGAGCTATTAATAAAGGTAATAGCTACCTCTATTAACCGAGCAGATTTACTCCAGCGAAAAGGTCAACATCCTCCGCCTAAAGGAACTTCGAATATTCTTGGTTTAGAAATGTCGGGAGTGATCGAAAAAAAGGGGGCTGGTGTGACAGATTGGTGCGTGGGTGATCACGTTTATGCTTTATTACCTGGCGGTGGTTACGCAGAGAAAGTTGTCATTCCATCAGATATGGCAATGAGGATACCTGCTGGATTGTCATTTGAAAAAGCTGCTGCTATTCCTGAGGCTTTTTTAACTGCATATTTAAACCTAATCCAACTGGCACAGATGAAAGAAGAAGAGTATGTTCTTATTCACGCTGGCGGTAGTGGTGTGGGCACTGCTGCTATTCAGATGGCTAAAGATATAGGAGCTAAGATAATTGCTACGACAGGATCTTCAATTAAAGAGAATCATTGTTTATCTTTGGGAGCAGACTATGTGATCAACTATAAAGATGGAGATTTCTCAACAAAAGTGTTAAACATTACCAAGGGCAAAGGTGTAAATATAATTATGGATTTCATCGGTGCATCATTCTGGGAGTATAATTTACGCTCCATTAGTATGGATGGTAGGTGGATTTTGGTTGGGTCGCTTGGGGGAAGAGACGTTTCAAAAGTCAACCTAGGTTCTTTCTTACAAAAACGAATTAATTTTTTCGGTTCTACCCTACGTTCACGTTCTTTGAGGTATAAAATAGATCTCGTTCGTAGATTTGAAAAATTTATAGATGGCAAATTCAATAATGAGAGTATTGTGCCAGTCATTGATAGTGTATACAAATTAGAAGAAGTTGAAGAAGCTCATAAACGCATGGAACAAAATCTTAATATAGGAAAAATTGTATTAAGAGTAAACTCTATATAAGTGGCATTTAAGAATATAAAGTTTCAGATGAAGGGCAATCGTTTGATAGCGTTCATACATTCGTTTATCTTTCGTCTCTTTCATAGCATCTTTGATGTCTTGAAGAACAGCTTAGGGTTTCCTGTAGACTTCGACATGACTGGTTTAAAACCCTTTTTTATCACTTATATAGTAAAGGGTGATCATCAGGCAGTTAAATACTTTAACATAATTTGAGGAGTATGATCTATGAAGTGTCTTATAAACGGAAAATGGAGAGGTAATGAACTTGAACAAATCGATGTCATTAACCCCGCGACGGGGGATGTGCTCGATACGATTCCGAAAGGCGGCGAAAAAGAAGCCGAGGCAGCTGCGACTGCCGCGTACGAAGCATTCCCCGAGTGGTCCAAGCTTACCGCTGCGGACCGGAGTGCAAAGTTGGAGAAATGGTTTGAATTGATCGGTGAGAATCACGAAGACCTCGCCCAAACGATGACGAAAGAGCAAGGGAAAGCGATTAAGGAAGCGCGCGGCGAAATTTCTTATGCAAATTCGTTTATCAAATGGTATGCAGAGGAAGGAAAGCGTAACTATGGCGAGTCGATCCCGGCTTCTGCACCGGACAAGCGTTTGTTTGTCACACATCAACCTGTTGGTGTTGTAGCATCGATTACGCCGTGGAACTTCCCGGCTGCGATGATTACGCGTAAAATCGCACCAGCACTCGCGGTTGGTTGTACAGCTATCATTAAACCAGCGACGCAAACGCCGCTAACAGCGCTTAAACTGGCTGATCTGGCCGTGGAGGCAGGGATTCCCGAAGGCGTTATCAATGTCGTCACTGGTTCTTCCAGGGAAATCTCCGAAGCTTGGCAAAAAGACGAGCGTGTCCGTAAGCTCACGTTTACCGGCTCAACGGAAGTCGGGAAAACGTTAATGAGCGGTGCGTCAGAAACAATGAAAAAAATCTCGCTGGAACTTGGTGGGCACGCGCCTTTAATCGTTCTCGAAGATGCGGATATTGACAACGCGGTTGAACAGGCAGTGACCTCGAAATTCCGTAACGGAGGTCAAACTTGTGTCTGTGCGAACCGTATTTACGTGGCGGAATCGATTGAAGAGATGTTCACGAATAAATTTAAGCAAGCCGTTGAAGGTTTAAACGTCGGCGATGGTCTCGATGATAATACCGACATTGGTCCATTAATTGACGAAGATGCTGTTGACAAAGTCATCTCCCATATAGAAGATGCCGAGAAACAAGGGGCAAAAGTCGTCACAGGCGGTAAAAAGAAAGATGGGCTGTTTTTGACACCGACAGTGATGAGCGGGATAAAAGAAGACATGGCCTGCATGAATGAAGAAACATTTGGCCCGCTTGCGCCTATCGCAACCTTCAAAACGGAGGAAGAAGCGATTGACCGTGCAAATAACACCATATATGGATTGGCTGCTTATTTATTTACGAGCGATGTGTCTAAAGCGATACGTTTGAGCGAACAGCTGGAGTACGGCATCATCGGCTTAAATGATGGTGGCCCGTCCGCCGCACAGGCACCATTCGGCGGCTGGAAGCAAAGCGGTATCGGGCGAGAAGGAGGTCATCATGGCATGGATGAGTTCCTTGAAACAAAGTACATTTCCCTTAAAATTTAACATTCGTTATAAACAATAAAAGGTATAACGTAGGTCAAGTTTTGAGACACAAACATGATTCCATACCAATAATCAAATCTACTAAAAAAGAACTTTTTATTCAACTGAAATCTAATATACTCCAACAAAATCCTGCACAACTGATTCTTAGGCACATGTGCGGGATTTTGTTTATAATAAATACAAGGAGGGGGTCTACTAAGTAAGGCATTAGCACCTGCGGCCTTTTAATTTGTTTCACCTCAGTCTGAAGCGCTTTAATTCTTTCTTTTACTCAGATATTAAGCCCCACGCTATGCGTGGGAGAATTGAACAGGAAGTGCCGTGAGGCGTGATGAAATAAAGTCCTCCTTTGCTATAATGAAATTGGTTTCACCAGCCAAATTCAAAAGCAAAGGAGGACGGTATCCCATGGGTGCAAAGAGTCTATCCCACACCCGATGGGACTGTAGTTATCATATCATATTTATCCCGAAATAGGTTAGATGAGAAGTAGGGGAAATATTGAGAAGGTTATGCGAGTATAAAAATGTGGAATTAGAAAAAGGAAGTATTGGCACGGACCACGTGCACATGTATGTTAAAATACCGCCGAAAATAAGTGTATCCGAATTTATGGGCCAGAGGGTATTATGTGAGTACCGTAGGCCTCAATAAAGATGTTATTCGCGAATATATTCAGCAACAAGAAGAGGCGGATATCATCAAAGACAGGTTAAATCAATAAAAGGGTTTAATCCAACCGAAGGCTGGTGAAACCGCGCCTTTAGGCGCTGCTGGTATACGCCCTTATAGGGCGACATCAAGCCACCCTTTGAAAGGGTGGTCTGTGACTTTATGAGGCAGCAGAGCTTCTGCTGAACCTACAAAATAAACCGTATTTGAACCGTGGCTTTCCATTAACTTAGCCTGCTCAACTAATTTTTTAACCGGTGCCATGTGACTCATCATGACGATGATTATATCTCTTATTTTAGGGAAGGATTTTCCTACTAACTATTACTGTTTATATACTTTTAGTTGTTTTAGTTCCCCCTGCTTTAATAACCTTTGGCATCAGTCCATTAGTTGCACATTTGTTTGTCTTGTCTTTTATTTTGGCATATTGAACCATAATACTCCTATTTGCCTTGTAGCATTCATTGCTGTTCCTATTGCGGGTGCAAATGTATGACGAGTAGATTTTATGATTTTGGGAATATTTGCGGATTTGAGTGTGATTACTGGTTTTTTTTAGATATTCCTACAGTACTGCGATCAAATGTAAAGGATAGGTGAGAATGGAATGGATTTAAACTTGAATAATAAAAAAGTACTTGTAACAGGTGGTTCCAGAGGCATTGGTAAAGGGATCGCCAGAGTCTTTTTAGAAGAAGGTGCTAACGTTGGTGTTGTTGCTAGAGGACAGAAAGGGCTAGACGAGGTTAAACAAGAATTTAAAAACATTCGTACATACCAAGCCGACTTGACGGAAGAAAATGAACGAATCAAATGCATGAATGAGTTCATTAATGATTTTAGTAATATTGATGTATTGATCAATAATAGTGGGGGTAGCAATGGAGGCGATGTTTTAGAAACCCATATTTCTACTTTTAAAGAAGCGATGGAGTATAATTATTATTCTGCTGTTCATTTTAGCAAGTTGGCTGCACAACACATGCTAAAACAACAATCAGGAAGCATCATTAATATAACTTCCATTACTGGTCGCGAATCCGGTGGAAAGGTAACCTATAATAATGCCAAATCTGCTTTGATTAGTTTTACGAAAGCATTTGCCAACGAGGCTATTAGATATGGTATAAGGGTAAACAGTGTGGCTCCTGGTGCCATCATACATTTGTCAGGTGCTTGGCAGAAACGGCTTGATGAAAATCCAGAAAAAATCAATCAATACATTCAAACAAATATCCCCGCTGGACGATTTGGCATCGTTCAAGAAGTAGCTGATGTAGTCGTCTTCTTAGCTTCTGAAAAAGCAAATTGGGTGGTTGGCGCAACACTTAACGTTGACGGTGGTCAATCGCGTTCCAATTTTTAAGGGAATAGGAGAGTTTTATATTAAAGTAAACAATTTAGGCATGTTCAAATAAATAATTAGTCAATTTTGATAATAAGTACAAAAGTATCCTTTGTATATGTTTTAGTGGTAGTACGACAACAAAAAAAACACAAAGGATACTGATATCATGATACAGAATTTATTCAACGGATTCAAAGACATTATGTAACCGTCCAAAAATTAAAAGGTTCCGATAAACGCATTGCTTTAGCCAAGCTTGCCAAGGGCTACGGGAATGGGGATCAAACTGCTGTTGCAAACGATTTTCACATGGGCAGAGAAACGATAAGAAAAGGAAATTATGAGCTAGAATCAAGGTCTTCAATCACCGATGTTTTTCAAGCAAGGGGCAGAAAGACAATCGAAGAGCAACAACTCCCTCGCTTGTTAAAAGACATCCAGGCTATTGTGGATGGACAAAGCCGAACCGACCCTAGTTTCAACACAACTATATACCAGAATGGCTGTCCAAGAAGTCAGGCATCAACTCGTGCGCCAAAAAGGCTATCAAGATGAGGAATTACCCACCAACCAGACGTTAAATGCCAAATGAAAATTCTCAAGAATAAATGATGTATTTTCATTTGTAAATTACCCAAATATAGCTGTTGAACCAATTGCTATCTATCAAAACATTAATATCGAAAAACGTGTAGAGAGCCTGCAGGGAAAGAACTGCAGGCTTACCGAATTATTTCATATATTTTTTTAGCTTTGCTAATGCTCCTTTCCGCCAACTTTTTACCGTTTCGACGGAAACGTTGTACTTGGCGGCGATCATGCGCGGGGCTTGGTCGTGCACGGCGTGCTCGATGACCCAACGTTGTTCGCGGTCGGATAACTTGTTCAAGTAAGGGGCTAAGGTATCTACGTCTGGCATCCAGGATTCTGTCTCTATGCGCACTTGAGCAGGTTCCTGATCATTGGAACTGAAGGAATGCCGTTCGTAATAATTGGTATCCTTTCTCAGCATCGCCACCATTTTTCCTCTGACACGAAGGAAAGCATAAGCGGGAAATGGTCCTCTTTCACCATCGTGGTGTTGGTATGTAAGCCAAAGTCCTACATATCCGGCTTGCAAAAAGTCCTCGTGGTTGCTGTGAATGTGGAGGCGTTGAAGCATCCTATGCACTAACGGTGTGTACTGCTAATAGATTTCGGATTTCTTCGAATGAATAGTGCTGACGGGCCGATTGGTAGTTGTTCACTGTAGTTCCTTCCCAGGAACGGCGCCGTCCTTTCACATATAGATTCTCCATGGTACTATAAAAATAGTACTAAATGATTCGAAAATCAATATTAATTCTGATAATTAATAATAAAATTTCATTCTTATGAACTATGTGAAAAATATAAACACGTGTCGGTGCTTGACATGCTTGTGAAGGAATGAAGCGGTGGTGCCGATGTTATGTACCATATTAATGATGATACGTTGGCCTTGGGCGCACCCGTGAAACCGATGAAGGGTTATAATTGGAGAATCGATGTTGTTATGTCAGAATAACAAGACAGAATTTTTTAGAAAAATAAATACACAAGAAGCGTTCGATCTAAACTGGATTGCGCCGCTGGGAAACAACGTTAAGGCATTTGAGGCGGCGTTGGCGTGGCGGAATACAACGGTGTTGCGGGTGCGGCGGTGCTGAGTTCGGGGACGGCGGCGATTCATTTGGCGTTGCGGCAGCTTGGTGTGGGCGAGGGGGATGTTGTGTTTTATTCCTCGTTGACGTTTGTGGCTACTGCGAATCCGATTGTGTATCAAGGTGCGCGACCGGTGTTTATTGATTCGGAGCCGGCGACGTGGAATATGTCGCCTGAGGCATTGGAGCGGGCGTTGGGTGATGCCGATGTGTTGCCTAAGGCTGTTATTGTGGTGAATTTATACGGGCATAGCGCGCGGATGGACCGGTTGATGGAGGTGTGCCGGGCGTATGGGGTGCCTGTGGTCGAGGACGCAGCGGAATCGTTGGGGAGTGAGTATGGCGGCCGGAAGAGCGGGACGTTCGGCGATTTTGGTGTGTATTCGTTTAATGGGAATAAGATTATTACGACGTCCGGCGGGGGCGCGCTCGTGTCGGGTGATTTGGAAGCGTTGGAGCGGACGCGGTTTTTGGCGACGCAGGCGCGGGAGCCGGCGCTGCATTATGAGCATAGCGAGGTTGGCTACAATTATCGGATGAGCAATATTGTTGCCGGTGTCGGACGTGGGCAGTTGGACGTGCTGGATGAGCGCGTGGCGCAGCGCCGGGCTGTTTTTGCGCGGTATGATAAGGCGTTGGGTGAGTTGCCGGGGGTGGCGTTTATGCCTGAGTTGGAAGGGAGCAAGTCGAATCGGTGGCTGACGGCGTTGACGGTGGATCCTGATGAGGCTGGTGTGAGTCATTTGGAGATTATCGAGGCGCTGGATGCGAAGAATATCGAGGCGCGGCCGGTGTGGAAGCCGATGCATCTGCAGCCGTTGTTTGAGGGTACGAAGTATTATGAGCATGAAGAGGGTTGGAGTGTGTCGGATGAGTTGTTTCGTTATGGACTGTGTTTGCCTTCGGGGTCGAGTATGACGGAGGAGGAGCAGAGTAGGGTGATTGGGGTTGTTGAGGGATTATTGAGATGCTCTTTTCAACATTAATTGTTAAATGAAACTCAACCTTTGGCTCACGGCGCTGATGGTGGATCCCGAGGAAGCGGTGATTACACACTTGGATATTGTCGAAGCGTTGGGTGCGAAGAATATTGAGTCGCATAATATATAAAAAAAGTCCCCGATTATTTCGAGGACTTTGATTCATCTGCTTTTAATTTAGAGGTGTCTATATAAGAGGGGACATTTGGGTCCTTTTCCTTCATTTCTTTGATGATGCGGCGTGTTTCTTCCCGTTTCTCTTCAGATTCTTGAGGGATGGCATAAACGCCGTTTAATTCAGTATCGATATAGTGGGCTAATTCACCATCAGTCATTTCTGAAAACTCGCGACTTGTAGACATCCTATCGCTCTCCTTTCTTCAAGTATAACTGAACGAGACGGGTTGAGGCAATGGTTGATAAAGCCATGCGATTTGGCCGTATAATTTCTGCTCCATATCGTTGATAATGTGAAATCACCGATGGATGATGCTTAATATGAATTGCAGTATATCCGTAAAATCCATGGTCAAAACTAATAACTGCGGCAGCAGTGAGCAATGTTGGTGTCACTTTTAGTGCAGACTGTTGATGATGATTGGAAGGAGCGGACTCAAGAAGCTCGATAAGAATAAACCCTTCGTCCACCACATAGGACATCAATGCTTGAACATTTGGATCTTCATTTACTTTTAAGGATAAGATGTTTCGATTTGGATAAATATACTCCTCATGCCAATCAAAAATCCAATCCCTTGTTTCCATGACGTCCGGTTCTGTGGCAGGTAATACACACCCATCGTACACTTCTTGATCATCTTTGGTTCCAACAATTACCTTCATATCATAAATATCTCCTCTTTTACTAACGGTGTGTACTGCTTTGAGATGTACTCGATTTGGCGGACCGATTGATTATTGCTCGCGGAAATTCCTTCTCGGAATAACGCCGCCCCCCTCATTCCCCATAGCATTATAAATATACCACTAAACGACCTATAAATACAGATAATTATTGGAATATATTTGGTTCTTAAGAATTAAAAAAGTAATAATCCGCAATCCTTTATGGAGAATAGTAAAAATCAAGGTAGGTAATGTGTTGCAATAAAATAGGTAAGCGAGGGGCTTAATATACTAAAATGAATCAAATGCACCTACGGCCGTTGTTTGGGGGGAGCAACCCGGATGATGAGGGGTGGAGTGTGTCGGACGAGTTGTTTGGGTGTGTTTGTGTTTGCCGTCGGGGAAGGGGAGGAGTTGGAGGGGTGATTGAGGTTGTTGAGCGGATGTTGAGATGATCATGCACGGATCTTCGACTGCATCATATCATATGGAAAGGACCCCAAGAAAATCCTGGCGTCCTTTCTCAGCTGTTATTGCATCTCCCGCTGGATTTCAATGACTCTATTCACGTCAAGACCCGAGCCTTTGGCTACTGTCTCAACGTCCATACCCATTGTTAATAACCTCCGGGCAGTCGCTTCATTTGCCTTTATTTTGCCTTGTTCTTCCCCCTTGGCTTTCCCTCTTTCTTCTCCTCTTTCCTCAGCTTCTTGCACTCGAAGTTCGTATTCTCGTTCCGCGGCTTCTTGATCCATAAGTTCTTTTGATCGCTCTTCGTAGGCTACACGCTGTTCCTTTGTCGAGCTGAGTTCTTCCCAGTGGTTGAAAGCATCGTATAGAGTTTCGTCTTTCATGGCTATCACCTCGGGCCCACAGGAGGTGGGTTCTGCAGGCGTTGCCACAGGACGTGGCGGTTTTAGCCTGCCTTCCATAATTTTTTGTCAGCATAAACCTTATCGTTTTTGCGATCAATAATGCCGAGCATTAGCAGCCAGCGGGCAAGCACATCATTCCATGGGTCGAGTTTATTGGCTTTCCAATCGTTAATTAGTTTGGGCATTTCGATAAAATGAAATTCCATGTCATTGGTCAATCGGAAGTTTTCTTCGTCTTCATATAAGTGGTAGGTGGTATGAAATCGATCGGTTCTATCAAAGATAT